>NZ_JBEZCX010000005.1:0-350276 GCF_040647835.1 Micromonospora sp. NPDC049240
AAGAGGTACATGTTCTGGTCGTCACCGATGATCGTCTGGTCGATCGGGCCGGTGCCGGAGCCGGAGATGCTGCCGGTGAACAGTGGCTGCGCCGAGGACCACCCGTTGGGGTTGGTCGGGTTGGTGGAGGTCTTGTAGGAGAAGGCCGTGCCGCCCCACTGGTAGGTCAGTACCCAGATGTTGCGCGGGGCGAAGTAGAACAGCGTCGGCGCGACGGTGCCCTGCGACATGCCGTTCTGGCTGGCCGAGGCCATCTCCGACCAGTTCGTGAACGGGCTGAAGTTCATCGAGCCCCACGACGAGCCGAAGTCGTGCGTGGTCGCGTACACCAGGTGCTTGCCCTGGTAAGGGGCGACGGTGAAGTCCTTCAGCGACGCCCAGCCGGACTTCGGCTGCGCCAGCGCGCCGGTCGACGACCACCGGTACGTCGACGGGAGGTTGCAGGTGCCGCTCGGCGGCGGCGTGGTGGGGGTGCCCCCGCCGTCGACGCGGGCGAGCTGCCACTGCTGGTTGCTGCCGTTCCAGTCGTCGTACTGGACGATGCTGCCGCCGTCGGCGGTCGACGCTCCCTGCACCTCCACCGCCTTGTTGCTGTTCCGGTTGATCAGCCGGACGTAGCCGCTGTCGGAGTCGGCGAGCCGGAACTGCTGGTTGGTCCCGTTGGCGTCGGACCACTGCACGATGTTGGCGGAGTTGGCGGTGGAGAAGTTGTAGACGTCCAGCACCTTGCCGGACAGCCGGGACCGCAGCCGGTAGTAGCCACCGCCCGAGTCCACGAACTGCCACTGCTGCTGGTTACCGTTGTTGCGCGCCCACTGCACGATCCGCGCGCCGTCGGTCGTGGCCAGGTTGTAGACGTCCAGGGCCTTGCCGCTGTTGCGGTTCACCAGCACGTACCAGGCGCTGGTGTCGACCGTTGCCGCGGCGGCGGGGGACGACACCACGGCCGCCGCGCCGACGCCGGCCAGCACGGCCGTCACACCGGCCGCGACGACGCGCGGCAACCATCGCCGCCGTCGACTCGGCGGGGCGACGGATGGGGACCTACCAAAGCCGAACATGATCCTCCTCGATGGCCGAAACCCGGACGTACGCCGCCAGGGTGTTAGCGCTAACAAGACGTGGCCCACGCGTCGCGCACGCCAGTCCCGACAAGGCGGACCCGCCCCGGTCAACCCCAGCCTCGTCCTTGACCATCGAATGTGGGCGATAACAGAACGTTCGTCAAGTCGTAACTTCCTCGAAGCATCCATCGGCGGTGGCCGGAGCGCCTTCCCACGCAGGTGCGCGCCGCCTCTCGACACTCCGGCCGACCCCGGCCGCGGTAATGATGGCGCTAACATCGACGTTTACGCATCATTCGGTCGCGACAGCGACTCCGTGACGAGACGCGAACAGCTTCCTGACAGTCCGCGGTGATCCTGAGCCTCGCTGGTGGGCACCGCGCCGCGGGCCCCGACAGGAAGGCGTCACGATGAGGAAGCATTCGATGGCCGCGCTGGTGCTGGCCGTCACGATCAGCGGCAGCGGGTGCTCGGCCACCGGAGACGACCGGGCCGACGCCGGCAAGCCGGACGTGGCCACGCTCCGCACCGCCACGCCCGCCGCCACGACCCCGGCGCCGCCGACCGACAAGCGGCCCCGCGCCCGTCTCGACGACACCGACGAGGACACGCAGGCCCGCTACGCGCCGTACGAGAAGTGCATGACCGAGCACGGCGTCGACATCAGGAGGACCCGGGCCGAGGGTGTCACCTCGGGCCCGATCGGCGCCGCGAACAAGGCCTGCGGGAACCTGCTGCCACTGCCGCCCTGGGACCTCGACCCGGCCAACCCGGAGGCGAAGGACTTCGCCCGCGACGTCGTCGCCTGCCTCAAGGAGAAGGGCGTCCGGTACGTCGAGGTCAGCACCGACGGCCCGGGCTGGTCGCTCGGCGGCGAGCACAACGACGCGGAATCGATCTCGAAGGGCATGAGGTTCTCGCCCGAGTGTGAGCGTGAGGTCGCCGCCAAGCGGAAGTAGCCGCCCGGCCCGGAGGCGCCACCCGCACCGGGCGGCGCCTCCCGCGTGCGCCGGCACGTCTCAGGTCGAGGCGAGCGCCTCGGTCGGCGTGAGACGGGACGCCCGGATCGACGGATAGACACCGGCGAGCACACCGACCACGACGGCACCACCGAGCCCGGCGAGCGTCGCCGGCACCGAGACCACCACCGGCCAGCCCTGCCAGGTCGCGTAACCGGCGGTCGCGACCGTGCCGATCAGCGTCCCGGCGACCCCGCCGAGCGCGGCCAACGCGGCGGACTCGGTGAGGAACTGGGCGCGGATCTGGCCACGGTGCGCGCCGAGCGCGCGGCGCAGGCCGATCTCGGTACGCCGTTCCAGCACCGAGACCACCATCGTGTTGGCCACACCGATCCCACCGACAAGCAACGCGATCGCGGCCAGGCCGAGGAACAGCGTGGCGAAGTTGCTCTCGGTGGCCCGCTTCGCGGCGAGCGCGTCCGACGGGCGGGTCACCACCACCTGCCCGGGTCGGACCGGCGAGATGGTGGCCGGCAGGACCTCCCGGACGGCCTCCACAGCCGACTCCCGGCACCGCAGGTAGATGACCGTGGGATGCCCGTCGAAGCGCAGGTGGTCACGGGCCGCCTCCCAGCCGACCAGAACCGAGCGGTCGAGGTCCGGCGAGAGCGGCGTCCGGGCGAGGATGCCGACGACGGTGAACCACCGGTCGCCGATGAACACCGACGGACCGGGACCGCCGGTGGCGGGCAGGTCCGCGAAGCCCAGTCGGGTGGCGGCGACGGAGCCGAGCACCACGGTCGGGAACCGTTCCGTGACCGCGTCGAGCCACCGCCCGGAGCGCACCTTCCCGTCGACCGCCCGCAGCAGGTCCGGGCGGGCGGCGAGCACGGTCAGGCCGGAACCGTCGCCGGCGTCGGTGCGGTCGTTGCGACGTACGAGCGCGTGGGTGTTCGCGACCGCGCTCGCCACGGTGACCGGCCCGATGCGCCCGACCATCGCCACGGACTCCTCGGGGAACTCCGCCGGCGAGTCCGGGTCGGACTGCGCCCGCGCCTGGAGGTGGTCGGTGCCGAGCGCGGACAGCTCGCGCAGTAGCGCCGCCTGGCCGGAGGCCGGTACGCCGGTGACGAGCACCGTGGTGGCGATGCCGATCGCGATGCCCAACGCCGAGAACGCGGCCCGTGCCCGGCGGGTACGGATGCCGAGCAGCCCGACGTCGAGCAGGTCGAGCGGGGAGAGCCGGACCCGGCGAATCATCGGACCACCGCCGTGTCGCGCACCAGCCGGCCGTCACGCAGCTCGACGCGGCGGGGAAGGTCGGCGGCGATCTCGTTGTCGTGCGTGATGACGGCGATGGTGGTGCCCTCCTCGTTGAGCCGGCGCAGCAGGCGGAGCACGGCACGCCCGTTGTCGGTGTCCAGTGCGCCGGTGGGTTCGTCGGCCAGCACGAGGGCGGGGCCGTTGACGAGCGCCCGGGCGATGGCGACACGTTGGCGCTCGCCGCCGGAGAGCTGCGCCGGACGGTGGTCGACACGGTGGGTCAGGCCGACCCGGTCGAGTGCCTCGAGCGCGAGCGGCCGACGGCGGCGGCGCGGGACCCCGGCGTAGAGCAGGCCGGTGGCCACGTTCTCGGCGGCGGTGAGGCCGGCGGCGAGATGGAACTGCTGGAAGACGAAGCCGAGCCAGCGGCCACGCAGGGCGGAGAGCCGGCGGTCGGAGAGCCCGGCCACGTCCTGCCCGGCGATCGAGATCGTGCCGGAGGTGGGCCGGTCCAGGGTGCCCATGAGGTTGAGCAGGGTCGACTTGCCGGAGCCGGACGGCCCGACGATGGCGACCAGTTCACCCTCGGTGATGTCCAGCGAGACCCCCCGCAACGCCTCGACGCCGCCGGGGTAGCGCATGCCGACGTCGCGCGCCGAGAGCACCGGGGTCACGAGGTGGTCACCACCGGGGTCCCCGCGCGGAGACCGTCGCCCCTGACCTCGACGAGCCCCTGGGCGAAGAGCCCGGTCTCGACCGGGACCAGATCCCCGCCGGAGACCTGGACGCCGTAGCCGCCCTCGCTGAGCGCGAGCAACGCGCCGACCGGGACGACGAGGACGCCTTCGTGGATCTCGGCGGCGAAGTCGACCCGCACGTCGGCGACGCTGATCCGGGCCGTGGCGGCGGAACCCCGCACCGCGATCGTCACGGTGACGGTGGGCGGGCCGCCGGTGCCGGCATCGCCCTCCGCCGCCTTCACCGCCTGGCCGACCGCGGTGACCCGTCCGCCGATCGTGCTCTCGTCGGGCAGGTGCACGGTGACCGCGTCGCCCGGCGCGATCGAGGCCGCGTCGCCGACGTTCGCCTCCACGGTGACGACCTTCGAGGTCCGGGTGACCGACAGCAGCGGGGCGTCCGCGCTGTCGCCCGGCTGGGCGGCGACGGAGTCGACCCGGACCGCGCCGACGAGCACCACCACGTCCCCGGCCTCGACCGTGCCGGTCGCCGGCACCCCCAGATCGTGCTGCCAGCGCTTGACCGCGTCCCGCAACGCGGCGGTCAGCACGCTCTCGTCCCTGGCCACCGGCGCCGCCGGAGCGGGCGTGGACGACGACCGGGCCGGCCGGGCGCCGGACGTCGGCCGGTCACCGACGTCGTAGCCGAGGGCGTGCAGGTTGTCCGCGACGATCCGCACGTCCCGGCCGACCGTGCCGAGGTCGCGCAGCGGGCGGAACAGCGGCATCCCGCCGTAGAAGAGCGGCACGGGCCGGTCGTCGACCCGGTAGAGCTGCTGGCCGCGCCGCACCGACGCGCCCGCGGCGGGCAGCCACGTCACGGTGCCGCTCCGGCCGCCCTTGAGCAGTCGGGCGGCGCCGAAGCCGAGCGTGCCGGGCAGCGACTGCGACGTCGACATGTCCTGCTTCACCACCGCGACGCTCCGTACGCCTGCCGGTTCGTCCGCTGTCGACGCCGGGCCGGTGTCCCGGCCGGACCAGACGACGACGGCCGCGGCGAGCAGTCCGGCGACGACGACCGCGGGGACCACCGCCCTCGTCAGGTAGCGGCGGCGCGGTGCCGGTTCCCTGCCGACGAGCGGGATGACCTGGGTTTCGGCGTCCGCCGGCGGCACCGTTCGGGTCAGTGGCATGGCGCCGATCGTGACCCGGGATCATCAGGATCCTGTCAGGTCCGGGCATGACCTTTTCCACGGATTCGCGACCCCGCGGCTCACCTATAGTCCCCACCATGTGCGCACGGGTGATGCTCGCGGAGGACGATCGGCGGCAGGCCGAGGCGCTGCGCCGCTACCTCACCGCGGAGGGTCACGAGGCGACGGTCGTGCACGACGGCGAGGCGGCACTGCGGGCGGCCCGGCAGCAGACGTTCGACCTGCTCCTGCTCGACGTGATGCTGCCGGGGCTGGACGGGATGCAGATCTGCCGGATCCTCCGGCAGGAGTCGGACGTGCTGATGCTGATGCTGACCGCCCGGTCGAGTGAGGACGACCTGCTGCGCGGCCTCGACCTCGGCGCCGACGACTACATGACCAAGCCGTTCAGCCCCCGGGAACTGGTGGCCCGGGTCCGGACGCTGCTGCGCCGCGTCCCCGCGACGGCCCGGCACTCACCGGTGCTCCGGGTCGGCCGCCTCACGGTCGACGAGCCCCGGCACACGGTGACCGCCGGCGGTGTCCCGGTCGACTGCACCGCCGGTGAGTTCGCCATCCTGGCGGCGATGATCCGCCAGCCCGGCCGGGTGTTCACCCGCGGCCAACTGCTGGAGCACACCCGGGGCATCGACCGGGAGTCGACCGGGCGCACCATCGACGTGCACGTGATGAACCTGCGCCGGAAGATTGAGGCGAACCCGCGCCGGCCACGGCAGCTCCTGACCGTGTACGGCGTCGGCTACAAGCTGACCGCCGGGACGCCGTGAGACGCGTGCCGCCGCACCGCAGCCTGGTGGTGCGGTTGCTGGCCACCTCCCTGCTGGTGGCGGTCTGCGCGATCCTGGCCACGACCTGGCTGGCCGTCCAGTCGACCACCCAGGCGATCCAGCAGGCCCAGGGCCGTTCGCTCGCCGACGACAAGAACATCTACGACACGCTGGTGAGCTACGCCGCCACCCACCGGGACTGGTCCGGCGTGGCCGCCGTGCTCGCCGAGCGGGCCGGCACGCTCGAACGCCGGATCACGCTGATGACGCCGGACCGGCAGGTGATCGCCGACTCCGCACCGGACGGCCCGTCGCTGCGGGCGGCCCGCCCCTCGGCGACCGTCGACCCGTTGCAGGTGGACCTGGGCCTGACCGGCGGGACCGCCCGGATCGACCGGCGCGTCCTCGGGCCGTACGTGCTGACCAGCCGGGAGAGCGGCGTCACCCGGCAGTTGGCCGGGCGGTGGCTCACGTGCATCCACCGCAACTCCGCCCTGGACGGAAAGGTCGTGGTCGGCCCGACCGGACGGGCGTCGGTCCAGGTGACCGGGACGGACGGGCGCGACGTCGTCGGCTACTGCCTGCCGGCCGACCTGGCCGCCCCGCTGCCGACCGAGGCCGGGCCGATCGCGCGGCTGCGGGACGCGACGAAGTCCTGCCTGCGCCGGGCGGGAGTGCCGGACCGGGTCGCGATCAGGCCGGACCGCACGGCGGTCCCGAGCGGCTCGGCCGGGCTCGACGAGCGGATCGACTCCTGCCTGCACGAGGCGTCGGTCGCCCAGCTGAGGGCGTACGCGGCACCGCCGGCGCTGCTGTTCGTGACCGACGAGGCCCAGGGCACCACCGAGCCGGTGTTCAACCTGTCCCGGTCGAACGTGATCCGCATCGTCGAGGTGACCGGCACGGTGCTGGCGGCCACCGTGCTGGTCACCGTGCTGGTCGGGCGTCGGCTGGTACGACCGCTGCGGGCGCTGACCGACGCCGCCCGGCAGCCGATGGACTCGCCGGCCCGGGTGCCGGTGACCACCCGTGACGAGATCGGGTTGCTGGCCACCGCGCTCAACGACCTCGCCGCCCGGCGGGAGCAGATCGAGGCGCTGCGCAAGACCATGGTCAGCGACGTGGCGCACGAGCTGCGGACGCCGCTGAGCACCATGCGGAGCTGGCTGGAGGCCGCCCAGGACGGTCTCGCCCAGCCCGACGCGCACCTGCTCAGCCTGCTGCTCGACGAGGCGATGCTGCTCCAGCACATCATCGACGACCTCCGGGACCTGGCCGCCGCCGACGCCGGTGAGCTGCGCGTGCACCGCGAGCCGCACGACGTGGCCGACCTGCTGGACCAGGTCGTCGAGGCGCACCGGGGCGCGGCCGACGCCGCCGGGGTGCGGCTGGGCCTCGACGTGGCCGACGTCGGTGAGACGGCGGTCGACGGCGCCCGGCTGCGGCAGCTCGTCGGCAACGTGGTCGCCAACGCGATCCGGCACACCGCCACCGGTGGCTCGGTGACCGTGCGGTGCGCGGTGCGGGCGGAGCAGTTGAGCATCGTCGTGTCCGACACCGGGAGCGGCATCGCGCCCGCCGACCTGTCCCGGGTCTTCGAGCGTTTCTGGCGGGCCGACGACTCGCGGGCCCGCCGCACCGGGGGGAGCGGGCTCGGCCTGTCGATCGCCCGCAAGCTCGCCGAGGCGCACGGCGGCACCATCTCCGTCGAGAGTGTGCTCGGCGTGGGCAGCACGTTCACCGTCCGACTGCCGATCGTCGCCGCCGTCCCGCACTGACCGGCCGGGCCGGGACATCGCGATGCCCCGGCCCGGCCGCCGCTCGGAAAGTGACGCGGACCGTCAGCCGCAGCGTTGACCGTTGAGCGTGAAGGCGGTCGGCGCCGGGTTGGTGCCGCTCCAGGTGCCGTTGAAGCCGATGCTGGTGGACGCGCCGGGGGCGAGTCTGCCGTTCCAGCCCAGGTTCTCGGCGGTGACGCCCGTTCCGCTCTGCTTCCAGGTGGCCGACCAGCCCTGGCCGACCTTCTGGCCGGTGGTGGGGAAGTCGAAGGCGAGCTTCCAGCCGTCGATCGCGGTGGCGCCGGTGTTCTTGACGGTGATGGTGGCGGTGAAGCCGCCCGGCCAACTGCTCGCCGCGTAGCCGACCGTGCAGCCGCCGGTCGGGGTGGTGGGCGCGGTCCGCACGGTCAGGCCGGGCGAGGCCGCCGAGACGTTGCCCGCCGCGTCCCGGGCGGTCACCACGAAGGTGTACGGGGTGTCCGCCGTCAACCCGGTCACGGTGTACGCGGTGCTCGTGGTGCTGCCCACCTTCACGGTGCCGGCGGTGTCGACCCGGTGTACGTCGTAGCCGGTGACGCCGACGTTGTCGGTGGACGGCGCCCAGCTCAGCGCCACGCTGTCGCCGGTGACCGTGCCGGCGACCGGCTTGCCCGGGGCGGTCGGCGGCTGGGTGTCGCCGGGCGTGGTGCCGCGCGGCAGCACCAGGTGGGTGATCGAGTTGGCCGGAAAGGTGGCGGTGAAGCCGCCGGCGGTCACCGGCTGGTCGGCCTCCCGGACCACGCCGGCGAGGTTCGCCGCGCTGTAGCGGTAGACCTCGGCGCTGCCGGACGAGGCACCGGTCAGGGCCACCGGGCTGGTCAGGTCGTCACCGGTCTTGTTGACCACGACCAGGGTCAGCGCCTTGTCGGCGGTGCGCTCGGCCGCGTACACGGCCAGTTTGCCCTGGTCGGCGCTGGTCGCCCGGACGGACGTCTCGCCGAACGCGCCGCCCTTGCCGTCATAGTTGCGGTAGATCCGGAACGCGTCGGCCACCGGCTGGTCGGCGGTCGGCGCGGTCCAGAGACTGGCCAGGTCGAGCCCCTCCCGGCCGAAGATGCCGAGCACGTCCGCCTGGGCCAGCGCGCCGTTGAGCGAGCCGTACCCGCCCCAGCTGTACTCGGTCATCGCGATCTTCGTGCCCGGGTAGTGCTTGTCGACCAGCTCGCGCATCCGCGGGATGAACCGGACCGGCTGGTTGATCCAGCTCTCGTCCACGTACGTCGGGTCCCAGAGCTGGCGGGTCGAGCGCAGTCGCAGCGCCTGGGTGGCGGCGTCCCCGGCACCGGACCCGCTGACGCCGGACTGCTGCGGGTAGAGGTGCACGTCGAAGTAGTCGAGGACGCGGGTGCCGTGCTGCTGCTCGTACTCCCGCATCCGGTCCAGGTACCACGGGCCGAGGTCCTGGCCGCCGTGCGCGGCCTTGTCCGGCGGGTTCGACCAGCAGCCGGTCCGGGAGCAGGTGTCCTGGTCCAGCCCCGAGTAGAAGATCGAGTTCAGGCCCCAGCCGACCGGGCCCAGCGTCTTCGCCCCCGGGTCGGCCGCCTTGATCGCCGCGCCGTACGCGTAGGTGCGGTCGCGCAGCTCGTCGTAGCCGAGCCCGACCGGGCGGACGTCGCGGTGGGTCGAGTGCCACAGGTCCGGCTCGTTGTCCAGGTTGTAGAACCGCACCCCGCCGCTGCCGGCGGCGCCGAACCGCTCCTTGAGGTGGGTGACGAAGTCGGTGGCGTACTCCGGACCGACGGCGACGCTGGTGTCCTCCGGGTCGTTGCCGGTGACCAGGCTGCCGTCCGGCTTCTTGCCGTTGCCGCAGTCGGGCGCCCACTGGTCGGTGGACTCCTGCGGGCCGTACTTCGCCACGCTGAAGCCGCACGCCCGGGACCGGTCCTTGGCGATCCAGCCGATCATCGGCATCGTCATGATCGTGTCGGTGCCGGTGGCCTTGTTCCGTGCCACGAACCGGTCGCTCTCCGAGCCGTCGGGCAGGCTGTCCGGATCGGCGTTGTCGTTCGGGATGTTCTCGAAGTACCAGTCCGCGGCCCGGTTGGTGGTGTCGGCGCGGAAGTTGTAGCGGGTGGTGGCGTTACCGCCGTACCGGTGCACCGGTAGCCGCAGCTCCCGGGCGAGCGCCTCGTCGGCGAAGTTCATCCCGTAGACGTACGGGCTGATCGCGTGCCGGTCGGCGGTGGTGTCGACGGCCAGCGCCGGGCCGGCGGCGGCCTGGGCGGGCCCTGGTAGGGCCAGGCCGCCGAGCGTGGCGGCCAGCACGACCGGGAGCAGTGCTGTGGTGGGACGCACGAGCTCTTCCTTCCTGAGGAAATCGAAGCTCGCCGTTGGGAGCGCCCCCACAGCCTGGCCCGGTCCGCCGCCCGCGTCAACACGTCGGCGTCCGGTGGATCAACGCCGCAGCGTCTGGCCGGGCGTCTCGCCGTACTCGTCGCGGTAACGCTCGACGAAGCGGGAGAGGTCGGCGAAGCCCCAGCGACTCGCGACCGACGCGACGGTCCGGTCGTCGCCGGCGGTGGCCCTGCTCAGGTCCTCCCGCGCCTTGTCGAGACGAACCCGGCGCAGGTAGGCCAGCGGGGTGGTGTCGAGATGGCGGCGGAAGGCGAGCCGGAGCGCGCGGACGGTGACGGCGGCGGCGCGGGCGATGTCGGCCACGCCGAGATCGACGTCCGGGTTGGCCTCGATGAACGCGATCGCGCGGCGCAGCGTCGCCGGGTGGGCGTCGTGCTGGTCCGCGACGCTCGGCCCTGGCGGCACGTCGCCGGGAAAGGTGGCGAGCGCGGTCGCGGCCAGCATGCGCATCGCGGCGCCGAGGATGAGCGGCTCGGCGCCGACGTGCGGCTGTTCGAACAGTTCCCTGACGTAGCGCGCGGCATGGCGCCACTGCTCGGCACATCCGGGAAGCGGTTCCCACGAGCGTGGCCGCCACGGTACGCCCGACCGGTCCGGCGTGGTGCCGGCGACCTCGTGCAGGAGGGATTCGGGCAGGCCGACGACGTCGAGGTCCGGCCCGTACAGCCGAGCGTCCCACCGCACCTCCCGGAGGCTGCCGAGGTAGGTGTCGCCCAGGCCGTAGCGGGCACTGTCCCTGCCCCGCGCGTAGTCGACCCGGCCGGCCCTGACGGTGCCGATGAGGATGTGCTCGCCGCCCTCCATGCGGAAGTCGAGGTCCGCCGAGACCCGGACCGCGCTCAGGTTGACGTCGCCGCACTCCAGGCGGTCGAAGCCGACCCGCATGCGCCCGCTCACCGCGCCCCCGACCCGCAGGTGCGAGCCGTAGAGGCGGCTGATGAACTCGCGCGCCTCCTCGGGTTCCGACGACACGAACCGGGTACGCCGAGGAGGGTCGGCCGCGGATCCCGCCATGAGTCCCCTTTCGCCGGTGCCGGATCCCGGGACGCGTCGCTGCACCCCATCGGCGATCATGTCACCACGAGGCACCGGTCGGACACACGCCGTGCCGATCCCTGTGGAAGTCGTCCCCGAGGGCCGCTATCCGGCCCGCGAGACCGTTCGCGGGCGTATCGGGAAACGCATACGCCCGCGCAACAGCCCGGCGTCCTCACTTCGGGGACGGACCGGGAGGCCGTCCGCCCGGTCCGCCACCGGAGAGGAGCATGGGGATGGATGCGACACGGGAGCGGGCAGCCCGCCGCGCCGACGGGACATCGCCTGCTCAGTGGAGGTCTGCGTCTGCCGCATAATGATGGTTGTCCACGGGTGGGTACGGCGCGCCGTCGTCTTTGGGCGCCGCGTGCTGGTGCGTCCGAGGAGCATTCATGGAACAGGTCTTCGAGGCGATCGGTGTCGACCTCGTCGAGCAGGTCCTCCGTGACAGCTATGGCGGGGACATCCGCGTCGACGTCCGCGACTCTTCTCCACGGTTGCGGCTGGAGGCCACCGCGATCACTCCGTCGGCGCGACTCGACCAGATCACCTTCGGCCTCCACTTCGACGTGCAGGCCGAGGCGCTCGGTCGGCTGGTCATCTGCCGTATCGACTCCGGCCGGCTCGCCTACCACCCGGCCGGCGTCGGGGAGACCGCATACGGCCGCGGTGACACGTTCATTCCCGTGTCGCCGGAGCGTGGCTTCACCGCCGACTGCGCGAAGGCCGACTTCCACACGACGGTCCTTGACCCGGTCCTGCTGGAGAGCGTCGCGGAGACCGCGCCCGGCCGTCGCCCCGAGCCGGTCCGGTTCACCAGCCACCAGCCCGTCTCCGCAGCCGCCGCCGAGACGTGGGAGACCGTGTACGGGTACGCCCGCGAGACGGTCGGCCTCGGGGTGGCCGAGCAGCCGCTGCTTGCCGGGAGCATCGCCCGGCTGCTGGCTGCCACCGCCCTGACGGTCTTCCCGAACAACACGCTCAGCGATCCCACGTTCTCGGACCGCCGCGACGCCCACCCCCGGATGCTGCGTCGCGCGATCACGTTCATCGAGGAGAACGCGGACCGGGACATCACGCTCGCCGGCATCGCCGCCGCGGCCCACACGACCATCCGCGCCGTGCAGTTGGCGTTCCGCAGGCATCTCGACACCACCCCGATCACCTACCTGCGATGGGTCCGGCTCGAACACGCCGATCAGGAGTTGCGCCGGACGGATGCAGCCGACGACGGCACCGTCGCCGAGACGGCCCGGCGCTGGGGGTGGGCCGACGCCCACCGGTTCGCCGCCGCCTACCGGCTACGCTTCGGCTCGCCACCGACCGCGTCACCGCACGACCGCGCGCCGTGAGCGCCGACGCGTATCCGATCTGCGGCCGGCGGACGCCGGTGTCACCGTCGCGGGTGACACCGGCGTCCGGTCGTTACGGGGTGACCACCTTGCCGCCGAACGTCACCACGAGGCGGCCGTCGGAGGCGAAGGACCAGCCGAGGGCACCGGAGTACTGGGCGCAGCGGGACCCGTTGCTGCCGGAGAAGAACTGGTTCGAGCTGTCGGAGTTGCCGACGATCCGGTCGTTCGCGCCACCGTCGCACGAGGTGTTGTTCCGGAACACCGAGGAGCCGCCGTCGAAGTTGAAGTTGCGCTCGGTGTTGCCGATGCCGGCGTTGTTCGACACCGTCATCGAGCCGACGTTGCGGTTGTAGGTGAACCCGTGCTGGCCGTTGTCGTACGCGATGTTGCCGCGCACGACGTGGTTAACGCCGATGTCCTCGCCGCCGAGCTTGAAGCCGTTGCGGTCGCCGTTGCCGGCCTGGCCGCCGTTGCTCAGCGTGCCGTTGCCGTACGCCAGGGAGGACTCGATGGTCACCGGGCCGATGGGCCCGGTGTCGCTCTTGGTGTAGAGGTCGTAACCGTCGTCGATGTTGTTGTGGGACACGGTGTAGCGGAAGACGTTGCCGGTGCCGACCGTCAGCTTCGGGGCGAAGCCGTCGGCGTCCTCACCGTCGGAGTCGGCGTTGTCGTGCGACTCGGTGCTCACCACCAGGTTGTTCGCGGGCCACTGGTCGCGGGGCGCGTTGGCGACCAGCCGCGAGAGCTGGAGCCCGGAGTCCCGGTTGAAGCGGGTCACCACGCGCTCGATGATGTTGTTGTTGCCGGCGAGCAGGATGCCGTTGTCCCCGGCCCGCTCGACGACGATGCCGCGGATGTGCCAGTACGACCCGCCCACCTGGAGCCCGCGGTTCGCCGGGTCCTCGCTCTGCGCCGAGAAGTTGAGGACCGGCGTCTCGCCCGGGTAGGCGAAGATGCTCTTACGCGCGCTCGACGTGCCGTTGTTGCCCTGACCGATGGTGACGGTCTGGGTGTAACGGTAGGTGCCGCCGCGCAGGTAGATGGTGCCGCCGGCGGCGACCCGGGTGATCGCCGAGGCGAGCGTGGTCGGGTTCGCCTGCGTGCCGGCCGCGCCGTCGGTGCCGGTCGGCGCCACGTACAGCGTGCCGCTCGACGGCGGCGGGGTGGTCGGTGGCGGCGTGGTCGGCCCGGTGGTGGGCGGCGGGGTGGTGGGCCCGGTGGTCGGCGGCGGCGTGGTCGCGCCCGAGGCGTACGTCTCGAACTCGGCGATCCTCGGGGTGACGGTCGAGCTGGTGATCTCGAAATTGATCTTGCGGAGCGAGGTGGCCGCGAATGTGATGACGCCCGCCCCGGTGCCGCTGGCCAGCGTGGCGCCGGTGTCGTTGTTGACCACCCGCCAGGAGCCGACCGCCCCCACCGCGCCGGCCGCCTCCCGGATGTTGATCGAGGCGACCGTGGTGGCGGAACCCCACTTCACCGAGATGCGGCCGGTCGAGCCGGCCGGCGACCAGTAGGTGCTCGTGTCGCCGTCGATGGCGTTGCCGTAGCTGGTGCCGTCGGCCTTGCTGGAACCGTCCGCGCCGGCCCCGAGACTGAGGTTTGTGGCATTGGCGTTGATCGATGTCAAGTCGAGGTCGCCGAATGCGCCCGACGCCTGGCTCACCGGTATCGCCGCGACGACCGCCACGGCGGCGACCACGGCGATCCCGCCGGTAAGAAGCTTGTGTCGCACTGCGGTTCTCACAGTTGGACTCCTCGGGAGTAGACACGGTGCGGGCACGACTCTCACCGCCCCGACACCGCATGTGGCTTCGTGTGCGCACCCTCAGCCCGGATCGAAACATCGATGAAACACAGGCTAAGAAAGCGCTTACCGGCGAGGCAATAGCAAAGACGTGCAGGTTTGTTGCATACGGGAAGGGCGCCCCCGTCGGCCGCTCAGGTCGGTGGGCGTGCGCGCGACCGGGACGCCCCGCCCACCGGCCGCCGGTCGTCGAGCGGCTCCGCGACGGGCCACGGCCCGGGGTGGTGACCGGAGGGTCCCGCCGCGCCGAGGAACCGTCGGGCGCGCCGACGCGCCGACTCGACGCCGCAGTCGGCGGCCAGAGCGAGCGCCCGGACGGCCAACCCGGTGGCCTGTTCGAGATCGCCGACGCGCAGGTGGGCGGTGGCCAGGTCGAACGCCTCGGCGGCGCACGCGCGGACGAGGCGGAAGGCCCGCAGGTTCGGGGGCGAGCGTGGCGAGCAGGCCCGACAGGTGGACGGCGACGCGTCCGCCGGGCTCCCCGCGCCCCCGAGCTGCGCTCGGTGGCGTTCGTCGGGGGGAACGGCTCCGGCAAGTCCACGCTCGCCACCATGATCGCCACTCTGCGTACGCCCACCGCCGGCACCATCCGCTACGACGACCGGTCGCGCGACGACTGGGACACCGACGCGCTGCGGTCCTGGATCGGGCAGGACCTCTCCGGCGGGCAGTGGCAGCGCATCACCGCCGCCCGCGGGTTCCTGCGCGATGCCGACGTGCTCATCATGGACGAGCCGTCCTCCGCGCTCGACCCCCGCGCACCCTCCAGGCCGCCGGCCACGACACCGCCACGCCGGCCACGACGCTTCCCCGTCAGCCCTCCTCCGCCTGACGGGGTCCCGCCGACGCCACGTGGCACGGAATGGGCATGGTCGGCTGCGGTGCCGGCGGAAAATGCAGCTCCGCCCCGCCTCGACCACAAACGCCGACCCGGGTAGCGGCCACTTACGCACTGACCTGCGCCGATGCCTGGCGCACCCAACGGTGGGCCGGCCGCAACCGAGCAACATCAACTCGGTAAATCACGAGATCAACTCGAAGCACGTCCACGGATGTGGTTAAGATCGTCGCCTGTCCCGTTGACGGCATTCCCGTTGATGGCAGTCCCGACCATCGGACGCAGGCGCAGGAAATTTGGTCTCATCGGTCATTTCCCATCGACCATCGGGCATGAGTGGCCTTGTCACGAGCCTGCATTTACCGAAGTCGGTAAAGATCCTTGGCACCGTCTAGAGAACTGGAGCATGCGTGTCTTCCATGAACAGAAGGAAGCTGATCGCGCTCGGGGCCGGCGCGGTCGCCGCGGCGGCGACCGGCACCGCGGCGCAGGCCGCACCGTCCACCGACGGTGCGCGGATCGCCGCTCCGTCCGCCGCCGACCTCGCAGCCTCCCTTCCCGGAGGGTTCACGAGCAGGTACGCGGACGTCAACGGAATCCGGCTGCACTACGTCGCCGGCGGGCGCGGGGAACCCCTGATCCTGCTGCACGGCTGGCCGCAGACGTGGTGGGAGTACCACAAGGTGATGCCCGCGCTGGCCACCCGGTACCGGGTGATCGCCGTCGACCTGCGCGGCGCCGGCAACTCCAGCAAGCCCGCGTCCGGGTACGACAAGAAGACCATGGCGGCTGACATCGCGGCGCTGGCCGGGGCGTTGGGCTACGCCAAGGTGAACGTCGTGGGTCACGACATGGGGTCGATGGTCGCCTACAGCATGGCGGCGAACCACCCCTCGGTCATCAACAAGATCGCCATGCTGGACGTGGACCACCCGAACAGCAGCTACTACGAGTTCCGCATGCTGCCGGCGCCGGGTGCCCCGTTCCACCCCTGGTGGTTCGCCTTCAACCAGGTGTCGCAACTGCCGGAGCAGCTCATCACCGGCCGGTCCCGGTTCCTCGTCGACTGGATGTTCGACAATCTCCTGGTCAACAAGGCCGCGATCAACGATTTCGACCGGGCCGTCTACGCCCTGGCCTATTCGACCCCGGACGCCATTCGGGGCGGCAACGGCTGGTACAAGGCACTGGGCCAGGACATTCTCGACAACGAGACGTACGCGCCGATCACCGCCCCGGTCCTGGGCATCGCCCACCCCATCTTCTACCCGAGCTTCGCCGCGACGCTGACCCAGCAGGCCACCAACGTGCAGCTGGTCCAGATCGACAACACCGGGCACTACTTCGTGGACGAGCAGCCGCAGGTGCTCGTCCAGCACCTGCGGGCGTTCTTCGGCTGAGCGCGTCGAGCTGAGCCGGGCTGAGGCGCCGGACGGGTGGGCGACGGACATCGCGCCGTCGCCCACCCCCCGGCCCGTCAGCTCGCCGCGCAGGTCAACGACGGTACGCCGTTGGTGCCGCTCGACGAGCCCAGGAAGCCGAAGGTCGTGCTACCGCCGGCACTGAGCGAGCCGTTGTAGCTGACGTTGCGGGCGGTGACGGTCGAGCCGCTGCTGGTCACCGTCGCGCTCCACGCCTGCGTCACCTGCTGCCCGTTCGCGAACGTCCAGGTCACCGTCCAACCGCTGATCGCCGAGCCACCGGCGGTCACCCGCACCTCGGCCTGGAAGCCGCCCTGCCACGAACCGGTCACCGTGTACGACGCCGAACAGGACCGTCCGTTCGACGGCGGCGGGGTCGTCGGCGGCGGGGTGGTCGGCGGCGCGGTCGTCGGCGGGGTGGTGGTCGGCGGCGTCGTCGGGGTGCCACCGACGGCGCTCATGATGGCGTCGATGATGCCCTGCTGGGTGACCGCACCGCTGCTGCGGTTGAACAGCCCGAACCCGTACGCGCCGTTGTAGCCGTTGTCCCAGTAGGCGGTGGCCGCCCCGTACTTCTTGGCGGTGGACACCAGCGTGCGCGCGTAGTCCGCGCGGTACCTGTTGTTCGTCGAGTCGGCCGACGTCTTATCGACCGAACCGTATTCACCGACGAACACCGGGTACCCACGCGAGACGAACGTGTCGCGCATCTTCTTCAGCTGGGTGTCCATGAAGTCCTGCTGGCCCCAGGTCGACTTCCGGGCCGGATTGGTGGCGGCCGGCCCCCACTGCGTGATGGTGCCGTTCTCCTCGCCGGCGAAGTCCCAGGGGTCGTAGTAGTGCACGGAGATCATGAGCCGCTGCTCGTTGGCGGGCACGGACGACGACCGGTACTGGTCCGTCGGCAGCACGAAGCCGTAGTTGCCCGCGGTGTAGTCGATGTTGGTGTTCCAGCCGGGGACGAGCAGCCAGCGCGAGGTGTTGTTCCCACCGGTCCGACGGACCGTGTCCACGAAGATCTGGTTGTAGGCGTTGATGTTCGAGTAGCACGGCTGGGTGGGATTGCCGTACTGCCCGTCGAACTCCTCGTTCATGGACTCGAGGACGAGTCGCTCGCCGTAGCTCTGGAACCTGGTCGCGACCTGCTGCCAGACCTTCTGGTACTTCTCCCTGATCGTCGTCTGGTTCGACGAGTCGCAGATCAACCACGAGCCGGTGATGGTCTTGTAGCCGTCGCCGTGCATGTTGATCAGCACGTACAGGCCACGACCGTAGGCGTAGTCGACGATCTCCTGGATCCGGTTCAGCCAGGCGGAGCTGATCGTGTAGCTCGGGGCGGCCCCGATGTTCCCCAGGTAGGAAACCGGGATGCGGATCGTCTTGAATCCCGCCGCCTTCACCCGGTCGATGAAGGCCTGCGTCACGACCGGGTTGCCCCACGCCGTCTCGCTGGGGATTCCGTTGGCGTTGGCCTCCAGGGCGTTCCCCAGATTCCAGCCCGCACCCATGTCGGCGACGAGTTGGGTGGCGTTCAGCTGGGCGATGTTGTCCGCCGACGCGGAACTCGTCATCACGGCTGCGGATCCGGCCAGCGCCAGTACGCCGGCGACCAAGGCGAACTGAACCTTTCTGAATGTGGATTTCACGACAATCTCCTGTCTTCGAATCAACCGTCACGCTGGGTTGTCGAAGCGATTCGACGCTATTCGATTGCCTACGCTGGCAGTCGATGGGCCGCCAAAGGATAGATGCATGTGCATGGATGGAGCAAGGACTCGACCAGCCATGAGCCGGCCACCTGCTGCGCCCTCTCCTGACGGAAACATCGACTCAGCCGGTGGAACCGCGCCCGGGACGAGGGGCGCGGTTCCACCGGCTGGTCGACCACGTCTGTCTCAGCCGTTTCCGGTGGCCTGGGGGGCCCTCGGGATCAGCCCGTGGTGCAGGAGCGGATCTGGGCTCTGGCGCTGCTGTTGCCGTTCATCATCGTGGTGAAGCCGAAGGTGTTGCCGCTGCCGTTGGACCGCATCGTCATCACGTAACCGGTGCTGTCCCAACTGGGGGAGCCGTTCCAGGTAGTGGAGATCCGCTGCGGCGCGGTCACCGCCACGACCACGGTCCAGTTGTTGGCCCCCTGAACCGTCACCGAGGTGTTGTACCGGTCACCCCAGACATTGGGGGTCGTCGCCGTTGCTGTGCACCCGCCGGTGGGCGGTGGAGTGGTCGGCGTGCCGGTCGGCGGCGGAGTGGTCGGCGGCGGAGTGCCGTCCGGGGCCACCGCTCGGCCGGTGCTCGGTGAGATCATGCCCGGACAGAGGTTGCGGCTGCTCAGGTTGGCCACGATCTGCGGAATCGCGTCGCGGGTGTTCTGAATGCCGTCGTGCATCAGGATCACCTGGCCGGCCTGGAGGCGGCTGGCGTTGGAGACGATCTGGCTGACGCTGGCGCCGTTCCAGTCCTGGGAGTCGACGTCCCAGATCACCTGGCGCAGGCCAAGCGACGTGGCGACCGACTGGAGGGTCGAATTGGTCTCCCCGTAGGGCGGGCGGAACAACTGCGGCCGGACGCCGGTCGCCGACTGGATCGCCGAGTTGGTCTGGGAGAGGTCCGACTGCATCTGGCTCTGGCTCATCGAGGTCATGTGCGCGTGGTTCCAACTGTGGTTGGCCACCCACATGCCGGCGTCGACCTGGGCCCGCGCGGCGGACTGATTGTTCTGCACGTTCTGCCCGACGTTGAACATGGTCGCCCGTACGCCGTTCGCGCGCAGCACGGACAGCAGTGCGCCGGTGTTGCCGGTCGGCCCGTCATCGAAGGTGAGGCCGACGTACCCGTTGCAGGTGGCGGCGCTGGACGGAGTGGCGGCGACCGCGAGACCGGCGGCGCTCAGCGCCACGGTGGAGGCGAGCACGGCCAACCGGACGGTGAGACGCGATGTTCGGGGGGCGGACGGACGGCGGGAGCCGCCGATGCTGGCGTTCATGCGCAGGTCCTCCTTGGGACGGGTGACACCTGACGACGCATGGCATCAATCGACAGAAACGGATGTCACAGCGATCGGAGTATTGCAGCGGCGTTTCGGAAACGTCAATAATTTTTCCGGAAGTTTTCCGGAAGGGACCGGCCGGTCGACCGCGACCACCCGGACCGGCACACGTCCGGTGGTGTGGCGCGGACCCACAGCGCCGTCGGGTCTGAGCAGTTGGCGACCAGCACTTCGTCGATGGCGAGATGGCCATGAGCCGGCCGGGTGCGGTGTCATGCCCGGTGTTCCTCGTCGGCTTCGAACAGGACGGACCGGATGAACGGCACGGAACCGGCATGACCGCTGCTGTACTTAGCTGCTGTACCGCACGGAAAAGGGGCCGCCTCGGCTTCCCGAAACGACCCCTGACCTGCTGTGCGCCCGAAGGGACTCGAACCCCTAACCTTCTGATCCGTAGTCAGATGCTCTATCCATTGAGCTACGGGCGCCTGGTGCTCGGCCAGTCTACACAACCGGCTTTCGCGCGGAGACTCCGGGATTCGAACCCGGGAGGGGCTTTAAAACCCCAACCGCATTAGCAGTGCGGCGCCATAGACCAGACTAGGCGAAGTCTCCTCGGTGGCCCGGAGGTCACCGCGCCCGAGAATACAGGTCCACACCCGTCGGGGGCAAAGCGGATACCGACACCCCGCCGAACCCGCCGCGTCGTCGCCGTGTGCCAGGTCACGTCCCCGACTACGCTCCATCGATATGCAGGAGCAGCCGCCGAGCGATCCGCCCCGTCGCGAGCCCCCCGCCAAGGCCCGGCGGAGCCGCTCCCCCCGACCGACCTTCAGCCCGCCGCCGACCCCGGAACCGCCGTCGACGGACGCGGGGGACGAGACGAACCACGCGCCGCCCCGAAGGCGGGCGCGCGGGGCCGCGCCGAGCGTCCTCTTCCAGCCACCGACGCCGGCCGCCGACGTCCCGCCGGCCCCGCGTCCGCGACCGGCCACCGAGCCGGCCACGACCGGTCCCGGGACGTCGGTTGGCGAACCGGCCGCACCGAAGACCCCCGATTCGGGTACGCCGGCCGCTGGCCCGGCCACGGCCGACCTCCCCGCGGCAGCCGGGACGGCCGACCCGATGCCGGCATCCGACGTGCCGGTGCGTGCGCCGGAACCGGCCGAAGGGGCGCCGGACGGCACGCCGCCCGCCACCGCCACTCCCGTGGGCGGGGCGGCCCCGAAGCGGGCGCGTCGTGCCCCCGCCGAGAAGGCCGAGAAGAAGACCGCGCCGACCGCTCGGAAGGCGCCCGCCACCAGCCGAAGGACGGCCGTCGCACCGGAGTTCACCGCGCCGGACCGGGCGGACCAGTCCCCGTCGGGCACGCCCGACACGGCGGTGGACGCGGCCGGGGCCGCCCCACGGCCGGTCCGGGCCCGACGGAGCACGAAGACCGCCCCGGCGGCGAAGACCAGCCCCACGAAGCGCGCCACCACGCCGGCGCCGACCGAGCCCGGGCCGGACGCCGCAGCCGGCGACCAGCCGAAGACACGTCCCGCCGTGCGCAAGCGCACCGGCGCCACGGCCGAACGGCCGGCCGAGCTGATCGTGGGCCCGAACGTTCCCGGCCCCGACGCGGGCCGACCCGAGCGGACCGAGCACGAGCCGGCCGAACACCAGCCGGACACGCGTACCCCGGTGGCGGGCTGGCAGGCGGTGGGGCCGCGCCTGCGCGACCACCCCGGGTTCGCGCCGGAGCTGCTGGCCCTGGCCGCGGTGGACGCGCTCGGGCCGCGGGCCCGGAGTTGGGTGGAGCAGGTCCGGTCGGCCTACCCGGCGGCGGACGCGGACGGGGTGGCCCGGCTGGCGACCCGGCGGTTCGTCCGGATGGCCGGTACGGGTGGTGCGCTGGCGGCGGGGGCGGGCGTGTTCGCGCCGGTCGCGGAGCTGGCGGCGGTGCTGTGGACGCAGGCGAACCTGGTGCTGCACGTGGCGGCTGCCTACGGGCGGGACCCGGCGCATCCGGACCGCGCGGCCGAGCTGCTGGTGCTGACGTCGGTGCACCCGGACGACGGGGCCGCGCGGGCGGCGCTGGCGGCGGCCCGGGCGGCGGACGTCCCGGCGGACGGGCCGTGGGGCCGGACCGCCGAGGCGGCCTGGCGGCTGGCCACGCCGGTGGCGGCGCAGGCGGGCGGCTGGCTCGGGTTGCGACTGGCGGCGCGGTTGTTGCCGGGCGCGGCGGTGCTGGCGGCGACGATCGGCGGTACGGCCGCGGCGGAGCGGGTCGCCGCCCGGGCGGTCGCCCGGTACCGGCGCGCCGGTCAGAGCCAGTCGAACCAGGATCTCGGCAGCAGCGCGTAGCCGACGAAGGCGACCACGTCGAGCAGCGTGTGCGCGACGATCAGCGGGGCCACCCGGCGGGTGCGCAGGTAGAACAGCCCGAAGATCACGCCCATCACCGCGTTGCCGAGGAACGCGCCGAAGCCCTGGTAGAGGTGGTAGGAGCCGCGTAGCACGGCGCTGGTGGCGACGACCGCGCCGAGCCGCCAGGTGAGCTGCCGCAGCCGGGTGATCAGGTAGCCGACCACGATCACCTCCTCCAGCACGGCGTTCTGCACGGCGGCGAGGATCAGCACCGGCACCGCCCACCACAGGTCCGGCAGCGCGGCCGGGACCAGCGTGGCGTTCACCCCGAGCTGGGCCGCCGCCCAGAACAGCGCCAGCCCGGGCAGGCCGATGAGCGCGGCCAGGCCCGCGCCCCGGGCCAGGTCCGCGCCGGGGCGGGTCAGGTCGACGCCGAGCGTCCGCGCCGGGTCGCCGGGGTCACGCGCCAGCAGGTGTACGGCGAGCAGCACCGGCAGCAGCGCGAAGACGATCCCGAGCAGTTGGTACGTGAGGTCGAGGTACGGCCGGGCCGAGGTGGACGTGTTCAGCGCGGCGGTCTGCTTCGACAACCCGCCCGACGCGGTCAGCTTCGCGATCAGCGAGACCAGCGCGTACACGGCCGACTGGCCGAGGGAGAGGCCGAGCACGAGCAGCGTCTCGGTGCCCAGCACCCGGCGGGAGACCGGCCGGGCCGGCTCGTCAACCGTCACCGGACCATGAAACCACTTCGCCGGGCAAATGAGCCGGTCGCACATTGTGTGCGACCGACATGCACGCTCCGTGGACATTCTATCCGGGCCGATCCGCCCGTCCGGAGAAGGAGCGTGCCCCTGTGGAGAACGTCGCGCGGCTGTTGAAGGAGAGCTGGGCCCTGGTCGAGGAGCACGGGGAGCGGCTCTGCGGCCACTTCTACGCCCGGATGTTCCTGCTCGACCCGGAGCTGCGCAAGCTCTTCCCGGTGCAGATGAGCGGGCAGCGCGACCGACTGCTGGAGGCGATCGTGACGGCCGCCCAGACGGCGGACGACCCGGAGGCGTTCGACGAGTACCTGCGCGGGCTGGGCCGGGACCACCGGAAGTACCACGTCACGGCCGACCACTACGCGACGCTTGGCGTCGCGCTGCTGGACGGCCTGCGCACCGTCGCCGGGGACGGTTGGAGCCTGGAGTACGACCAGGCGTGGCGGGACGCGTACGCGAGCATCAGTGAGCGGATGCTCGCCGGCGCGGAGGCCGACGGGAACCCGCCGTTCTGGCACGCGGAGGTGCTGACGCACGAACGGCACGGCCCGGACACCGCGGTGCTGACCGTGCGGGCGTTGCAGGATCCGCTGAGCTGGCAGGCCGGCCAGTACGTCAGCGTGGAGGTGCCTCGCTACCTGCCGCGCACGTGGCGGACGTACTCGGTGGCGAACGCCCCGAACGAGGAGAACGTGCTGGAGTTCCACGTCCGTACGCCGGCCGGGGCCGCCGGTTGGGTGTCCGGCGCGCTGGTGCGCCGGACCAGGCCGGGTGACCTGCTGCGGCTGGCCGCGCCGATGGGCTCGATGACGCTGGACCCGGACTCCACCCGGGACATCCTCTGCGTGGCCGGCGGAGTGGGGCTGGCCCCGATCAAGGCGCTGGTGGAGGAGCTGACCCGGGTCAACCGCACCCGCTGGGTGCACGTCTTCTACGGCGCCGGCCACCCGGACGAGTTGTACGGGCTGGCCGGTCTCCAGGAGCTGGTGACGGCGCATCCCTGGCTGTCGGTGACGCCGGCGTGCAGCGCCGACCCGGACTTCGCCGGGGAACTCGGCGACGTCTCCGAGGTGGTCACCCGGTACGGCCCCTGGACCACGCACGACTGTTACGTCTCCGGCTCGGCCGCCATGGTCCGGGCGACCCTGCGGGCGCTCGCCGCCGACGACGTCCCGCCGGACCACATCCGTTACGACACGTTCGGCACCCTGTAGAGCCATCCTCCCCCCACGCCGGGTCGCGTGCCCCCGCCCCCTGGGGCACGCGACCCGGCCCCCCGTTTCCCGGTACGCGGGCCAGGCGGCAACCAGCCCGCGTGCCGGAGCCCTTCTCAGTAGCGCCAGGGGGTGCCGGTCTCGCGGTACTCCTCCACCGGCACCAGGGGCACCCCCGGTGCCATCCGGTCGACGTAGAGCCGCCCCTCCAGGTGGTCGATCTCGTGCGCGACCAGGCGCGCCATCGCGTACTCGAACGACGTGATGACGCGGCTGCCGTCCCACTGGGCGTGTTCCACGTCGATCCGCAGCGGCCGGGGCACCAGGCCGCGGTGGTCGAAGAAGGAGAGGCAGCCCTCGTACTGCTCGTCGGTCTCGGTGGTGGCGTCCACCACCCGGGGGTTGAGCAGCACGACCGGCTCGGCCGCCCGGTCGGCGGGGCGGACCAGCGCGGCGGCCCAGCCGATCCCGAGTTGCGGTGCGGCCAGGCCGACGCCCTTGCTGAACGGGTGCAGCTCGTCGAGGCGGGCCAGCATGCCGGCGAGCCGGTCGACCACCTGCCGGGCGTGCCGTTCCTCGGCCGGCAGGTCGAACTGGCGGGCGGGCTGCCGGAGCAGGTCGTCGCCGCGTTGCACGATGCCGACCGCGCGCATCCGGTCGCTGGCGCGCACCCGGGTCTCCCCGGCGGGCGTGCTGTCCGGTTCGGTGTCCGGCGCGGGGCTGCGGAACCGCCACTGCATCCGGTAGCGGGCGTTCAGCGGCGGGTCGTCGGTCCCCCACTCGTAGATCACCCGGTCGGCGTCCCGGGTCTGCTGGATCGGGGTCCGCAGCGGGCCCTCCTCCGCCGACAGCGAGGTCTCCGCGCCCCACACCTTGGGGTCGAGGTCCGCCGGCAGGTCGAGGCGCACCGCGAGGTGCCGGGTGGGCAGGCGTACGGCGCGCTGGAACCAGGGGCCCCACTTGTCCCGTCCGACGCGGTAGGCGTACTCGATGGTGACCCGGTCGCCCGGGTAGAGCGGGAAGCGTCCCTCGTCGTTCTCGAAGAGCAGCCAGATCTCCTTGAACGCGTCCCGGTCGTGCTTGGCCCGCCAGTGCATCGGCTCGCGTCCGCTGCCGTCGTCCCGGTACGCGGTGAGTTGCAGCTCGGCGAACGTGAGCGGGTGCTCGCGGTGGTGCCGGTTGGAGCGGCCCGGGTCGTTCGGGTAGCGGTCGACGGCGACCCGGACGAGGTAGCGGGTGACCGGTTCGGTGCCGGCGTTGTACAGCTCCCGCCGGATCGTGCAGTGGTAGCTGTCGCCGGTGTGGGTGAGCGTGGCGACCTCGCGTTCCACCACCAGGCCGGTGCCGGGGGGCAGCCACTGGCCGGGGACGGGCGGATCGCGGTGCGTCCCGGTGACCCGGCTGTGCCGCAGCTCGTCGTACTCCCGGAAGCGCTGCCAGATCGCGCCGCTGGCCTCCAGGACGGCCTCGGCCCGGCGGGCGAAGTCCTCGGTGGGCCGGTGCCGGCGGCCTTCGACGTGGCTGACGTAGGACGGGTCGAAGCCCATCAGCGTCGCCAGCTGCTTCTTGGACAGCCCTCGGCCGGTGCGGTGCCGGGCGAGCTCGACCGCGAAGGACTCGGCGGCACGCTCGATCGGTGAGGTCATCAGCTTCCTCGTACGCGGGAAGACCATCTTCACGTTTCGTGGCCGAACGTGTACGGAAACTGCCTCGTATTCGACAGTCACCTTGACAATTCAGCGGCAAGCGTCGATGCTTGCGCGGCCCGACCAGCCCTCCTGCCGGCGTTTTCCGCCCACCCCGCCGGGTAGTACACGACGGCGACGGAGTGACCGGGACCTCCCCACCAAGCCCGTGGTGCCACTTCCCTCCGTCGGGGAGTGTGGTTAGGCTAGCCTTAGCTTCGGTCGACGGCACGCGCCGGCCGACGGGCTACCGGACGGGGGACGGCCAGGTGACTGCGGTGATGCCGGGGCGCGACGTCGCCACCCCGTTCGCCCCGGTGACCGCGACCCTGCGCGCCATGTTCGGCACCGACGACCTGCCCGGTCTCGCGCCCGGCCTGCTGGTCCGCGACGAGCTGGACCGCTGGGCCCCGGCCACCCGCCTGATCGACGGCACCCTGCTCCCCGGCTTCCTGGCCGCCGCCGGCCGGCGCTGGGGTGGCACCCCGCACGCCTGCGCCGCGCTCGCCTGGAAGTCCTACAGCTACTGGACCGCGCTGCCGGCCGTGCTCGGCTGGGCCTCGGCGCGGCGGGTGCCGCTGCTCGATCCCGCCGACGTGCTGGTGCACTTCGAGGACCACCACCAGTTGCTCACGCTGGGGCTGCGCGGCTCCACCGCGGTGGCCGTGCTGCCTGGCGACCCGCTGGCGCTGGCCGGCGCGCCGGGCGTCCGGGTCGTCGCCGACGAGGCGGCACTGCTCGGCGCGCTGCGCGCGACGCTGCTCGACGCGCACTTCGCCCCGCTGATCACCGCCATCCAGCGCGAGGTCCGGATCGGCACCCGTACGCTGCTCGGCTCGGTGGCCTCCGGCATCGCGCACGGCCTGCTGCGGGCGGCGGACGCGCTGCCCGGCCCGACCACGGCGGCCGTCGGCACGCTGCTCGACGCGCTCGACCTGGCCGACCTGGTCGAGCTGGTGCCCGGCCCGACCGGCGAGCCGACCGTGCAGCGGCGCACCTGCTGCCTGGCCTTCACGCTGCCCCGGCCGAAGGTCTGCCAGGGCTGCTGCGTCCGCTGACCGTCGGTCAGTCGACGAGCGGGCGCACGTCCCACAGCCAGACCCCGCCGGTACGCGTCGGAGCGATCCCGGTCAGCTCGGTCATCGCCCGGCGCAGCGACTCGGCCGGCCGCAGCCGGGGGTCGAGGATCACCGCCCCGGCCCGCCAGTGACGCAGGTCGTCCACGGCGGCCACCCGGTCCTGCGGAGTGATCGGCGGCACCGCGTCGGTACGCCGTACCGTCTCGAAGAACGTGCTGGTGGGGCGCGGCGGCGCGGTGAAGAGCGCGACCCGGTCGGCGCCCGGTCGGGTGTCCGGATAGAGGAAGTAGCCCCGGGCCAGCGGCATGTCCAGCCGGGTCTCGGCGGACCAGCGCAGCGGGACCGCGTAGGTGGTGTCGGGCAGCGGGAGCGTGACGATGCTCCGCCCACCCGCCACGTAGGGCCGCCACGCCCCGGAGGTGACGAACGCCGGGGTCGGGTCCAGCCGCGTCGCGGGCAGCGGGGTGGGCAGGATCGGCAGCAGCGCCATGGCGAGCACGGTGCCGGTGGCGAACCGGAGCTGTCCTCGGGCGGCCGGGTGCCGGTTGGCCAGCCGCCGGACCCGTTCGACGCCGAGCGCGAGCAGCACGCCGATGATCGGGGTGAGCGCGAGCGACCAGCGGGTGGGCACCACCGCGTGCAGGACCGGCAGGTTCTCCAGCGCGGCCCACGGCCCGGGGATGCCGGTCTCCCGCCCGTCGAACCGGATCTCCCGGCCGAGCGAGAAGAGACCGAACACCACGGCGACCGCGGCCAGCCCGAGCACCAGCGCGTCCCGGCGCAGCCACCAGACCAGCGCGACCACCAGCACCACGAGCGGCCAGCCGAAGAACGCGTTCTCCTCGGTGGCGTTCTTGACCAGCGGCGCGCTGCCCCGGGCGTCGCCGGCCACCGACTCCCGGGACCAGGCCAGGTAGGCGGCGAGGTCGGTGGAGTAGCCCCGGATCAGCGTGGAGAGCCCGGAGTACGCGCCGGGGCCGGCGAACTGCACGCGCAGCGGGTACGCGAGCAGCGCCCCGGCCACGACGGCGGCCACCCCGAGCCCGGCGGCGAACGGCCGGGCCGCCGACCGCAGCGCGGGCCGGCCGAGCACGAGCGCCAGCACCACGCCACCCAGGCCGAGCGCGGTCATCAGCAGGATCTCCAGGTTGAGGAACGCCTGCCAGACGATCACCAGGCCGAGCAGTGACCCGTTGCGCAGCCAGCGGCCGGGCTGCGCCAGCCGGAGCGTCCGCCAGACGATCAGCGGCACCACGAACTGGCTGACGATGTTGGGGTGGGCGTTCGCGTGCGACACCATGGCCGGCGCGAACGCGCAGAAGCCGGCGCCCAGCCAGGCCGGCCCCCGGGTGCCGACGACCACGCGGGAGAGCAGGAAATACCAGGCGGCGCCGGTGGCGGCCAGACCGAGCGTGAGAAAAACGAGGAACGACCATCGCGGCCCGAACCACACCGTTATCGGCGACAGGGGCAAGGAAACGGATAATACGGACGTGTTCCCCATGAGATTGACGACGTCCGGCACATTCATCCGGTCCGAGGTGAACGGATAGGCGAAATGAGTGACCACGCGCGCACCGTGTGCCATCATCCATTCGAACTGCGCCTGGTCGGTGCGATTGTCTCGTACGCCGTTGGCCGGATCGATCCAGAGCCGGGCGGTCACCCAGAGCGCGAGCAGCACGAAGCTGAGCACGGCGAGGGCGTCGGTCCACCGTCCTCGCCGTGGGTCCACGCCCGGCTGGGGAGTAGTCATGACATTTCAGAGCGTAGTCATTGTATGACGGCCAGGTGACATATTCCTGGGACTCGCGTACTATGTGCCGGGTTCGCCGACCGCCGATCACGTGCCCCACCCGACCGCAATTCGGCCAGCGCGGTGCCCCGATTTTCCCGCCGGCCATTCAGATGGTTGACTCTGAACGGTCCAGGCGCGGGTCAGTCATATCGTGAGGAATCGACGCATGGCAGAAATCACTGGGGATCAGCGCGTCCAGGCGGAGGTGCTCGAAGGCCTGGCCACGGCGGTCAACCACCGGCGGTGGTTCGTCGAACTGGCCGTGCCCTACCTCGGTGACAACCCCATCGAGATCGGCAGCGGCCTCGGCGACTACGCACTCGCGTGGTCCGAGCACATCCCCCGGATCACGGCCACCGAGGCCGACCCGGACCGGCTGGTCAAGCTCAAGGAGCGGCTGTCCGAGCACCCCGGCGTCGAGGTCCGGCAGATGCTGTTGCCGCACACCGAGCGGGGCGACTACAGCGCCGCCGTGTCGTACAACGTGCTGGAGCACATCGACGACCACGTGGGCGCGCTGCGCAGCATGCGCGACCTGGTCCGGCCCGGCGGCGCGGTGATCATCATCGTGCCGGCGTTCCAGTTCGCCATGGGCCCCGCCGACATCGCGACCGGCCACGTGCGGCGCTACACCAAGAAGACGCTCGCCACCGCGATGACCGACGCCGGCCTCACCGTGGAGAAGATCCACTACGCGAACGCGCTCGGCCTGATCGGCTACTTCATGGCCACCAAGGTCTTCCGGCTGATGCCGAAGGAGGGCCCGATGGTGAAGGTCTACGACACGCTGGTGCTGCCCGCCACCAAGGCCGCCGAGCAGCGTATCCGCCCCCCGTTCGGCCAGTCCGTCTTCGCCGTGGCCCGGGTGTGAGGCGGGGCCCCCTCTTAACGCCTCAGGTATAGATGGGGCCCCTTCTCACACCTACGTGTTAAGAAGGGGCCCCTCCTTACACCTCGGTCAGTCCTTGACCTGGTAGGTGGGGCGGATCACCGCGCGGGCCAGGGTGTGGAACGCGAGGTTGAAGCCGACGAAGGCCGGGCTCGCCTCCCTGCCCACGTCCAGGCGCTCCACGTCGACCGCGTGCACCGCGAAGACGTACCGGTGCGGACGGTCCCCCGGCGGCGGCGCGGCACCGCCGTAGCCGGTGTCGCCGTAGTCGTTGCGGATGCTGAACGCGCCACCGAGGTCGGCCTCCCGCACCGCGGCCGGCAGCTCGGTGACCGAGGCGGGCACGTTCACCAGCACCCAGTGCCAGAACCCGCTGCCGGTCGGCGCGTCCGGGTCGAAGCAGGTGACCACGAAGCTCTTCGTCTCCGCCGGGAAGCCCGACCAGGACAGGTGCGGCGAGACGTTCCCACCACCGGCGCTGCCGTGCGCGTACCGCGCGTCCATCGGCTCGCCGTTGTGCACGTCGTCGCTGGTCAGGTCGAACGACGGCACGGTCGGCAGCAGCTCGTACGGGTCCGGGGCGATCGGTCGTTCCAGGGTCATCGAAACGGGTCCTTCCGGGTGCGCGAAATGTTCTGCGCCCCTTCTTACCCCGCTACGGGCGATTACGGCGGCGGAGGGTGTGGGATTCGAACCCACGAAGACATCGCTGCCTTACCGGTTTTCAAGACCAGCGCCATCGGCCACTAGGCGAACCCTCCCGGCGCGCTCCCCGAGAGGTACGCGACCGCGCCTAGTCTGCCACGAACGGCGCATCGGGTAAGACTGAGCCATGCGCGCTGTCACGATCACGGAACCCGGCGGACCCGAGGCACTCGTCTGGGCGGAGGTCCCCGACCCCGAACCCGGCCCCGGTGAGGTGGTCGTCGAGGTGCGGGCCAGCGCCGTCAACCGGGCCGACCTGCTGCAACGGCAGGGGCACTATCCGCCGCCGCCGGGCGCGTCCGCGTACCCGGGGTTGGAGTGCTCGGGGACGGTCCGCGCGCTCGGTCCCGACGTGACCGGCTGGTCGGTGGGCCAGGAGGTCTGCGCGTTGCTGACCGGCGGCGGGTACGCCGAGCAGGTCGCCGTGCCGGCCGGGCAGTTGCTGCCGGTGCCGGACGGCGTGGACCTGGTCGACGCCGCCGCGCTGCCGGAGGTGGCCTGCACGGTGTGGTCGAACGTGGTGGACCTGGCCGGGCTGGCCGAGGGGGACACGCTGCTGGTGCACGGTGGCGGCAGCGGCATCGGCACGTTCGCGATCCAGCTCGGGGTGGCGCTGGGCGCGACGGTGGTGGCGACCGCGCGGGCGGCCAAGCACGAGCGGCTGCGCGAGCTGGGCGCCGCGCACACCGTCGACTACCGGGAGCAGGACTTCGTCGAGGAGGTCCGCCGGGTCACCGACGAACGCGGCGCGGACGTGATCCTGGACATCATGGGCGCCTCCTACCTGCCCCGGAACGTGGCGGCGCTGGCGACCGGCGGCCGGCTCGTGGTGATCGGCATGCAGGGCGGGCGCAAGGGCGAACTCGACCTCGGGATGCTGCTGGCGAAGCGGGCCTCGGTGCACGCCACCGCGCTGCGCTCCCGTCCGCTCGCCGAGAAGGCGGCGATCGTCCGGGGCGTACGCGAGCAGGTGTGGCCGCTGGTGGCGGCCGGCCGGGTCCGGCCGGTGGTGCACGCCCGGGTGGGCATGGCGGACGCCGCCGACGCGCACCGGCTGGTGGAGACGAGTGACCACCTGGGCAAGGTGCTGCTGGTGCGGTGACGCTCAGCCAGGGTCGGCGCGCGGGAGCACCAGGCGCGCGCCGGGGCCCTCGGCGGCCAGCGAGTCGCCGGGGTTGTAGAGCGTGCAGCGCTGCAACGACAGGCAGCCGCAGCCGATGCAGCCGTCCAGGTCGTCACGGAGCTTGCCGAGCAGTCGGATCCGCTCGTCCAGCCGCTCCCGCCAGCCCCGGGAGAGCGCCGCCCAGTCCTCCGGGGTGGGTGTGCGGCCGGCGGGCAGCGAGTCCAACGCCTCCCGGATCTCGTCCAGCGAGACGCCGACCTGCTGGGAGATCCGGACGAAGGCCACCCGACGCAGCTCGGTGCGGGCGTAGCGGCGCTGGTTGCCGCCGGTGCGGGCGGCGTGGATCAGGCCGAGTCGCTCGTAGTAGCGCAGCGCGGAGGGTGCCACGCCGCTGCGCTCGGCGAGCTGGCCGATGGTGAGCGTTGCCTCGTGCATCACAGGACCTTGAGGTGAAGTTCGGTTGAGGTTCGAGGCTATCGGCATGACGACGACCACCGCCACCGAGCTGGCCGCGCTGCTGGAGCGGGTCCGCGCCGGCCGCGATTTCGGCGCGAACGTGTACTCGACGCTGGACGTGCTCCAGGTGCTCTACGACCGGGTGCTCCGGATCACCCCGGCGACCGTGGCCGACCCCGACCGGGACCGGTTCCTGCTCTCCAAGGGGCACGCGGTCGCCGGCTACTACGCGCTGCTCGCCGCGCGGGGCTTCGTGCCGGTCGAGTGGCTGGACGACCAGGGCGGGCCGGCCAGCCGGCTCGGCGACCACCCGGATCGGACGCTGGTGCCGGGTGTGGAGATCGGTTCCGGGTCGCTCGGCCACGGGCTCGGGTTGGGCGTGGGCACCGCGCTCGGCCTGCGGGCCCAGGGCCGCACCCTCCCCCGGGTGTACGTGCTGCTCGGCGACGCCGAACTGGACGAGGGCGCCAACCACGAGGCGATCGCGTACGCCGGCGCGACCGGCCTGGGCAACCTGACCGCGATCGTGGTGGACAACCGCTCCGCCACGCACGGCTGGCCGGGTGGCGCCGCCAGCCGGTTCACCGTCAACGGGTGGACCGCCGCCACCGTGGACGGCCACGACCACGACGCCCTGCACGCCGCCCTGACCGGGCACGACCACCACCGGCCGCACGTCGTCGTCGCGGCCGTCACCGACGGGGAGTGACCATGACCATGCGGGACGCGTTCGTGACCGGCGCCGAGGAGGTGCTGGCGGACCCGAGGAGCGTGCTCGTGCTGGCGGACATCTCCGCCGCCGCGTTCGCCCCGGCCGCCGTCCGCTACCCGGACCGGGTGGTAAACGTCGGGATCCGGGAGCAGCTCATGATCGGGGTGGCCGGCGGGCTGGCGTTGACCGGGCAGCGGCCGATCGTGCACAGCTACGCCCCGTTCCTCGTCGAGCGGGCGTACGAGCAGATCAAGCTGGACCTCGACCACCAGGGGGTCGGGGCGGTGCTGGTCAGCATCGGCGCCTCGTACGACCGGGCGGCGGCCGGTCGGACCCACCTCGCGCCGGCCGACGTGAGCCTGATGGACACGCTCGACGGGTGGACCGTGCACGTGCCGGGCCACCCGGACGAGGTGCGACCGCTGCTGCGGGACGTGGTGTGCGGGACCGGCCCGGCGTACCTGCGGCTCTCCACCCGGGGCAACGCGTCCGCGTACCCGGAGGCGGGTGACCTACGGGTGGTCCGGGACGCCGGGCCGGGCGCGCCGCTGCTGGTGGCGGTCGGGCCGGTGCTGGACGCGGCGCTGCACGCGGTGGCGGACCGGCCGGTCACGGTGGCGTTCACCCACCGGCCCCGGCCGTTCGACACGGCCGGGCTGCGGGCGCTGGCCGGCGGCGAGGTGATCCTGGTCGAGCCGTACCTGGCCGGCACGTCCACCCGGGTGGTGTCCGACGCGCTGGCCGACCGGCCGCACCGGCTGCTCGCCCTCGGCGTCAGCCGGGCGGAGCTGCGCCGCTACGGCGGGCCGGCGGACCACGACCGATGGCACGGGCTGGACGCGGCCGGGCTGCGCCGTTCCGTCGACGCGTTCCTCGACGCGTGACGCGAAGGAACCCCGCACCGCCGGGGTGCGGGGTTCCGGTTCGTCGGGTCAACGCGTGGCGGGACCGACCGGGCGGCGGCGGGCGCGCTCGCGGGCCAGGATCCAGATCGCCTCGACGCCGTCCTTCCAGGTGATCTTCTTGCCCTCTTCGCGGCCCCGGGCGCGGTAGCTGATCGGCACCTCGTAGGGGCGGATGCGCTGGCGGAGCAGCTTGCCGGTGACCTCGGCCTCCATGCCGAAGCCCCGGGAGCGCACCTGGAGCGAGCGGTAGAGCGCCAGCGGCATCAGCTTGAAGCAGGTCTCCAGGTCGCCGATGTACGAGTTGTAGAGCACGTTGGCCGCCAGCGTGACGCCCTTGTTGCCCATCACGTACCAGAAGCTGTAGGAGCTGTGGCTGCCGAACGTGCGATTGCCGTAGACCACCGTGGCGTGCCCGTCGAGCACCGGCTGAAGCAGGCGCGGGATGTCCTGCGGGTCGTACTCCAGGTCGGCGTCGAGGATGACCATGTATTCACCCTCGGCGTTGTCGACGGCGGTCTTGATGGCCGCGCCCTTGCCGGCGTTGCGCGGGTGGGTGATCACCCGCAGCCGGGCGTCGTCCACCCGGCCGAGCACCTCACCGGTGCCGTCCCGGCTGCCGTCGTCCACGACGACCAGCTCGATCTCGCACGGGTAGTTCACCGCCAACGCCTGCTTGAGGGCGTCCGCGATGCGTTCTTCCTCGTTGTAGACCGGCATGAGGATCGAAAGCTTCACGGGTTCTCCATGGAGGTGACGGCAGGTCGGGGCATAGCGTAGCCTGGCAGATTCCTGAGGTCACGACAGCCCGCCCACCTTACTCCTGGCGGAGCGGCACCACGACCAGCCGGGCGACCCCCTTGTCCCCCTCCTTGGCGCCGGCCACGCCGACCGTCGTACCGACCTTGATCTCGTTCGCCTGGATCGTCGCGCGGCGCTCGACCACCCGCAGCTTCTCGCCGAACGTCCAGGTCATGGTGAAGCCGTCGGCGGACTTCACGGTCATCGACTTCGCGTCGACCGCGGTGACCTCACCGCGCTGGACGGCTACCGTCTTCGTCCCGTTCTCCTTGGTCTGCACCACGACCTCGCCGTGCAGCCGGTTCTTGCGCAGCAGCACCCGGGCCCGGTGCCGCTTGCGCCAGTCCTGCGCCCGGTCCCCCTTGCGGTCCGGCTCGGCCTGCTCGTCCGGCGAGCCGGAGCCGCCCTGCGCCGCCGGCGTGCCGGAGGCCAACGGGGCGGGCGCCGCGACCGGATCGACGTCCAGGTCGGCCGGGTCGACGCCGAGCGCGGCCAGGGCCTGCCCGTCGGTGCCCATGGCGGCGGCCACCTCGACCGCGGTCTCCCGGGCCGCGTCGGCGCCGGTCCGCGCCGCGCCGCACCCGGCCAGGCCGAGCGCCGCGGCGGTGAGCAGCGCGGTGGCTCCGGTGACGATTCGCTGACGTGCCATCGGTGTTCCTCTCGTCGGTGGTGACGTCAGCGTTCCGCACCGGCGCGAGCGGACCGTCAGGCCGATGTTCGAGCCAGGTAAGGATCTCCGGGCAGCCGGACCGTGAACGCCGCGCCGCCCTCCGGCGCGTGCCCGGCGGCGATGTCGCCGCCCAGCCGGCGCACCAGCCCGGCGGCGAGCGCCAGCCCCAGCCCGCTGCCCACCTTGCGCACCCCCCGGTAGCGCTGGTGCAACGCGCCCCGCTCGAACGCCACCGCCAGGTCGTCGTCGGTGAAGCCGGGCCCGCCGTCGCGGACCTCCAGGACCCCGCCGGCCGCCGGGTCCGCGCCGGCGGGCCGGACCGCGAGCACCACCGGCGCCCCCGGGGGTACGACCCGCAGCGCGTTCTCCAACAGCCCGTCCACCACCTGCCGGATCCGGCCCGGATCGGTGTACGCCGGCACCGGCCCGCCCGGCGTCTCCACCCGGAACGGCACCCCGACCGCCGTGCACCGGTCCGACCAGGTGCGCTCCACGTCGGCGGCGAGCCGGGTCAGGTCCACCCGCACCGGTTCCAGCGGGAAGTCGGCCGCCTCCAGCCGGGCCAGCGCCAACAGGTCGCTGACCAGCCGGTCCAGATGCTCGGCCTCGGCCAGCACGGTACGCCCGGTCGCCGGCACCGCGTCCGCGTCGAGCACGCCGTCGGCCAGCGCCTCGGCGTAGCCCCGGATGGCGGTGAGCGGCGTCCGCAACTCGTGCGAGACGGAGAGCAGGAACTCACGCTGCCGGCCCTCGCTGGTGGCCAGCGCGGCGGCCAGCCCGTTGAGCGCGTACGCCAGGTCGGCCACCTCGTCGGGCGGCTCGACCGGCACCCGGACCGCCCGGTCCCCGGCGCGGAGCCGGGCGGCGGCGGTGGCCGCGACGCGGATCGGTCGGGCCAGCCGGCGGGCCAGCAGCAGCCCGGCGACCGCCCCGGCGGCGAGCCCGGCGAGCAGCGGCAGCCAGAGCCCGCGCAGCACCTGCCGCCAGGGGCCGGCGGTGGCGGCGCGGGTGAGCACCACCCCGTCGCCGCCGGGCAGCGCCCGTGCCTCGACGAGCCGGCGTTCCCCGTCGACGAGTCGCCGGCCGGAGACGTTGCCGCCGGCGGCCACCCGGGCGACCAGCGGCGCGGGCAGGCCACTCCGGTCGGCCCGGCCGTCGCGGACCAGGTACACGTCGATCTGCTGCTGGCGGAGCTGCCGGATGAGCCGGTCCCCGGCGCTGTCGCGCTGGCGTACCGCGCGGACGCGCAGCACGTCGGCGGCGAGCCGGGCCTGGGCGGCCAGCGCGTCCTGGTCCCGGCGTTCCGCGCCGCGTACCGCCAACGGCACCGCCACCAGCGCGGTGACCAGCACCGACACCAGCGCCACCGCACAGGTGACGAGCACCGCGCGGGCGGTGAGCGTGTGGCCCGGCCAACGGCGGGCGGGCGGTTCTGCGGGCCGGGTCCGGATCACCGGCAGCGCCACGGTGGGCTGGTCAGGCATCGGCCGCGTACCCGACGCCGCGGTGGGTGCGGATCACGCTGGCCGGGCCGAGCTTCGCCCGGACCTGCGCCACGTGCACGTCCACGGTCCGGGTGCCGGCGTGCGCCGCGTACCCCCAGACGCCGGCCAGCAGCTCCTCCCGGGTGAACACCCGGCCGGGACGGGCCATCAGGTGGGCGAGCAGGTCGAACTCGGTGGAGGTGAGCTGCACCGGCGCCCCGCCGACGGTCACCGCCCGGCGGGCCGGGTCGAGCGTGACCGGGCCGAGCACGCGCGGCTGTTCGGCGGTGGCCGGCGTGCCGGCGCTGCGGCGCAGCACCGCGCGGACCCGGGCGACCAGCTCCCGGGGGCTGAACGGCTTGGTGACGTAGTCGTCCGCGCCCAACTCCAGGCCGACCACGCGGTCCACCTCGTCGTCGCGGGCGGTGAGGAAGATGACCGGCGTCCAGTCACCGGCCGCGCGCAGCCGCCGGCAGATCTCGGTGCCGGCCAGGCCGGGCAGCGCGATGTCGAGCACGCAGGCCACCGGGCGCAGCCGCCGCGCGGCGGCCAACCCGGCCGTGCCGTCCCGTTCCAGGTGTACGCCGAAGCCGTCCCGGGTCAGGTAGAGCCGGACCAGGTCGGCGATGGACGGCTCGTCCTCCACCACGAGGACGAGCCCGCGCTGCGCGGTGTCGGCGGTCACCGGCCCATGATGACCGACCGGTGGCCGCCGGGAAGGTCCGGGAGATGTTCGGGTTCGGTAAGGAGAACGTCAGCGCGCCGACGCCGGGCGGAACACGGCGGGCCGGGGGCCGGACGGCGCGTCACCGATGGTCGCGACCAGCCGTTCCGCCGGGGTCCGCAGCCGGGTGCGGAAGGCGTGGTGGAGCAGCGCGTCGAGCTGCCACACCTGCTTCGGGTGGTGGGTGCGGATGAGGAAGCGTTCGCGGACGCCGTCGATGGCGGTGGCCGCCAGCTCCAGGCTGTGCGCCCGCGGGTCCGGGCTCCAGGTGACGTTGCTCAGCTCCCGCAGCTCGGTGTTGAGGTGCAGGCGCAGCCGGTGCAGCAACCGGGTCTGCCGGGTCACCACCAGCCGGCGATGGGTGAGGAGCATCAGGTATTCGCCGCCGACCGGGTGGTTCGGACGGCTGCACCGGGTGACCAGGATGGTGGCGTCACCAGAGCCGACGCAGCGCCGGAACACCGGCATGTGGCGGGTGGCGGTCTGGGTGGCCAGGCCGGTCTCGGCCGCCGCCGGGAGGAACGTTCGGGAGAACACGTCCATGTCGGGTGCAACGAGCGGTTGACCCGTAGTGACATGGGTCACCCTGGATTTCTGGAACTTCCACCCGCTCTCAGAGCAGTTCGACGATGGTGGCGTTGGCCATGCCGCCGCCCTCGCACATGGTCTGCAGGCCGTAGCGGATGCCGTTGTCCCGCATGTGCTGGAGCATCGTCGTCATGATCCGCGCGCCGGACCCGCCGAGCGGGTGACCCAGCGCGATCGCGCCGCCCCGGGGGTTGAGCCGCTCCGGGTCCGCCTCGGTCTCGGCCAGCCAGGCCAGCGGCACCGGGGCGAACGCCTCGTTCACCTCGTACACCCCGATCTCCTCGATGCCCAGCCCCGCGCGGCGCAGCGCCTTCGCGGTGGCCGGGATGGGGGCGGTGAGCATGGCGACCGGATCGTCGGCGGCCACCACCGCGGTGTGCACCCGGGCCAGCGGGCGCAGGCCGTGCCGGCTGGCCCACTCGGCGGTGGTCACCGCCAGCGCGGCGGCGCCGTCGGAGATCTGCGACGCGGAGCCGGCGGTGACCACCCCGTCGGCGCGAAACGGGGTCTTCAGTTCGCCGAGCTTGGCCAGCGTGGTGTCCCGGCGGATGCCCTCGTCGGCGGTGAACTTGCCGCCGTCGGCGAGCACCACCGGGGCCAGCTCCGGCTCGAACGCGCCGGCGTCCTGCGCGGCCGCCGCCTTCTCGTGGCTGGCCAGCGCGAACTCGTCGAGCTGGGTGCGCGAGAAGCGCCACCGCTCGGCGATCAGCTCGGCGCCGACGCCCTGGTTGAACGGCAGCGGCGAATCCTCGGCGACGCCCTCGGCGCCGCGGTAGCGGGCCAGGATCGCCGGGCTGAACGGCATCCCGCCGGCCACGCTGGAGCCCATCGGCACCCGGGTCATCGACTCGACGCCACCGGCGACGACCAGGTCGGCCTGGCCGGAGAGCACGGTGGCGGCGGCGAAGTGCAGCGCCTGCTGGCTCGACCCGCACTGCCGGTCGAGCGTGGTGCCGGGCACGGACTCGGGCCAGCCGGCCGCCAGCACGGCGTTGCGGGCCACGTTCCAGGACTGCTCGCCCACCTGCGACACGCAGCCCCACACCACGTCGTCGACCTGACCCGGGTCGATGCCGGTGCGCTCGGCCAGGGCGCGCAGCACGTGTGCCGAGAGGTCGACCGGGTGCACACCGGCGAGGCTGCCCTTGCGCCGCCCGACCGGGGTCCGCACCGCGCCGACGATGACCGCGTCACTCATGTCTACTCCCCGGTAACCTCGCTTGACCCAATACTACGTGCTGACCTGACCGTCGTCCCTCCTCGACTTTCCGGGCGTGCCGGACGGCCCCGGCCGCTGGCATGCTGGGCGGATGGATCCACAGCCGCCACCGGTCCGGCAGTGGCGCGTGCCCCGGGCGCTGCCGGTGGTCAAGGCGCTCGGCGCGCTCGCCCTGATCGCCCTGGGCCTGGCGCTCGCCGACGGCGACCCGGTCCGCCCGGCGCTCGCCGGCTCGCTCGCCGCCGCGCTGCTCGCGTGGGCGCTGCGCGACCTCGTCGCGCCGGTCCGGCTCGCCGTCGACCCCGAGGGCCTCACCGTGATCCGCGGGTACGCCGGCCGACGCCGGCTGCCGTGGGCCGCGGTGGAGGCGATCCGGCTGGACCGACGCAGCCGACGCGGGGTCACCGCCGAGACGCTGGAGATCGACGCCGGGGAGTCGCTGCACCTGTTCGGCCGCCGCGACCTGGACGCGCCGCTGGAAGAGGTGGCCGCCACGCTCACCGCCGCCCGCGCCGCCGCCCGCTGACGAGGCCCCGCGCCGGTTCGCGCGGGAGCGGGCCGGATCAGCCGGTCAGCGCGGCGGTGCGGACGAGGGCCAGGCCGATCAGGGCCACCAGCACGATCGCGCAACCCGCCGTCTGGAACACGGTCCGGCGCATCCGCGGCGCGTACGCCAGGACCAGCGCCGTCACGGCACCGACCACCAGGCCGCCGAGGTGCCCGGCCACCGAGATGCTCGGCACGGTGAACGTGAAGATCAGGTTGATCACCAGGATCGGCACGATCGCCGAGGTGTCCCGACCCAGCCGGCGCATGATCACGAAGATCGCGGCGAACAGGCCGAAGATGGCGGTCGACGCGCCAGCCGTGAACCGGTTCGGCTCGGTGAAGACGTAGGCGGCCACGTTGCCGCCGAGCCCGGCGAGCAGATAGAGCGCCAGGAAGCGCAGCGGCCCGAGCACCGCCTCCAGCGTCCGGCCGAGCACCCAGAGCGCCCACATGTTGAGCAGCAGGTGCAGCACGCCGTAGTGCAGGAACATGGCGGTGACCAGCCGGTACCACTCGCCGTCGGCCACCCCGCCGATGGTCCCGTCCGGGAAGGCGGCCAGCCCCAGCACCGCGCCCCACTCGGTCAGCGGCGTCCCGCCGCCCATCAGGCCGCCGAGACCGCCGCCGGCGATCGCGTTCCCGCTCCGGGCCGACACGACGGAGATCACCATGGCCAGCACGTTCAGCGCGATGAGGGCCTTCGTCACGTAGCCCTGGCGGCCGGCGGCACCGCCTCCGAAGGCGGTACGCGCCGGCCGCACGCTGCGGCGTCCCTCGGCGACGCACTCCGGGCACTGGTGGCCGACGGAGGCGTCGCGCATGCACTCGGGACAGATCGGCCGGTCGCAGCGGGTGCACCGGAGGTACGTCTCCCGATCGGGATGCCGGTAGCAGACCGGAGTGGTCGGCACCGGCCCCTCGGTGGCGTCGCCTGCCTGCCCGGAGCGCTCAGTCATGCGAGCAAAGGTACCCGCGCGACGGTCAGGACTGCTGCCGCTCGATCTCGACCCGCTCGATCACCACGTCCTGGATCGGCCGGTCGCTCGGCCCGGTCGGGGTGTTCGCGATCGAGTCGACGACCTTCACCGACTGCTCGTCGGCGACCTGGCCGAAGATGGTGTGCCGGTTGTTCAGGTGCGGCGTCGGCCCCACCGTGATGAAGAACTGCGAGCCGTTCGTGCCCGGCCCCGCGTTCGCCATCGCCAGCAGGTACGGCCGGTCGAAGCGCAGCTCCGGGTGGAACTCGTCGTCGAACTTGTAACCCGGGCCACCGCGCCCGGTGCCGGTCGGGTCGCCCATCTGGATCATGAAACCGCTGATCACCCGGTGCGAGATGGTGCCGTCGTAGTACGGCCCGCTGCCCGGCTGACCGGTACGCGGGTCGATGTACTCCCGGTTGCCCTCGGCCAGCTCCACGAAGTTGCGGACGGTCTTCGGCGCGTGGTTCGGGAAGAGCTCCAGCCGGATCGGGCCGGCGTTGGTGTGCAAGGTGGCGTAGACAGCCTCGGCCACGGGTACTCCTCACTCGTTGGTCAGTTCCTTGCGGATCCTCCCATGTGCCCGATCTGGCCATGCGGAGGCATCCGAAGGTGGAGGATGACGAAGGAACAACTCCCAGGAGGTGGGACCGTGTTTGGAATCGGGCGGCGAAAGACCCAGGGCCAGCTCGCCAAGGCCGAGCTGAACCAGGGCATCGGTCACCTGAGGCAGGCCGCCTCGCACGCGGCGAAGGGTGCCGGGGCCACGGTCGGCCCGCGGGTCCAGGCAGCCCGGGTCGCCGTCGCGCCGACCGCGGTCATGGTCCGGGACCGGGCGTCCAGCGGCGTCGCGTCGAGCGCCGCCGCGCTCGCCCCGGTGCTCCTGGCCGTGCGCAGCGCCCGGACCGAGGCGGCGGGCAAGGCGCGCACCGGTCGTCGGGCCGTGGCGGCGAAGCAGTCCGCGATGACGAAGAAGGCGAAGAGCATGAAGCCTGGAAAGAAGAAGCAGCGCAGGTCGCGGGGCATGACCGCCGGCCTGCTGGTGGCCGGCACCGTCGCCGGCCTGGCCGGGGCGATGGCCATGCGCCGTCGCCGCGAGCAGCAGGAGTGGGCCGAGTACGACCCGACCGGCACGCTCGGCCCGACCGGTCAGGACACGTTGGAGCCGATGCGGGAGGACGTGGACACGATCGTGGTGGAGACCCCGGACGCCAGCGCGAAGGTGACCCAGGCCGGCCCGGCCGGCGCCGGCAGCTCGGCGGTGGCCGACGGCAGCAGCGCCTCGACCACCACGCCCGGCCCCGACCCGGTGATCCACCCGACCAGCCAGGTTCCCTCCGTCGCCGAGGGCGCCCGGGACGTCTCCGGCCGGCCGGCCGACGACATCACCAAGGCCGTCCAGAACGGCCGGAGCGCGGCCAGGGCCAGCGGTCGCCGCTGAGCGCGGTTCGAGCTGTCGGAACAGCGCCGGCGCGCGGGCACGTCCCGCGTGGCCGGCGCTTTCGCATGCCCGGCCTACCGTGCCGGGTGGGTGTCGCCGGTCACAACCAGCCGTTGCGGCGGAACCAGCGGTAGAGGACGAACGACAGCGTCAGGTTGACCGCCCACACGCCCGGATAGCCGTACGTCCAGGTCAGCTCGGGCATGTTCTGGAAGTTCATGCCGTAGATGCCGGCGATCGCGGTCCACACCGCACCGATGGCGGCCCAGGCGGCGATCTTGCGCATGTCGTTGTTCTGGTCGACGGTGACCTGGGCCAGCCGGGCCTGGAGGATCGAGTTGAGCAGGTCGTCGTACGAGTTCACCTGCTCGACGGTTCGGCTGAGGTGGTCCTGCACGTCGCGGAAGTAGCGCCGCACCTCCTGCGGCACCGCGCGGTTGACCTGGGAGGTGAGCGTCATCAGCGGGCGCTGCAACGGCACCACCGCCCGCTTGAACTCGACCAGTTCCCGCTTCATCTGGTAGATCCGCTGGATCCGGCCGCTGCTCTGCCGGTCGAAGACGTCCGCCTCCAGCACGTCGAGGTCGTCCTCCAGCCGGTCGGCGACCTCCAGGTAGAGGTCGACCACCCGGTCGGTGATCGCGTAGGCGACCGCCCACGGCCCCTGCCGCAGCAGGTCGCGCTTCGCCTCCAGGTCGGCGCGGACCGGCGACAGCCGGCAGGCGTCCCCGTGCCGCACGCTGATCACGAAGTTCGGCCCGATGAAGAGCATCACCTGGCCGGTCTCCACCACCTCGGAGTTCTCGGTCAGCTCGGTGTGCTCGCAGTAGCGGGCGGTCCGCAGCACCAGAAAGACGATCTCGCCGAAGTGCTCCAGCTTCGGGCGCTGCTCGGCCTTGACCGCGTCCTCCACGGCCAGCTCGTGCAGGCCGAACGTGGCGGCGATCTCGGTCATCTCGGCCAGGTCGGGCTCGTGCAGGCCGAGCCAGACGAAGCCGTCCCGCTCGCGGCGGGCGGCGGCCAGGGCCTCCGCGTACTGCGGGCGGCCGGGTCGGCGCTCGCCGTCGACGTAGAGCCCGCAGTCGACGATGCCGCTGCGCCCGGGACGGGTCGGCTGGGGCGCTCGCGGGGAGCCGTCGGCGTTGAGGATGCGGGACATGGCGCGTACCGGCGCCGCCCAGGCACGTGGCCGGGGCGGCCGGTCGCCGTACTGGCCGTCGGTGCGGTCGCGTGCCACCCGGTCCGTCATCTCTCGCCCCCTCTCCACGAAGCTGCGGCTTGCAGGTTACGCCGCTCGTAGGCGGGGGCGGGCGGCCCGCGGTGCGGTGCCGGGCGGGCCGGCCGCGTCAGGGGGGTGAGGGGCGACACGGCCCACCCGGCACCCTTGGGGGCGGGAGTGATGCTGGCGGCGTCGCGATCCGGGGCCGATCGCCGAACGTGAGCGACGCTCGCAGCATTGTGGGCCGAAGGCCGGCCCGGCGGGAGAGCCGAACCGGCCAGTGGGGCCGCTCTGTCAGAAACCCGACAGAAATTCAGGCGCGAACGGCGGCCATCGCCTCGGCGAGCCGCCGCACGCCCTCGTCGATCCGGTCCGCCGTCACCGCCGAGTACGCCAACCGCAGCGCGTGCCGGCCGCCGTCGACCATGAAGTCGCTGCCCTTGACCACCGCGACGCCGCGCTCGGCCGCGGCCGGCGCCAGCCGGTCGACCTCGACGTCCTCCGGCAACTCGATCCAGAGGAAGTAGCCGCCGTCGGGCTCGACGAACCGGGCCTCCGGGATGTGCCGGCGCAGCGACTCGGCCAGCGCCCCGGCCCGCTCGCCCAGCGCCGTCCGGACCGTGTGGATCGACCGCTCGATCGAGCCGGAGACGCAGAACTGGTGCACGATCGCCTGGGCCACCATGCCCGGCGAGATGTAGAGGTTCGTGGCCCGCTTGGCGATCGCCGCGATCAGCTCCGCGGGGCCGACCAGGTAACCGACCCGCACGCCGGGGCAGACCGTCTTGGTGAAGCTGGAGGCGTGCACCACCACGCCCCGGGTGTCCATCGACAGCATCGAGGGCAGCGGCTCGCCCCGGAACCGGATGTCCGCGTACGGGTCGTCCTCGAAGATGGTGAACTCGTACTCGGCGGCCAGGTCGAGCAGCTCACGACGCTTGTCCAGGGAGAGCGTGACACCGGCCGGGTTCTGGTAGTTCGGGATCACGTGGGCCAGTCGCGGCCGGACCCCGGACTCCAGCAGCTTGCGCAGCTCGGCGGTGTCCAGGCCGTCCGGCTGGATGGTCACACCGTGCACCTCGCCGCCCATCTGCTGGAGGTTGAGCAGCGTGCGGTCGTACGTCGGGCGCTCGACGACCACCGCGTCGCCCCGGCGGACCAGGTGGTCGAAGAGGAACGCGTCGGCCTGCAACGAGCCGTTCGTGACCAGCACCTGGTCGGCCTCGACGCCGTGCTTCTCGGCGATCCACTTCCGCAGGGGCGGGTAGCCGACGGAGGTCCCGTACGCGGTGACTCCGGCAGGGTCGGCGTCGAAGGCGCGGACGGCGGCGGCCTTGAGCCCCTCGACATCGACGATGTCCAACGAGGGAGCCCCACGGGCGAACGAGATCAGCTGCTCGGCGGTCATGCGCAGAGCCTAGGGCCTGCCCGGCCGGGTCCGAACGGCATACACGCGAAGTTCAACATGCGGGCGGTCACCGGTGGCGACCAGCGTCGACAGGAAACCGAGGCCGGCTCGGGACTGTCTACGATCCGACCGGACGCTGGCGCCGGTGACACCGGTCGCCGAAGGATGACGGGTCGCGGCAGACCCGCGAGACAGGGGATGGGCTCGTGACCGAGGACGAGACGGGACGACTCGACGACCAGCAGTTCGCGCAGTGGCTGGCCACCGAGGCCGGGGCGGCGCTCACCGCGCTGCGGGACCGGCAGGGCTTCGCCGACCCGAAGGCGCTCAAGGACGCCGGCGACCGGGCGTCGCACGAGCTGATGACGGCGGCGCTGGCGCGTTGGCGTCCGGCGGACGCGGTGCTCTCCGAGGAGGAGGCCGACGCGCGCCGCGCCTGGGCGGACGGGGAGCGGGCGCCCCGGCACGAGGCGGACCGGGTCTGGATCATCGACCCGCTGGACGGGACCCGCGAGTTCTCCGAGGCCGGCCGGGACGACTGGGCGGTGCACGTGGCGCTCTGGCAGCGTTCCGCCGCGCCGGACGGCGCGCTGATCGCCGGCGCGGTCGGCATGCCGGCGCGGACCACGGTGGACGGTGCGCCGGTCGTGCTCGGCACCACCTGCCCGACGCCGAAGGCGACCGACGGGCCGATCCGGATCGCGGTGAGCCGCAGCCGCCCGCCCGCGTTCGTGGGCGAGCTGGTGGAGCTGCTGGACGCCCGGGCCGTCCCGATGGGCTCGGCCGGGGTCAAGGTGTGCGCGGTGGTGACCGGCGAGGTCGACGCGTACGTCCACGCGGGCGGCCAGTACGAGTGGGACAGCGCCGCGCCGGTGGCGGTGGCACTGGGCGCGGGCATGCACGCGTCCCGGATCGACGGCTCGCCGCTGCGCTACAACCGGGCCGACCCGCGCCTGCCCGATCTGCTGGTCTGCCGCCCCGAGTTGGCCGACCGGCTGCTCGCCGCGATCGCCCGGACCGGGGTCGAGATGCCCGCTTCGGCCGTCACCGGTGACCAGGGTGAGGCGTTCGGCTGAGAGTGACGGTACGTACGGCCAGGGTGAATCGGGGTTATCGTCGGGTGCGAATGCGCGTCCGACCTGAGTCCGAGACCACGGGCCGCCGACAGCCAGGGAGGGCCATGCCGGCCGACCGAGACCCGCACGATGCCTTCGAGGAGCCGACCGGCCTGTGGCCGGGGCAGGACATTTCTCGCCAATCGGGCAGCCCCGCGCTGCCCTGGCCGGAGACTCCGACCTCGCCACCGGAGCCGGTCCACGCACATGCCCACGGCGATCTGCCCTGGCCTGAGCGGGAGCTGCCCGGCCCCGGTCACGCGGACCGGTCCTGGGTGGACGCCGCACCGGCCTGGTCGGGGCACGAGCCGGCCGGCCGGGTCGGCGTCGAGCACGCCGCGCCCGGCCCCGACCGGGCGCCCACCGCCTGGGCCGACGGCACGACCACCGCGTCCGCCCACTGGGGCGACGCAACGACGGCCACCGCCCGCTGGGGCGACGCGCCCACCGCGCCGGCGGACTGGGCCGAGGAAACGACCGCGTCCGCGAGCTGGGGCGGGACCCCGCCCGTCGGCTGGGGCGGGGAGGCATCCGCCGGGTGGGGCGCGGCGACGACCGCGACCGCCACGCTGACCGGGCCGCCGCCCGGAGGCGTACCCACCGGGCCGGACGCCCGGCCGGGCGCGGGCGGTCCCGGCCAGCCGCCGCACCCACCGGTCGCCTCGGACCCGCCGCCCGGCGGGCCCCGGCGGCGCTGGCGCGCGGTGCTGGCGACGGCCGTCGCGCTGGCCCTGACCGGCGGTGGCGTCGCGGTGGCCGCGCTGCGACCGGACGCGACCAACCCGCAGGCCAGCGAGGTGCCGAAGAGCGCCGGCCCGGCCCCGTCGGCCGGTCTGGGCGCGCCGGCCACGCCCGGCGCCGCCCCGAGCGCGGACCAGGGCCTCGGCGGCAAGCCCGGCGCGAAACCGTCGGCCTCCGCCGCCCCGGGCGCCAAGGGCTTCGCCGGTACGCAGCAGACGCTGCCCGGCGCGTCGATCGGCGTGCAGAACGGGGAGAGCTTCGGCCAGGCGCTGAGCCGTTCCGATCGGACGTTCGGCAAGCTCCAGATGGCCCGGATCTTCTTCCCCGGCCTGCCGCCGGCCTGGTCGGGCAGTCGTGCCGACGTGGTCGACCGCACCGTGGTGGTGTCCTTCAAGGCGTCACCCCAGGAGATCAACTCCGGCCGGCACGACTCCCGCCTGCGCTCCTGGTTCGCCTCGATCCCGCGCGACCACAACGTGTACTGGTCCTACTTCCACGAGCCGGAGGACGACGTCGAGCGCGGCGCGTTCAGCACCGACGCGTACCGGACGGCGTGGAAGCGGGTCGCCGGCCTGGCCGACCAGGCGGGCAACCCCCGGCTGATCAACACGCTGATCCTGATGTGCTGGACGCTCGACCCGAAGTCCGGGCGCAGCTTCGACGCGTTCTACCCGGGCGGCAACGTGATCGAGGCGCTCGGCTGGGACTGCTACAACTGGGGCAAGAAGTGGAAGCGGTACGCCTCGCCGCAGGAGATCTACGGCCCGATGATCAGCAAGTCGAAGGCGCTGGGCAAGCCGTGGGGCGTCGCGGAGACCGGCAGCGACCTGGTGCCCGGTGACGCCGGCGCCGGCCGCGCCGAATGGATCCGGTCCATGAGCGGCTTCCTCAACGGCCAGCGGCCGGAGTTCGTGGCCTACTACAACCAGACCGTCAGCCAGGGTGACTTCCGGCTGCTCGACCAGCCGAGCATCCAGGCGTGGAAGGCGTTCTGCGTGGCCTGACGCGGCCGACGGACCACGAAACGGGCGGGCGACCGAGGTCGCCCGCCCGTTTCGTCGCGTTCGGCTCAGATGCCCCGGCCGCGCTTGTGCAGCGTGCGCAGCACCCGGTCGGCCTGCACCGCCCGGCTCGCCACCGCCAGCGCCAGGTAGGCGCGCGGCTCCTTCGGGTTACGGGCCAGCGTGCGCCGGGCCCACCGGACCGCGTCCCGCCGGTTGCCCATCGCCGCCTGCGCGAACGCGATCTGCCCGGCCACCCGGGCCTCGCCGTGCGGCACGGTGGCGAACTCGGGATAGCGGCGCAGCAGCCACTGCAACGCGGTCGAGATGGTCTCCCAACGCTGCGCGAAGTAGGACCGCTTGTGCCAGCGCACCAGCACGTACGGGCTCTCCACGTTGACCAGCGGCGCGTACCGGGCGGCCCGGAGCAGGAACTCGTAGTCCTCCGCGTAGCTGCCCGGGATCTGCTCGTCGACCAGCCCGATCGCGTCGAGCAGCGCGGCCCGGCGGATCAGGAACGTGGACGGGTGCAGCTCGGTGAGCCGGTCCCGGAGCAACGCCTCCAGCGAGATCCGCGCCCGGTCCAGCGAGCGGTCCACCGTCCGGTCGTCGTAGCTGACCCGGATGCCGCAGCTCACCAGCGCGCCGTCCGGGTGCGCGTCGAGCGCCCCGAACTGGGCGGCCAGCTTGCCGGGCAGCCACTCGTCGTCGTCGTCGCAGAACGCCACCCAGTCGCCGGTGGCCGCCTCGATGCCGGTGTTGCGCGCCCCGGCCAGCCCCGCGGTGCGGGTGTTCGTGATGACCCGGACCCGCCGGTCACCGCGGTCGGACTCCAGCGACCGGTCCGGCTCGGACTGGTCGTAGACCACGATCGCCTCGATCAGGCCGGGGTGCGCCTGGCTGAGGATGGCGTCGAGCGCCGCCCGCAGCAGCTCCGGACGGTCCCGCGTCGGTACGACGACCGAGATGCTCGGCCCACTCATGTTCTCTCCACGGATTCGTCGGATCCCCGCTGGCCCAGGTAGCCGTAGCGGACTCGGAGCGGCAGCGTGGCCAGGCTGACCACGGCCCGGCTGCGGCGTGGCAGGCGGTCCCGCCACGCCTCGTCCCGGCGTACCGTCAGTGGGCCGCCGCTGAACCGCAGCGGGTTGCCCGCGACGCTGTGTGCGCGGAACGGCGCGGCTGGCGCGGCTGCCGGGTCCGGCGCGTCGCCGGCCAGGATGCGCAGCGCCGCCGGGTCGTCCGGCAGGCCGCTGAAGTCCCGCACCCGGCGTACGGTGCCGGCCGGGTCGGCAGTGAAGTCCTCGTAGCGCAGCCGGAGCACCTTCGCCCGCTGCGCGAGCAGGTGGAACGCGGCGTTCTGCGCGGTCCAGAGCTTGCTCACCTCGAACGGCGAGAAGGTCGGCATGAAGTCCTCGCCGTCCACCACCTCGGGCCGGCGCACCTGCTTGCCCCAGGAGTACGCGACCGCCCGGCTGTCCCGGACCAGGTGCAGCACCCGCAGGTCGAGCCCGTCGGCCCAGCTCAGCGCAAAGGCGAGCGAGGCGTGTTTGCTGGAGTCGACCACCACCCGCGCCCCGGTCACCGCGAGCGCGGCGCGGTAGATCCGGGTGTAGAGGTCGGCGTAGCGGCGGACGTCGGCGAGTTGCTCCGGCGGGAGCGAGGTCTTCGCCAACCGGGGGATGTGCCGGGTCCGGTCCACGCGATCCTTGAGCGCCAGCACGTCGTCCCGGTCGATCGCGGACCAGCCGCCGAACGCCTGCTCGCCGACCTGCTGCCAGAACGGGCAGGCGGTGAACCGCTCCCCGCAGCCGCACCGCTCGTCCGCGCCGAGCGCCCGCTCCCAGAGGTGCACCACCTCACCGACCGCGCACACGTCGGGACTCTGCGCCAGCAACAGCTCCAGCAGCGTGGAGCCGCTGCGGCCGAGACCACCGACGAAGAGCACCCGCGGCTGCCCCGGCTCCGGGGCGCTCATCCGCGCCGCCCGCCGGCCCGCTGGCGGACCCGTCTGGCCACCAGGTCGTCGATCACGGCGCCGACCCGGGCGACCGCCTCGGCGCGCGGGTCCGGCCGGCCGGGGTCGGCGGCCAGCACGAACCGGCCCGGGTCGGTCAGCCCTTCGTCCAGCGCGGCGAGCAGCTCGGCCTCGGTCTCGCAGAGCCGGACCATGCCGGCCGCGCCGAGCCGCCGGGAGAACAGCTGCTGGTGGTTGTCGACGTGCTCGTCGTGGGCCGGGTCGCGGGGCACCACGATCGGCAGGTGGCCGGTGCGGCGGGCCTCGGTGATGGTGGCCGGCCCGCCGTGGCTGACCACGAGCGTGGCCTCGGCCATCGCGCGCTGCAGCTCCTCGTGGCCGAGGAACGGGGTGGCCTCGGGCAGGGCCGGCGGGCGGCTGTGGCCGTACTGGAGGACCAGCCGGATGCCGGGGCGGGCGGCGTGCCAGCGCTCCAGCCAGCCGACGAGGCGGTCGAAGCGGTGCACGTCGGTGCCGACCACGACCAGCACGTAGGGCCCGGACCGTCGGTCCCGCTGCTGCGGAATGAGCCCCATCAGAGGAGGTTCCCCACGACGGTCGCCTCCGGGTACATCCGGCGCTGCTCCTCCCACTGCACGAGCATCGCGGAGAGGAACGGCCGGCAGAGCCGGGCGGTCAGCGTCGCGCTGTCGATGCGGTCGTAGACCTCGATGTAGACCGTGGGGATCCGGCGCAGCCGGGCCGCCACCACGAACGGCAGGGCGACGCCGGCGCCGGTGGTGACCACCGCGTCCACCCGGCGTCGGCGGATCACCTTCAGCGCGAGGAACGCGTTGCGGACCAGGTTCTTGACGTTACGGGTGGTGGGGTGGTGCGCCCAGACCACGTCCTCGCCGTCGAGCAGCGAGCGGGCGTCCGGTGTGTCGAAGGTGACCCATGCCCGGTCGCGTTCCCGGTACCACGGTTCGAGAGCCAGGAGCTGGGCCAGATGCCCGCCACTGGAGCCGACCAGCAGGACCTGCCCCGAGCCCTCGGTTGACCCGCTCACCACAACGTTTCCTCCCGTAACCGTGCGACCGCGCCCGGATTTACGTGAATGACCCTCGGACGCGCCCTGACAACCTACTGGCGCGGCCTGGGCAACTGAAGGGGCCGTTGGACGGATCCCGGCCGGCCGGTCGGGTCACCTCGGTATTCCCGTCGCCGGGATCCGGCCGGCGGTGCGACCCGCCAGGTCAGCCGCGTTGAGCCCGGGTCGGTGGGCCGGGACCACGGGCCCCCGGGGGGATGTGTCAGGATTCCGTCACCGCTCCGTACGCGAGCCGGCGGCGACGCCGACTCCCGGGGGCAGGTCGGGCCCGATGCCGGGAAACCCGCTGAATGGCCAGCACAGATCGGCCATCTCTCCGCGGGCTGCCCACACCTGGGCAGGCTTACCGGAACGTGAGCAGACTTTCCCTCAACGTTCGGATCGGGGACACTCGAAGTCACGGTCAGTTCCAGCTGTGCCGTGGACTGCCCGGCTCGGTCGAAAGGGAGCGACAGACTCTGATGCCCTCACCCCATTTGGCCGAGAACGACTCCGACGGTCTTGCCCTGATGGCGTACCTGGGCTGGTTGCGCCGCCGCTGGTGGATCCTGCTGCTCGCCGCGGTCCTCGGCCTGGCCGGCGGCCTGGCGATCAACCAACTCCAGGACGCGCGCTACACCTCGACCACCTCGCTGCTGGTACGCCCGCTCGGCTCCGGCGCGGAGAGCAACCCGAACGCCAAGGTCAACCTCGACACCGAGGCGCAGGTGGTCCGGTCGCTCGTGGTGGCGGAGCGGGCAAAGGGCCTGATGAAGGTCACCACCGGCGGTGACGAGCTGGTCAAGTCCGTGACCGTCAGCGTCCCGCCGAACAGCCAGATCCTCCAGGTGGCCTACGAGGCGGGCACCCCCGCGCAGGCGCAGTCGGGCTCGCACGCCTTCGCGCAGGCCTACCTCGACCTGCGCAAGGCCACCGCGCAGAAGGCGCTGGAGAACGAGACCAACGCGCTCAAGCAGCAGATCGCCGACCTGAACAAGCAGCTCAGCGCCGTCGCCGGGCGGATCGCGGCGGCCCCGGCCAACTCCCCCGAGCGGGAGCGCGCCGAGGCCGACCGCAGCGTGCTGACCAACCAGCTCAACGGGTTGAACAACCGGCTCAGCCCGCTGGTCTCGGCCGACTCCGACCCCGGTGAGATCATCTCCGACGCCCGGCTGCCCGAGCGGCCCAGCTCGCCGAACCGCACGCTGAACCTGGCCAGCGGCATGGGCGCGGGGCTGCTGCTCGGCATCGTGCTGGCGCTGGTGCTGGACCGGCTCGACACCCGGATCCGGCGCGGGCGCGACATCTCCGACCGGGTCGGCCTACCGCTGCTGCTGGAGCTGAACACCCGCCCGCCGTCGCTCTCCGTCCTGCCCGCCACCCACCGGATCTCCCGCGAGCTGGGCCGGCTGCGCAATGTGCTGCTCTCCGCCGTCCCCGAGTCGGCCCAGGCCGGCCGCGGTCGTCAGCTCCTGCTCTGCGACGGCTCGGCCGGCACCGCCGCCGGGTTCGTCGCCGCCAACCTGGCCGCCGCGTACGCCCGCACCGGCGCGCAGGTCGCGCTGGTCACCACCAAGGCGGACTCGGCGCTGAGCGGCATCACCGGCGTCGCCGAGGGACGGCACAGCCTCGCCTCGGTGCTCCGCCGCGACGTGCCGGTGCTCAAGGCGCTCGCGCCGGTGCCGGGCCTCGGCCAGCTCCGGGTGCTCGTCCCCGGCGAGCTGGACGCGGAGGTGGAGCTGCCGGTCGCCGGTCTGCTGGAGATCCTGCACGAGCTGACCGCACGCTTCGACCACGTGCTGATCGAGACCGGGCAGCCGACCCAGGCCGTGGAGGCCCAGGCGCTGGGCCGCTACGTCGACGCGGTGATCGTGGTGGCCGAGTCCGGCAAGACCCGCAGCGGTGAGATCACCGCCGCCCTCCAGCAGTTCGAGCAGGTCAACGCGCCGGTCATCGGTGCGGTGCTGGCACCGCGCCTGCCCGCGCCGACCGGCGGCGCGATCCGACCCGTCGCAGCGGCCGGCTCGACCACCCCGACCACCTCGGCGACGCCTGCCAACCGGCCCAAGCCGCGACCGAGCCCCGGCCCGTCCGCCGAGTCGACAATGGTGCTGCCGCGCATGCAGTCGTCCCGTTCCGGCCCGGCCGTCGGGTCGCCGAAGCCGGCCGCCCCGGGCAAGGGCGCCGCGCCGGTGAAGCCGCCGGTCGGCCCGGGCAAGCCGCAGGCCGGTCCCGGCAAGCCGATGCCGGTCAACGGCACCGGTGGCACCTACCGTTCCCGGGGCGACGGCGGTGACGGCCGCAGCTACGCCATCGACTCCGGCGAGGACCTGGGGTGAACCGCCGGCAGATGCTCCGCGCCGCCCTCGCTCCGGCCGTCGTCCTCGGCGTCGGCACGGGGTGCAGCGAGCCCCAGCCCAAGCCGGGCAGCGTCGACGTGGCCGACCCGGGCAGCGTCGCCGCGACGCCACCGTCCGCCAGTCCGACGTCGAGCCTGCCCACCGGCCCGCTGACCGGGGCGCCGGTCGGCACCCCGGCGGCAGCCACCCGCCAGGCGGTCGCGGTGCCGATGCGGGTGAGCCCCGCCACCACCCCGGCCGGGCTGGACGCCGCCGATCTGGTCTACGCCGAGTTCGCCGAGTCGGACACGCTGCACCTGACCGCCGTGTTCCACTCCCGGGACGCCAGCAAGATCGGGCCGGTGACCGAGATCCGGCCGGTCGACATCCGCTCGGTCTCGGTGCTGCGCCCGTTCGTGGGGTATGACGGCGGTCCGACCGGTTTCCTCAGCCAGTTCGAGAGCTCCGACCTCGACGGCGTCACCCCGGACGACGACGGCAAGGTCTTCAGCGGCGACTACACCTCGACGGCCGCGCTGCTCAAGGCCGCCCCGAAGGGGGGTCAGCCGCCCACGCCGGCGCTGGACCACGCCACCGACGGCGACGCGCTGGCCGCCCGGGACCTCGTGCCCGCCACCGAACTGTCGATCACCGTCTCCGGCGGCCCGCCGATGGTCTGGCGGTACGACCAGCCCAAGGCCCGCTGGGTGGGCAAGGTCGGCTCCGCGACGGTGACCGCCGCCTCGGTGATCGTGCTGACCATGGAATACCGCACGTTGGAGGTGCGTAAGCCGTCGTTCCGCGCGCTGCCGTCGGCGAACGTCTTCGGCGAGGGCGCGGTGCTCGCGGTGTCCGGTCCGACCAGCGCGAAGGGCCGCTGGCGCAAGCCCGGCCTGGGGATGGTATGCACGCTCGCCGATGTCGGGGGTGACCTGCTGCACCCGCAACCCGGCAACGCCTGGGTGATCTACGCGCCGACCACCGCCAAGGTCACCGTGAAATGAGCACCGTCACCCCACCCCGCCCGGCGCGCGGGTCGGTCCCGGTGGGCGCGGTGGTGCCGCCGCCCGGGGGCAACCGCCTCGCCCCGGTGCGGGCCCGACCGAAGGGCTGGTCCTGGCGGCTGCCGACCGCGTGGCCGCTGATCTCGCTCTTCCTGCTCTGGCCGGTGTGGTGGGCGCTCGGGGTGTCCAGCTTCGTCTTCATCATCTTCGCGGTGCCGATGGTGGTGCAGATGGCCCGGCGCGGTCCGGTCCGGGTGCCGCCCGGCTTCGGCATCTGGCTGATCCTGCTGCTCTGGCTGTTCCTGTCCGTCTCGACGCTCGGGCTGACCGCCCCGAACACGTTGCCGCCCGGCGGTGGCAGCGGCCGCTATCTCGGCTGGGCCATCCGGCTGGCCAACTTCGTCGCGATGACCGTGGCCATGCTCTACGTCTACAACCTCAGCGAGAAGGAGCTGTCCCGGCGCCGGATGATCCGGCTCTTCGGGTTCATGGGCGTGGTGGTGGTCGTCGGCGGCTGGCTCGGCTCGCTCTTCCCCACCATGGGGTTCGTCGCGCCGCTGCGCTTCGTCCTGCCGCACTCGATCGCCACCCACCCCTTCGTCGCCTCGCTGATGGACGTGAAGTTCGCCCAGGTGCAGCAGGTGATCGAGGGGGAGGCCAGCTCACCGCGACCGTCCGCGCCGTTCACGTACACGAACTCGTGGGGTGAGAACACCGCGATCCTGCTGGTCTGGCTGATCGTCGGCTGGGTGGTGCTGGGCAGGCCGCTGCGCCGGACCGCCGGCGTGGCGATCGCGCTCGCCGCGATCTTCCCGATCATCTACTCGCTCAACCGCGGGCTCTGGATCGGTCTCGGCATCGCCGCGGTCTATGTGGCGCTCCGGCTCGCACTGCGCGGCCGGATGGTGGTGCTCGGTGGGCTCGCGCTGGCGGTCGGGCTGATCGGCGTGCTGATCGTCGCCACCCCGCTCGGCCGGACGTTCGACGAACGGTTGCAGAACGGGCACAGCGACGACATCCGCACCACGCTGTCCGAGGGCGCGGTCGCCGCCGCCAACCACTCGCCGATCCTCGGCTACGGCGGCAACCGCGCGCTGGTCGGCAGCAACCGGTCCATCGCGATCGGCAAGTCCGACGACTGCAAGCAGTGCGGCAACCGGGAGCTGGGCAGCAACGGCCAGCTCTGGGCGCTGCTCGTCGGCCAGGGCTGGGTCGGCGCGCTGGCCTACAACGGCTTCTTCCTCTACTGCCTCTGGCGGTACCGGCGCGACCACAGCGCGATCGGGATCGCCGGCACGCTCGTGATCATCCTGATGCTCTTCTTCCAGTTCACCTACGGCGCACTGGAAGCCACCCTCGCCTACGCCCTGATCTCCGTCGCCCTGCTGGCCCGCAACGACCAGCTCCGCCGCGCGCTCGCGCCGGCACCACCCAAGGGCACGATCGCCGGGCTACGGGCCCGACTGGAAGCAGCCGGTGAACGTTGATGGTGCTCCGCGTACCCCCGGACGGCGACGGCCGTTCCGCCTACCTCGGTGAGCTGGCCGACCTGATCTGGCCCGCACCTGCCGAACCCGCGCTGCGCCGGGGCGGCGCCGGCTGGGTGGTGGTGCCCTCGGCCGCCCGCCCCCGGCTGCTGGTGCCCACCGGCTCGGGCCGGGCCGCCGCCGGCGCCGTCCGGCACTCCACCGAGGCGGTCGGCCGCAAGGCCAAGCTGGTCCGGCAGGGGCTGGCCACCGCGTTCCGGCTCGGGCTGGGGCCGGTGGTGTTCCGCGACCGGCTGGTGGTCGCCGGTGGCGGGCTGGACGCCTACCTGACCGAGGTGCTGGGCGAGCCGGCGTTGGTCAGCCTGCACATCGGTCCGGCGCGGGCCAACCGCAAACCGGTGCTGCAACTGCTCGCCCCGGACGGCCGGGCCCTCGGCTACGCCAAACTCGGCGTCGACCCGCTGACCCGGGCCCTGGTCGACGCGGAGGCCGCCGCACTGCGCCGCCTCGCCGGCCTGCCGCTCGGCCCGGTGGTCCTGGCCGGGGTCCGCCATCACGGCGACTGGCACGGGCACGCGCTGCTGGTCCAGGAGGCGCTGCCGGTGCGGCTGCCCCGGGCCGCCCCGGCCGACGCGGCGGCGGCCGAGCGGGCCGCCATGGTGGCGGTGGCCGGCTGTCTCGGCGTACGCCGGGAGTCGTGGGCGGGCAGCGGGCACGCGGCCCGGCTCGGTGCGGCGGTGGACGCGCTCGGTGACCGGCCGGAGGCCGGGCGGCTGCGCGCGGCGCTGACGGCGGTCGCGGACGCCGACCCGGTGGTGGCGTTCGGCGCCTGGCACGGGGACTGGAACGGCGGCAACAGCGCGGTGCTGGCCGACGGCCGGGTGCTGGTCTGGGACTGGGAGCGGTTCGAGGCGGACGTGCCGGCCGGCTACGACGCGCTGCACCTGGCGGTGCAGGGCGCGATGAGCCACGCCGGGGTGGAGCCGATCGAGGCCGCCCGCGCGCTGATCGCCGGCGCGGACCGGACGCTCGCGCCGTTCGAGCAGGTCGGTGGGGGCGCCGACCTCGTCGCCGTGCTCTACCTGGTGGAGCTGGCGGCACGTTATCTGCGGGACCGGCAGGCCGAGGCGGGTGCGCGGCTGGGGCACGTCGACACCTGGCTGCTGCCCGCCGTCGAGGAGCACCTGGCCCGCCGGGCCCGGTGAGAGTGAGGAGTGGGGACGTGACGGTGGCCAGGGAGCAGGCGCTCCGCGCGGTGAAGTCGGTGAGTCGGACGGTCGGTCGGTTGACCGCGGGCTCCCGGATGGTGCCGGGATTCCTGATCGTGGGGGCGCAGCGCTGCGGCACCACCTCGCTGTTCAAGACGCTGTCGCAGCACCCCGGCGTGCTGCCGCCCGCGTACCACAAGGGCGTGCACTACTTCGACGTCGACTACCACCGGGGGATGAGCTGGTATCTCGGCCACTTCCCCACCAACGGCAAGGCGGACGCGGTGAAGGCGCAGCTCGGCGTGCGCGGGATCACCGGCGAGTCGAGCCCGTACTACATGTTCCACCCGCTGGCCGGGCAGCGGATCGCCAAGGACCTGCCGTCGGTCAAGCTGCTGGTGCTGCTGCGCGACCCGGTGGAGCGGGCCTACTCGGCGCACTCCCACGAGCTGGCCCGCGGCTACGAGACCGAGGCGGACTTCGAACGCGCGCTGGCGCTGGAGGAGCAGCGGACCGCCGGTGAGCGGGAGCGGATGACCGCCGACCCGACGTACGCCAGCGAGCACTTCCAGCACAACTCCTACCTGGCCCGGGGCCGCTACATCGAGCAGGTGGAGCGGCTGGAGGCGCTGGTCGGCCGGGACCGGCTGCACGTGATCGACAGCGATGACTTCTTCGCCGACCCGCGACCGTCCTTCGACGCGGTCTGCGACTTCCTGGAGCTGCCCCGCTGGGCGGACATCGCGTTCGGCAAGCACAACTCGCGGTCCCGTGCACCGATGTCGGCAGAGCTGCGGGCCCGGCTGGAGGACCACTTCGCCCCGTACGACGAGCGGCTGGCCACGTGGTGGGGACGCGTGCCGTCGTGGCGGCGGTGACCCGGCAGGACGCCGACGCCACGGTCGTCCTGCCGGCGGTCGGGCCGGGTCCGGGCGCGGGCGCGGGCCTGGGCGGCGCGGCCCGGCAGGGCTTCGCCAACCTGCTCGGGGTGGGGCTGGCCGCAGTGGCCGGCTTCGGTCTCAACATCGTCATCGCCCGGGGCTGGTCGGTCCGCGAGGCCGGCATGTTCTTCGCCGCCACCAGCGCCTTCATGATCGCCGCGTCGACGGCCCGGCTCGGCACCGACGTGGGCACCGTCTACTTCGTCAGCCGGCAGCGCACGCTGGACCGGCGGGACCAGATCCGCGGCACGATCCTGGCCGGTCTGCTGCCGGTGCTGGTGGTCGGCGCACTGCTGGGCGTGGCCGGCTGGCTGGCCGCCCCGGCGCTGGCCCGGGCGACCATGCCGGAGGCCGGTCCGGGCGCGGTGACCGCGCTGCGCATCCTGCTGGCGTTCGTGCCGCTGGCCGCGCTCAACGACTACGCGCTGGCCGCCTGCCGCGGCTTCGGTCAGATGCGCCCGCTGCTGACCGTGGAGCGGCTCGGCCGCACGCTTGTGCAGTTCCTGGCCGTGGCGGTGGCCGCCTGGCTCGGGCTCTCCGCCACCGTCGCGTTGCCGCTGGCCTGGGTGGTGCCCTACCTGCTCGCCGCCGTGGTCGCGCTGGTCTGGCTGGGCCGGCTGGTCGGCCGGGCCGGCCGGCAGGTGACCCGGCCGGTCCCGGTCGGCGAGATGGTCGGGCCGTTCTGGCGGTTCACCGGCCCCCGCGCGATCAGCAGCGTGGCCGCGATCGTGGTGCAGCGGATGGACATCGTGCTGCTCAGCGCGCTGCGCGGGCCGGCGGACGCGGCGATCTACACGGCGGCGACCCGGTTCCTGGCGTTGGGTCAGCTCTCCAGCGTCGCGCTCTCCAGCTCGGTGCAGCACCGGCTGGCCGCCGCGTTCGCCCGGGACGACCGGGCCGACGCCCGGCAGCTCTACCAGGCCGCCACCGGCTGGCTGGTGCTGCTCTCCTGGCCGGCGTACCTCGTCTTCGCGGCGTTCGCCGCGCCCATGCTGTCGCTGTTCGGCGCCGGCTACGACGACGGTCGCCGGGTGGTCGTGCTGCTCGCGCTGACCATGCTGGTGGCGACCGGGTGCGGCATGGTCGACATGGTGCTCAACATGGCCGGCCGGACCGCGTGGACGTTCTACAACGCGATGGGCGGCACGGTGCTCAACGTGGTCGCCAACCTGCTGCTCATCCCGCGCTACGGCATCCTCGGCGCGGCCCTGGCCTGGACCCTCTCCATCCTGGTCACCAACCTGGTGCCGCTGACCCAGCTCTGGTGGTCGATGCGGCTGCACCCGTTCGGCGCCGGCACCCGGGCCGCGATGGCGTTGGCCGTCGCCGCGCTGGGCCTGCCGCTCGGCGTGGCCACCCTGCTCGGCGCGACGCCGCCGGTGCTCGCGCTGGTGGCGGTCGCCGGGGTGGCGGCGTACCTGGCGGGGGCGTGGCGCTGGCGGCGCACGCTGCACCTCGACGCGCTCCGGTCGCTGCGCCGGGGCCGCAACCGCGCCGGGGCGGACCCGGCGACCCGGTCCTGACCGTTCCTGCTCACCGATGGGATCTTCGATGACCAGCGACTCCCCCCTCGCCCCGCACGCCGGGCTGTCCACGGTGAAGGCCGCGAAGCTCGCCGCGGTCGGCCTGCTGGCGGACCGCAAGGAACGCCGGGACCTGGAGCGGCCGGTGGAGGCCGGCAAGCGGAAGCTCACGCTGAAGGTGGAGCGACCGATCTTCATCCTCGGCGCCCCGCGCTCCGGCACCACGTTCCTGGGTAGCTGTGTGGGGGCGCTGCCGGACGTGTCTTACCACTACGAACCGCGGCTGACCAAGGCGGTCGCCCGCTGCGTCTACGAGGGAAGCTGGACCCGGCAACGCGCCGCGCGCTACTTCCGTGGCTACTACGGCGCGCTGCTCGCCGCCGCCGGCCACGGTGGGCTGCGGTTCGCCGAGAAGGACCCGGAGAACTGTTTCATCGTGCCGTTCCTGGCCGAGGTCTTCCCGGACGCGGTCTTCCTGCACGTCTACCGGGACGGCCGGGACGTGGCCGTGTCGCACGCGGAGCAGCCCTGGTTGAACGCCGCCTCGACGGGCAGCGGGCGCAGCGGTCGCGGCGGTACGCCGTGGGGCGCCGCGCCGCGGTTCTGGGTGGAGCCGGAGCGGCGCGAGGAGTTCACCCGCGTCTCCGACCTGGGGCGGTCTGCCTGGATGTGGCGGCGCTTCACCAGCAGCGCGTTGGCCCAGCTCGCCGCGCTGCCGGCGGACCGGGTCCGGCACCTGCGTTACGAGGACGTGGTCACCCGGCCGGCCGAGGCGGCCGAGGTGGTCGCCGATTTCCTGGAGGTCGGCGACCCGGCCGGCCGGCAGGCGCTGCACGCCCGGTTCGGGCAGGCCCGGCCCGGCTCGGTGGGGCGCTGGCGGAAGCGACTGACCGAAGAGGATCTGACCGACGTGCTGGCCCAGGCCGGACCGCTGTTGACGGAACTCGGCTACCACCCGTGAGGGCGCTGGCACGGGTAGAGTGCCAGGGGTCGCCCGCCCGGCCCGGCGTGCCGTCCCGCTGACGCGGGCCCGCCCGGCAGACATGACAGTGGACCGGCGACCATCCTGGGGAGAGGTTGCGGTGGTACGACGGTTACGACGGACGATGGCGACCGTGTTCGCGTTGGCTCTCCTGGCTCCGGCGGTCGCGGCGTGCGACTCCGGGTCGGGCGACCGGGCCGGGGAGACCGCGTCGGCGGTGCCGCCGCCACCCACGGTGACGCCCCGCAAGGGCGCGGTCCAGACCACCGGGCGCGGGCCGGAGCTGCCGGACAAGGGCGCCTGGGTGGGCGCCTGGGTGAAGCCGCAGTTCCACAACGCCACCGGCCGGGCGGCGGCGTGGGACGACTTCAACCGGGCGGCGGGCGGTCAGCTCGCCATCGCGCACATGTTCCACGAGTGGAACGAGCCGTTCCCGGGTGGCACCGAGCGGGCGTTCCAGGCCCAGGGCAAGCTCCAGATGATCTCCTGGCAGGGCACCGACACCCGGTCGACGGTCAGCGGCGTCTACGACAACCTGATCCGGCAGCGGGCGCAGGACGTCAAGGCGTTCGGGGTGCCGGTGCTGCTGCGCTACCGGTGGGAGATGGACCGGCCGAACCTGGCCGCCAGCATGCACTCCCCGGAGGACTACGTCGCCGCCTGGAAGCACGTGCGCGCCATCTTCACCGAGGTCGGCGCCACGAACGCGGCCTGGACGTGGTGCCCGCACGCGGACGGGTTCGCCGAGCCGGAACGCCGGGCCGCCGACTACTACCCCGGTGACGACCAGGTCGACTGGCTCTGCACCGACGTCTACCCGAGCCCGGAGTGGAACAGCTTCAGCAACCGGATGGACCACTTCATGGCGTTCGCCAAGAAGCATCCGCGGCCGGTGGTGATCGGCGAGTTCGGGCTGACCCAGGACGGCCGGCCGGGCCAGCGGGCCGGGTGGATGCGCGAGGTCGGTCCGTACCTGAAGAAGCACCCGCAGATCAAGGCCGTGATCTATTTCGCGGCCAAGCAGACCGAGAAGCCGCTGTACGACAGCACGTTCGGCAACGACCCGGAGAGCGCGGCGGTGTTCCGCGAGCTGGCCACCGATCCGTACTTCAATCCGCCGATGCCGGATCTCAGCGCCTCCGGTGCGCCATCTCCCGCACGCACAGAGTGATCTTCACTCGTCTTTTCGTTCGGCTCGGGTCGATTGTTGTGTCAAAAAGGCCGGTCCCGGGTGGACGGGCGGCAGGCGAATGCGAGAAGGTATTGCTCTCACGTCTGCGGTCGGCCGTGCGACGCCACACCTCGCGTCGGCACCGGCCACGATCGCAGCGCCTCCGACGTTCCCCCGGAGCAGCCTGTGCCTTCCTCGATCCTGAGACACCGATCGGTGTCCGCCTTCGGTGCTGCCGTGCTCGGCATCGCCACCCTGTTCACACCGGTGCCGGCACTCGCCGCACCGGCGGCCACGGTCGCGCCCGACCACAGCACGCTGGTCGGCGAGGTGCCCTCGGACAAGACGCCGAACATCAACGACGGCAACGTCGTGGCCATCCACGACGCCGGCACGAAGGTGATCGTGGGTGGCTCGTTCACCAACGCGCAGAACCGCGGCTCCTCACCCACCCCGGTCGACCGCCGGGGCCTGCTCGCCTTCGACAAGGCGACCGGCAAGATCGACAACGCGTTCGCGCCGGTGCTCGACGGTGACGTCACCGCGATCATCGCCGGCCCGACCGCGGGCACGGTCTACGTCGCCGGCACGTTCAACAAGGTCGGCGACAAGAACTTCCGCAAGCTCGCGCTGCTGAACGTCGCGGACGGCACCCCGGTCGACGGCTTCAAGGGCCCGGCGTTCAACGGCACGGTCAACGACATCGCGCTGATCGACGGCCACCTGCTGGTCGGCGGCATCTTCAGCACGGTCACCGCGACCACCAACCGGAACGGGCTCGCCTCGCTGAACCCGACCACCGGCGCGGTGGACGACTACCTGACCGTGTCGCTGACCGAGCACCACAACTGGACGCCGACGAACGGTGGCGCCTCGGCCGGCGTCGGCGTCGAGAAGCTGACCGTCTCGCCGGACGGCAAGCACCTCGTGGTGATCGGCAACTTCAAGAAGGCCGACGGCGCGGTGCACGACCAGATCGTGCGGATCAACCTGGGCACCGGCTCGGCCACCGTCGCCGACTGGAACACCGACGACTACTCGGGCGCCTGCAAGTACAGCGCGTTCGACTCGTGGGTCCGGGACGCGCAGTTCTCCCCCGACGGCAAGTACTTCGTGGTGGTCACCACCGGCGCGTCGTACCCGGGCACGCTCTGCGACTCGGCGGCCCGCTGGGAGACCGACGCCACCGGCGCCGGCCAGAAGCCCACCTGGACGAACTTCAGCGGCGGCGACACGTTCCTCTCCGTCGGCATCAGCGAGAAGGCCATCTACGTCGGCGGCCACTTCCGCTGGTCGAACAACCCGCTCGCCCGCGACAAGGCCGGCCCGGGCGCGGTGCCGCGGGCCAGCATCGCGGCCCTCGACCCGGCCAGCGGGCTGCCGCTGGCCTGGAACCCGGGCCGCAACCCGCGCGGCTACGGCGTCACCGAGATGCTGGTCACCCCGCAGGGCCTCTGGCTCGGCAGCGACCAGGACTACATCGGCAACTTCGAGTACCAGCGGAAGAAGATCGCCTTCTTCCCGCTGGACGGTGGCAGCACCCCGCACTCGACCAGCACCAAGGGCCTGCCGGGCGACGTCTACCAGGCCGGCCGCGCGGCGCAGACCGAGGTCCTCTACCGGGTCAACGCGGGTGGCCCGGCCATCCCGGCGACCGACGGCGGGCCGGACTGGGCCGCCGACACCGACACCGCGCCCAGCCCGTACCACAACAGCGGCAACAGCGCGAAGGCGTACCCGACCAACGCGACGTTCGACGCCACGGTGCCGGCCAGCACCCCGGCGACGCTGTTCAACACCGAGCGGTGGGACCAGTCGACCGCGCCGGACATGCAGTGGGACATCCCGGTCGCGGCCGGCACCCGGGTGGACGTCCGGCTCTACCTGGCCAACCGTTACGCCGGCACCGCCACGGCGGGCAAGCGCAAGTTCGACGTCAGCGTCGACGGCGTGCTCAAGCTGAACGACTTCGACCCGGTGGCGGCCGCCGGCGGCACCGACCGCGGCACCATGCAGTCCGTCTCCGTGGTCAGCGACGGCGTGGTCGACATCGACTTCGGTCGGGTCCTGGAGAACCCGCTGGTCCAGGGCATCGAGGTCGTCAAGACCGCGCCGACGCCCGACGCGTCGGACGTGCTCTACCGGGTCAACGCCGGTGGCGACCAGCTCGCCGCGCCGAGCGGCCCGGCCTGGGCCGCCGACACGCTGGCCGCGCCGAGCGCCCTGCACAACGCGGGCAACACGGTGACGACGTACACCACCGACGCGACGGTCGACGGCACCGTGCCGGCCGGCACGCCGGCCCAGCTCTTCAGCAGCGAGCGGTGGGACGAGTCGCCCGCGCCGGACATGCAGTGGGACTTCCCGGTCCCGGCCGGCACGCCGGTGCAGGTGCGGCTCTACCTCGCCAACCGCTGGTCGGGCACCGCCACCGCCGGCAAGCGCAAGTTCAACGTCAGCATCGACGGCGTGCAGAAGCTGAGCAACTTCGACCCGATCGCCGCGATCGGCGCCACCAACAAGGGCACCATGCGGGCGTTCGCGGTCACCAGCGACGGCAACATCGACGTCGACTTCGGTCGGGTCCTGGAGAACCCGCTGGTGCAGGGCATCGAGGTCGTCAAGCTGCCGCCGGTGCCGCCGGCCACCACCGTCGACAGCATCACCAAGCGGTCGTACGACGGCGCGACCGGCGTCGGCAACGCGATGTCGGTGCCGAACCCGGACAACACCCGCTGGTCGACCGTCAAGGGCGCGTTCTGGGTCGGCGGTGACCTGTTCTACGGCGTCGGCGGCGACCTCTACAAGCGCTCGTTCGACGGCACCGAGTTCGGCACCCCGAAGAAGCTCGACCCGTACCACGACGAGAAGTGGGACCAGGTCGTCACCGGCTCCGCGCCGGAGGGCCAGACGTACGCGGGCATGACCACCAACTTCGCCGCCGAACTGCCCAACGTGACCGCGATGTTCTACAAGAGCGGTCGGATCTACTACGCGCTGGCCGGCCAGGCCACGCTGTTCTCGCGGCAGTTCACGCCGGACACCGGCACGGTCGGCGCGGAGCGGACCACGATCACCGGGACCACCGCGTTCGCGGACGCGGGCGGCCTGTTCCTGGACGGCGACAAGCTCTACGTCGTCTCCCGGAGCACCGGCACCCTGTCCTCGATGGACTGGGCGGACGGCGTGCCGACCGGTTCCGCCACCACCCGCAGCGGTCCCGCCGTCGACGACGTGGACTGGCGGGGCACGGCGGTCTTCGTCGGTCCCTGACGTTCACCTCGCACGACGCGATGGCCCGGCCGGTATCGGCCGGGCCATCGCCCGTGTAAGGCGGGGCCCCCGCTTAACGCCTGCGGTAGAGGAAGGCGCCCCGCTTGACACCACATCGCCGGGAGCGGCGCGGATGGCTACTGTCGGAGCGTGCCCACCGACCCCCTCCGCCGTGCCGGCGCGCTGATCGTCGACGACGACGGCCGCATCTTCGTCCAGCGTCGCTCGCCCCAGCGGCGTCTCTTCCCCAACTGCTGGGACATCGCCGGCGGCCACCTCGAGCCGGGCGAGGAGATCGACGACGCGCTGCGCCGGGAGGTCGCCGAGGAGACCGGCTGGGCGGTGTCGCACGTGCTCGGCCTGGTCGGCGAGTACCGCTACACCGGCGACGACGGGCTGGACCGGGTGGAGACCGACTTCCTGGTCCGGGTGGACGGCGACCTGAGCCGGCCGCGCCTGGAGCCGACCGAGCACACCGAGTTCCGCTGGCTGGCGGAGCGGGACATCGCCCTGCTGGACGAGCACCGGGACGTCAACGACGGGCTGCTCCGGCGGATCGTGGCGGACGGCTTCGCGGCGCTGCGGTCGATCGGGCTGTAAGGCGATCATGGCCTGAACCACGGCCGCCGGGCCGCCGACGATATCCTCACCTCGTGGAATCCGGTCGAGAAGAGGAGCGTGTCGGCATGATCGGGATGGTGCTCGCCGCGGGTGCGGGGCGCCGGCTGCGGCCGTACACGGACACCCTGCCCAAGGCCCTGGTGCCGGTCGACGGGGAGGTCACCATCCTCGACATCGCGCTGCGCAACCTCGCCGCGGTGGGGCTGACCGAGGTCGTCATCGTGGTCGGCTACGCGGCCGACGCGGTCCGGCAGCGGCAGGCCGAGCTGGCCGGGAAGTACGGCGTCACGATCACACTCGTCGACAACGACAAGGCCGAGGAGTGGAACAACGCGTACTCGCTCTGGCTGGCCCGGGAGCACTTCTCCCGGGGGGTGCTGCTGGTCAACGGCGACACCGTGCACCCGGTGAGCGTGGAGAAGACGCTGCTGGCCGAGCGCGGCCCGGGCATCCTGCTGGCCGTCGACACGCTCAAGCCGCTGGCCGAGGAGGAGATGAAGACCACCTTCGACGCGGCCGGCCAGCTCACCCGGATCACCAAGCTGATGGACCCGGGCGAGGCGTACGGCGAGTACATCGGCGCGACGCTTATCGAGCCGCAGGTGGCCGACGCGCTCGCCGACGCGCTGGAGGCGACCTGGCGGCGCGACCCGAACCTCTACTACGAGGACGGCTACCAGGAGTTCGCCGACCGGGGCGGCGAGGTGCGGGCGGCGCCGATCGGTGACGTCTCCTGGGTCGAGGTCGACAACCACGAGGATCTGGCCCGGGCGCGGGAGATCGCGTGCCGCTACTAGCCCGTAGCGTCCTCACCCCGCTGCACATCGACGTGCGGCGGGGCGCGGTGGCGGACCTGGCGGCGATCCTCTCCGACGGCCGGATCTCGGCCGGCGGCGACGTCGCCGTGGTGGTCGGGCCGGGGCAGGGCGAGAAGATCGCCGAGCTGATCCGGCCGTCGCTGCGGTCGGCGGACGTGTTCACCGTGGCCGGGGGCACCCTCGACGCCGCCGACGAGCTGGGCGGCAAGCTGCGCGCCCGGTCGTACGACGCGGTGGTCGGCATCGGCGGCGGCAAGACCATCGACGTGGCGAAGTACGCGGCCACCCGGCGTGGGCTGCCGATGGTGACGGTGGCGACCGCGCTCGCAAACGACGGCATCGCCTCCCCGGTGGCCAGCCTGATCACCGAGGGTTTGAAGGGCTCCTACGGGGTGCACATCCCGATCGCGGTGATCGTCGACCTCGACTTCGTGGAGGCCGGGCCGGAGCGGCACAACCGCGCCGGCATCGGCGACGTGGTCAGCAACATCAGCGCGCTGGCCGACTGGGAGCTGGCCCGGCGGGTACGCGGCGAGCCGGTCGACGGGCTGGCCGCCTCGCTGGCCCGCGCCGGCGCGGAGGCGGTGCTGAACCATCCGGGCGACATGACCGACGACGCGTTCGTCACGGTGCTGGCCGAGGCGTTGATCTCCAGCGGCCTGGCGATGGCGGTCTGCGGCACCAGTCGCCCGTCCAGTGGCGGCTGCCACGAGATCATGCACGCGATCGACGCGCTCTTCCCGGGCACCGCCTCGCACGGTGAGCTGGCCGGGCTCGGCGCGTTGTTCTGCACGTTCCTGCGTGGCGACGAGCGCCGGTTCGCGGAGATGTCCGCCTGCCTGGCCCGGCACGGGCTGCCCCGGCTGCCGTCCGAGGTGGGGTTGACCGACCACCAGTTCGTCGAGGCGGTGCAGTTCGCGCCGGCGACCCGGCCGGACCGCTACACCATCCTCGAACACCTGACGATGTCCGCTTCCGAGACCCGGGAGCGGCTGGCAGACTACGCCGGTGCCCTCCGCGACCACCTTGGCTGAGCCCCGTCCCACCGTTGCCGACTTCCACCGGGTCAACCGGGGAGGCGGCCTGTTCAGCGAGTCGATCAGCCAGTGGATCGGGGCGGCGTTCGCGCTCGTCGCCCAGCGGCTGGGGCTGCGCCCGACCGCGCTGACGCTGGCCAACCTGGTGCTGGGGCTGGCCGCCTCGGTGACAGTGGTCGCGCTCGCCGACGACGTGGCCGCCGGCACCGTTCCCGCCTGGGTGGTCGGCCTGGTCGCGCTGGTCGGCTGGCAGATCGCGTACGCGTTGGACTGCGCCGACGGGCAGCTCGCGAGGGTGACCGGTCAGGGCAGCGCGGCCGGCGCCCGGGTCGACGTGCTCTGCGACGTGGCCGCCCAGATCGCGCTGGTGGCCGCGTTGTCCGCCACGGCCGTGGCGCAGCGCCCGGCCACGCCGGTCTGGCTGGTGGCGGTGTTCGCCGGCACCTGGATGGTCAACCTGGTGACCTCGGTGATGCAGTCCGGCCCGAACGCGGCCAGCATGGTCACCTCGACCTCGTTCCCGGTGCGCGTGGTGAAGCTGGTCCGCGACTACGGCGCGGTGATCTTCCTGGCCGGACTGGTGCTGGTGTTCGCGCCCGCGCTGGCGTTCTGGGTGGTGGTGGCGTTCACCGTGGTCAACGGCGGTTTCCTGCTCTCCAGCATCGCCTTCTCCGCCCGCGCCGCGTGGTAAGGAAGGGCCCCTGTCAATACTGCAACGGCCGGTCGTGGCTTCGGCTGGTGATCGTTCGTTAGCTGGTTGTGGTGAATGCGCAGTTGGTCGGGTCGTGGGATGCCAAGTTGGAGGAGCAATACCACGCCAAAGGTCTGAACACTAGCCGAGGACGGACCTCGATATGCCCGCCGAAATTCGACGTACTGGCACCATCCGGGATCTCGCCCGTGGGGCATGACGAACGGGGTGGCTGGCGCAACGACTACACGCCAGCCACCCTGTCACCTTGGACTACTCGGACCAGTCCGCGTAGGCCAACCCGCAGCCCAGGCACTGAGGCTCGTCCTCGTCCAGCGGTGGCCAGTTGTGCTCACAGCACTCCGGGTCACGTTGATAGAAGTCAGCCCAGCACTCGTTCTCCTCGGCAGCGACCCGACCCCAGAGAAGCATCGGGTCGGCAGCGGTGTTCAGATCAAGTTCACGGCGCACGGGCGGCGGGAGCAGCAGCAGCGGATCCTGCCGCTCTTCGGTTGGGTCGGTTGACATCGGACGGATTCCTTCCCGCCCGCTCACCTGGGAACCCACAGCGGTACGTACGACCCCCGGTCGGCCGCCTGAAGGTGGCACCGGACGTGCGTACTGTTGTACCGTGTTGCACGTATGCAACTGGGTGCGCTGCGGCGCACAGATGTGAGCCACAGCCACCGAGTGCATGCGCGCCCGGGTTGAACGGGCTGTCTGGACCCGCAGGACCGCTCCTGAGAAAAGTTGATCCTGTCGGGTTTAGATTTTGTTGGCGATGGCGTAGCGGTGAGCAAGCTTACTGCTGCGCCATCGCGTTTTTTCTTGGGCCCAGCCTTAGCATTAGCCCGTTGATCACACACTGGCGACCGCCGAGACGGGGTGACGGACCACATGTCGGTCACGCACCCGCCGCAACGGTCACCGATCCCTGAGCAAGTCAGCCCCAGGGTGCTGCTGGCGAAAGTATCGGTCGCGTCACCTCCCTCCCCAACCTGGCATTCGGACCCCCCGGGCCAGATTGCTCAATCCTCCCATCCAGCGCCGATGATCTGCAACTCTCATCGCGTAACTACGGAGCGAGATTCGCCGGCTCCTACGCGCTGCTTGCGTTGATCTCCTACATCCAGGCGGTTACTGTGTCAAGGTGACACACGAACCCCATGTATCGGCCGGATACGATACGGACAGCTACGCAGAGATAGCTCCCCGTAGTCGCAACCTCCACAAGGACCGAGTTGACTCTTGGGGCGCAGAGACAAACCAAACCATCGCAACGCAAATCCGCAACTGGCGGAACGCGCGCGGTCTTAGTGCTCAACAGCTATCCGCGCGCTGCGCGTCCCTCGGGCATCCGATCCCCCGAAACATCATCGCGAACATCGAGACTGGGCGGCGAGGCAGCGTTACGGTACCCGAAGCAATAATCCTAGCCATGGCACTTAACGTACCGCCCATCCTCTTGATCTATCCAGTCGGCAAAGAACTTGCAGTAAGATCCTCGCCTCGTCAAGACTGCGGCACCTTCTACGCCGCTAAATGGTTCATGGGAGAGACACGGCCCACACCCGACATGGTCGGACTTGACGAATCCGAGAACTACAAGAGCGCAATGCTCGAGTGGGAATCCGCTCGCGATATTGTCCAGACGTACCGACGGCATGGCACACTCGTGCGGCGCTATAGATTTGTTCGGGAAGACGTCATAGCACAGCTGAAGCGAATGTCAGACCCGGTATCGGCCGATGAAGAGCCAGAGGTTCGCAAGATACACAAACGTCGAACAGACGTGCTTGTTAGCAACTTATCACGGATAGGGACAGAGCTAAGGAACCACCGTGCTTTTATGAAAAAGCTGGACCTTGCCCTTCCAAGCCTGCCACCGGATATTGATCTCACGGACGATCAAACAGTCTACGATGAAGGTTCTCCTTGATGCCCCAATTCGCCCGATAACTCTTGGATAATCTGCGCCCAGTAATCCAACTGCGACGCCGGAAGGCGCATACTCGACCTCCGAGCATGCAACAGATCGCACAGCTGCTTGTATACAGCGGCCGCACGCCAAACAACCAGCACCCGCCGACGTCGCCTATCATCGTCAAGGTCAGGTTCCCCGATGGACAGAAAAAGGCGACGGGACACGCTGGTTACATCGGGCTTGCCCGCGATGACCGTGGACGGCAGGGCAGCCACGATCTGCTCAATCTGCACTCGGAGCACAAGTGCCCTAAGTAGGCACTTGTCATGAATCGGGGCAGGCCAAGCCTCGTAGGCCAAGGTAAGGTCTGCCACTGCCGCCACAGGCCATCGCGGGCTCGTCACCGCTCAGCCCTCAACACGCGCGATGAGCTGCAGCATCCGCCTGGTCTGCCTGATCCACTGCTTGCGCTTGCCGCTGCCTGCGTCTTCCGGCGTTCTGCCGTGAGCAGCTGAACTCAGTGTGTCGATTATCGAATTGAACGCTTGCAGATTCAATTGCTCCTCACCCAACTCAGCGAGAATGCCGTTGAGAAGATCCAGTTGCTTGCGCGTGTCGGCCGCTTTATCACGAGCAGCTGCAATCCTGTCTCCCGACCAACCCGCCCGCCGCCCCAAGATTTCCACTCGTTCCCCAATTTCGGTGTCGAGCGCCTGTCGGCACATCGTCAACGCGAGGATCGTTCGCGCCGACTCCGTACCCAGTGGGTGGCTCACTTCAACGCCGAACACCCTATCCAATTCTTCGATGAAGCCCATTCCCGGCGAGGTGACATCTACCACTTGCACGGTCGACGTCCCATCGGGTAGCCGGGTGAGTCGAAGGTGTCGTGTGTGCTTTCCAAGCGCCCGCAACTCACGCCACAAGCGCTCATCATGTGTCAAGACAACTATCTGAAAGATCTCGGAAAGCTCGACAAGCGCCCGTGCGAGATGCTGCACGCGGTCGCTATCGAATGAGTGGATTGGGTCATCTAGAACCAAGAACCGGAAGGGGCTTTCCAACTGAGTCGCTCGCGGCAGATACGTCGCAAGCGCCAGCGCGTTGCGTTGTCCGGTGCTCAATACCTTTGGCGCGTCAGGGCCCGGAGAAACGCTCGTGCCGCCCACAGCGAGAGAGATACTGACCTTGCCAGCCTGGCGCGTGCCACCAGCGAGCTTCAAGCCAGTAACATCGAGGTCGCTATCCCGGTTCAACTCCTTCCAATATCCAGTAACTTTCTCGGCAATTGGCTCGAAGAGGCTTGCGCGAGTGTCCTTGATCCACAACTCAACTGCCTTGCCCAACTTGTCCGCAGAAGCACCGCGCACATATGCACGGCGCTCCCGTTGCACACAATCAAGCCACTGTTTAATCTGCTGTCCCCCCAGGGCGGTGCCGCTGATCGCGTTCTCGTAATCCGCGACAACCTTGGCGCGCACGCCCGCATACCACCTCCCGACCTGCTCTGACTCCTCAACAAGTTCGGTGATGATTTCTACCGGCGCCGTATGCACCTGCAGCCCTGTCAATCGCCTCGACAGTCGCTCCCAACGATCGATGAATTCGCCGTCTCCTGGAAATTTGCCTTGCAGGATTTCACGAGTCTCTACCGGGAGTGGTTCCGGAAGGGCAGCGCGGCGGAGTCGTTCCCACAGCTCGCCAGCTGTGAGCTCGGCCGCGTTCAGCGTCTTCAACTCGACGGTCAGACGATCCGTTGCAGTACGGGCTGCTACGAGCCACTCCGCTCCGATCGTCCCGCATACGGGGCAGACATCGCTAGCCCGGAGGTGTTCAAGGTGCTCCCCCTTGCCTCGGATGAGGCCCTCTAAGGACGTACGAAGGGCGTCCGCCCCTGGCACCACTGCCACTCGCGCCTCATGCACCGCCTTGACCGCCTCCTTGAGCTGTTCGACAGCTTCTGCGTCGACCACCCAGTTGCGGACCAAATTCGGCCGGCGCACGGCCCGTGGCAGGGTTGTGGCAAGCGCTTTGAACTCGGCCACTTGCTCTGTAGAGGGCAGATGTCCACTCGACTCCACCAGCGTTGCCAGGGCTTCAGCACCCGTAACTTTGGCGATGACCGCGAGAGCCGCACTGTGGGCGCGCTCAACCGCCGCCTTGGCAGCGCGGCCTTCTCTCCTGACGCCATCAACGAGGTCCTGGAGCTTCGCCAAGACAACAAGCGGCAAGCCACCCTTCAGGAAGTCGTGCAGCTTGTCAGGCTTCTCGATGAGCGGTGCAATCTCCGGATACAGCAAGACAGGGGTGTACTGCTCAAAGGCTGACTTCCAGCCTTCCGGGAGCGGTCCATAGGTGCCGTCCGGCTGCTGCCAGCGTGCCGGACCATTCCCCCTACATCCGATCTTGGCGTCGTCCTGCCCGTTCGTGAGCACTGCCTGGATCGACCGATCCACATAGTGGAGGTTCACCTCGGCAAGCTCGTAACCGCGGGCAACTCCGTCACTTAGCAGGTGACGGAGCCCATCCGCAGCGCTGGTCTTGCCAGTGCCGTTCGACGCGGATATCACTACAATCCCGGGCTTAGGCGGAAGCGTCAGGACAAGCGGGACCTTCCCAATCCCGACGTGCCCTTGCACCTCAAGACTGCGAAGAAACCAGGATCCAGGCAGCTCACCTGGACCTTTGGCCTCCTTGCCCGAGGTGTAGTCCTCGGCCAGCTCCCGCAAAAGAGCCTGCGGCCCTTCGTCAAGATCCCCCGCTGCCGCCTCGACATCACGCCACGACAGCACAACCCGAGGTTGCTTCTTCTTCGCCGCCACGATTCTCCTCCCGCCGGCTAATCACCCCATGGCCGTGACTCGGCAATCAAGATCAACAACTGCTTCTGCCGATCGAATCAGGCTGTAATGGTGCGGATACGCTACCGGACAGCCGCCTGGGGCCGAACTCGGGGAGATCCATCGGCGAGTCGTCCTCGTGTTCCTGCCTCCACGGCCGCCCCGCCTCCCAGAAGGTTCAGCGACTCTCAACGACTTGAGGGGTTCCCGGCCGTCGCAGCAGCGACTACCCTGGTCGCCATCAAATTGATCACGTGTCGCATACACGAGTGGACCACCTGTGGACCTGATAGACGAGTTCATTGCTCGATACACGAAGGAATACGACTTCTACGAGCAGGCAGGACGCCTTGCCGCAAGGGAGCTTCAAGGCACGCTCCAGGTTGAAGGCATACGGTCGATTGTCACGTATCGCGCCAAATCCAGAGATGGCCTTAAAGGCAAATGCCGCAAGCGCGAGCAAAAAAACGGCCCCTACAGCACGGTGGAAGAGATTTTCGAAGACATCCCTGACTTGGTGGGAGTTCGGGTAGCCCTCTATTTTCCGGGCGAGCATAAGCAAGTAGACGGAATCGTTCGGAGGCTTTTCGATATTCAACTGACCAGGCACTTTCCAGAGAACAGAAAGCAGCCCCCTGGCAAGCGGTTCAGTGGATATGGCGCTACTCATTATCGAGTCCAGCTGAACGAACAAGATTTAGGCGAGACGGAAAAGCGTTACGCCATCGCGAGAATTGAGATTCAAGTCGCTTCGGTACTGATGCACGCATGGTCCGAGGTGGAGCACGACCTGTTATACAAGCCGCTCACTGGCCACTTGTCAGAGGATGAATTCGCCATCCTTGATGAGCTGAACGGACTGGTGCTTGCAGGCGAGATCGCCCTAGAAAGACTCCAAAGAGCCAGCGAACGCAGAGTATCAATTAGCGGTCGGCGTTTTGAGAACCACTTTGACCTCGCTGTACACCTGCTAAGTCTAGTGCCTGCACGCTTGAACCAGCCAGTCAACGAGGCAGGCCTAGGCCGTGTCGACCTGCTCTTCGACCTGGCAACGCGGCTAGAACTAAACACGCCAGATGAGCTTTCTCCATATCTCGGAGCGCTACATAATGATCTAGAGACTCGTCCGCTTGCGGAGCAGATCATTGACGCGCTACTCGCCGAAAACCCATATTACTACGAGATATATCGCGAGATTCGCGAACGGCGGCTACTAACTCGTTACGCCTCGAATGCCGACAGGGGCGATGCCGCAACACAAATAGGAAATTTCTTGATGCATTGGATCGAACTTGAACACCTCGCCAAAAACTTCATTCCAATGCCCGAACGGCGCAAGCACATAATGCCCAACAGCCACACACTACGGCATTTCGGCCTGCTGCCCCCCGAGATGATCATGGAGTTTGAATGGGTGCGCCAACTACGAAACCGACTCGTCCACGGAATTGAGCCACCATCGGGTCCAGAGCTTGACGAAGCTTCGCAGGCGATTCAAAGGCTCATTGCTGAGATGAGTAAGAGATTCGAACAACACAACGATGGCGATCCCGACCAAGATGAAGAACCCGACGAATAGGCTACCTTGTTAATGCCACTGATGACAGCGTGCAGCGCTTGCCGGATCAGCTCCCCCGCAGCGTCGCCGTACGCTGCCTCATTGGCCAACCCTTGGAGCGCCTTGGCATATAGCGCGATCTCGCAGGGCTGAGTCCCGGCCAGCTCGGCGGTGACAACCTCGACGTGCACCAGGCGACTATCAACAAGATGAACTGATTGCTCGCCACCCTTGGGCGGGCTGCTGGGCATCGACCGCGAGGCCGTCGAGGCCGAGGCCAACCTGGACAGCAAGTTCCTGCTGCGCTGCTCCGAGCCGAAGCTGTCGGCCGAGGACATCGCCCTGGGCTACAAGAAAGCCCCGGCTCCGAGGCGGAAGCGGGGAGTGGCGCTGTCTCAGCAGTACGCGCGGTAGCGCTAGTTGCTCTTGAGGGAGCCGATGAACGCGCGCCAACCCTGGGCACCGAAGGCCAACGCAGGGCCGGCCTTGTCCTTGCTGTCTCGGACGGCCACCCCGTCGCGAAGATCGGCCACCTCGACGCACGCGCCGCCGTTGGAGTCGCTGCGGGTGGACTTCCGCCACACCGCGCCGGTGAGGTCCGGGTTCGACATGTCAGCCTCTACTTCATCTCGTCCGCGATCCGCAGAATGAGTCGGCGGGACTCCGCCGGCCCCAGGGCCGCAGCTTGAAGGCGTCCCCACAGCCGATTGTAGGACCGGAGCGACTCAGGGCTGTCGAGGTAATCCGCGTCCGTGAACGTCTCCAGGTAGACGACGTCCGAGGCGACTTCCTCGCCGAACCGCAGGATGATGAAGTTGTACGAGGCTGTCACGTAGGTCTCGGCATCGAGTGGAAAGACCTGGATCGTCACGTTCGGACGGTTGGCCAGAGCGGCGATATGGGATAGCTGCTCCCGCATCGCTTCCCGGTCGCCGAGGTCACGGCGCAGTGCTGACTCGCTGAGGATGAAGCTCAACTCCGGTCCGTCGGGGCGATCGATCACCTTTTGTCGTTCGAGGCGCACTGCGGTCTGCTGTTCCACATCCTCGCCTTCGATGATCGCTCGGATGTAGGGCTCGATCTGGAGGATGCCCGGGATGACCTCGGACTGGTACCAGCGGATCTCGGCCGCGTCCGCCTCCAGGTCGAGGTACTGCCGGAACCAGTCCGGCACGACGTTCCGGTATCCACTCCACCGTCCCCGCTGCCGTCCGGCGCGGGCGAGGTCCCGTAGCGGCTCGGCGTCCTCACCGGTCACCCCGTAGAAGTCGAGCAGCAGCTTCAAGTCCGTCAGCCGGATGCCCGACTGTCCCAACTCCAGCCGACTGACCTTGCTCGATGCCGAGTCGATGACCTCCGCAGCCTCTTCCTGGGTCTTGCCCGCCGCCTCACGGGCTCGCTTGAGAGCGTTGCCGAGGCGACGCCTCTGGATCGTCGGCGTGACCATGCGGCGAGTATCCCGCCGTTCCGGCCAGCCGCCCGGCGACACGCCGTGAGTTCCCAAATCAGGAGCAGGTCGCTAGCCTTCTGGTCTGGACTCCTATTTTAAGGAACTAAAATTATCTTCCGGGAGGACTCATGGGACGAAAGTCCGAGCGCGAGGACCGGGGCGAGCAGATCCAGGCGGCGGAACGCGAGGCTGCGCGGCAGCGGCTTCTCGCCCAGGCCAAGGCGGAGCGGATACTCGCCGAGGAAACCACCCGGGCGGTGCCGGACCGGCGGCGGCAGCGTGGACAGCAGTGAGCTGCTGCCGGTCGGCCGGCGGGTGGCGTACTGGCGGGGGCGGCGGAAGTTGTCGCAGCAGGTGTTCGCCGATCGGCTCGGCCGGTCGAAGTCCTGGGTCGACAAGGTCGAGCGGGGTGTCCGATCCCTCGACAAGGTGTCGACGCTGCGGGACATCGCCGCCGTCCTGCGGATCGACACCGCCGTGCTGCTCGGCCGGGACACCCGACCCGCTGCGGTGACCGAGCGTGCCGGGGGCGTGGACGGGATCCGGGCGGCGCTGTCGGCGTACGAGATGGCTCTGGCAAGGCCGACCGCCCACGGCACGGTGCTGCCGGCGGACCGGTTGGCCCGGGATGTCGAGCACGCCTGGATGACGTTTCAGCACGCCCGGTATCCGCAGGTGGTTGCCGCCATGCCGGGTCTGCTGGCCGGTGTGCAGCGCGTCGCCGCCGACGGGTGGGGGCGCCCGCTGCTGGTGGAGGCGTACCGGCTCACCGCGTCGCTGCTGGTCAAGCTCGGCGAGGTCGAGCTGGGCTGGCTGGCCGCGGACCGGGCCATGACTGGCGCGACCGGCGATCCGGTGTTGGTGGCCGCCGCCACGGTGCAGCTCGGCCAGGTATTCCGCGCGGCGGGGCGGGCGCGGGAGGCACAGTCGGTGACCTTGGCCGCCGCGTACCGGATCGCCCCTCAGGACGGCTCTTCCGGCGGGTTGTCGTTGTGCGGGACGTTGCTGGTGCAGGCCGCGCTGGCAGCGGCCCGCCGAGGTGACGCCCGCGTCGCCGCCGAACTCATCGACGAGGCCGCCGGCATGGCCACCCGGGTGGGTGACGGCCACGACCATCACCGGACCGCCTTCGGGCCGACGGCGGTCGACCTGGCCCGCGCCGCCGCCACGCTCGACCTGGGCGACGCGAGTGAGGCGGTCGCCTGGCACGAGAAGACGACCGCGCGGGACGCCTGGCGGTGGCTACCGGTGGAACACCGGGCGGCACACCTGATCGACGCGGCCCGCGCCTACCTTCAGGCCGACGACCCGGCCGGCGCCGGCCGCGTACTGGTCGACACCGATCGGATGGCACCCGCCGAGGTACGCCAGCGGCCGGTCGCGCGGCAGGTGCTCGCCCAGGTGGCCCGCGATCTGCGCGCTCCCGCCACGATCATCCAACTCGCCGCTGCTCTCGGGGTGAGCTGAGCATGACCGGGCCGGCTCGGACGGCCGTAGCCGGCAGGAGATCGCCTCGGCAGCAGATCAGGGGGAGACACATCGGGCAGCGGTGCGGCGCTGGCGTGCCGACTCGTAGAGGAGGATGGTCGCGGCGGCCGCCGCGTTCAGGGAGCTGGCGGCTCCGGACATCGGGATCCGGACGAGCTGGTCGCAGGCCGCCCGCCAGCCGACGCTGAGACCGGTGGTCTCGTTGCCGATGACGGTCAGCGTGGGTCGCGTGAAGTCGTGCTCGGCGGCATCCAGTGCGCCGTGCTCGTCGGCACCCACGAGGCCGATGCCGACACCGGCGGCGCGCACGTCGGCCACCCAGGACAGCACGGCCTGGTGTGCGGGCACCCGGACCACGGGCAGCGCGAACAGCGAGCCGGTGCTCGCCCGCACCGCCTTCGGGTCGTACACGTCGGCGGCATGGCCGGTGACGATGACTCCGGACGCGCCGAGGGCGTCCGCGGACCGGATGACCGTTCCGATGTTGCCGGGGCTGGTGGGCCGGTCGAACACGACGACGTTCATGGTCGGCCCGGCCGGGATACGGCACAGGTCGTCCTCGCGTGTCGCGACCACGGCCAGCAGCTCCGGTGCCGTGTCCGCCTTGCCGCCCAGCTCGTGCATCAGTTCCCGGGAGACGGCGAACCGCTCGGCCCGGACGGTGTCCAGGGTCCTGCGGGCCCAGCCGGACATCTGGGTGTCGACGTCGTAGAGCAGCTCCCGGACCTGCCAGCCGTGTTCGACGGCCATGGCGATCGGGCGTACGCCCTGCACGAGGAACTCGCCGCGACGCTGCCGCTTGGCCCGGTTGCGGAGCAGCGCCTCCCACTGCTGGAACCGGGCGTTGCGGCCACTTACCCGCACCTCAGCGACTCCCTCGCGGGGCGAGGTCCGGGGTGTCCCGCCCGAGTCCCCGGCGAATCGCGATCTCCACGGCCGAGTACGCGCCGTCGGCCCGGTCCAGTTCGTACGGCGCGGCCGGCATCAGCGGCGGCTGGGCCATGAAGCGCGGTCGCGTCCCGTGGTGCGGTTGTGCCGCGTGCACCAGGAAAGGATGGCACAGGAAGACGTCGCCCGGGGACCCGGTGGCCAGGGCGAGTGGCCGGTGGTCGGAGGCCGCCACCAACTCGGGCGCGAGGTCCAGCCCGCTCGCCCCGTCCTCCCCGTACTTCTCCAGCACCTTCGGCACGTCGAGGTGTGAGCCGACCCGGATCCGGGTCGGGGCGTCCCCCGCACCGACCTCGCTGAACAGGAACAACATCAGCAGCGCCCGGTCCCGGGAGCGAACGTTCGTGAAGTACCAGTTTGCGCCCTCCGGCAGATAGCTGCCCTCGATGTGCCAGCCCGCGTCGTCCGGCTCGTCCGCGTGCGGGAAGCGCAACGGGAACGTGCCCAGCGAGTAACGCGGCTCCCACCGTCCCGCGCCGACGAGCAGGTCGTACGCGTGGTGGAGGAACGGCGAATTGGGCGCGGCGGCGAACGGCCCCTGCGCCATGCCGGGCACCCAGTGCACGGGCTGCGTCCAGGTGGCCGGGTCGTCCGGGTCGCAGCCCGTCTGCCGCCACAGCAGCCGCGCGCAGTCCGCGGCCACGCGCGGTGCGACGGCCCCCGCCAGCTTCACGAAGCCGTCGCGAAGGAACCGGGATACCAGTGTCTCGTCGTCCATGCCTCCCATCGTGTGGTGGCACCGGTCCCGGTCACCCGACACTTCCCGCGCCGCGTCGGTCGGGTGGGCCAGCCCCGGTGATCAAGAAGTTAGCGTCGGAAGCCCGCTGATTCCTGACGCAAACTCCTTGATCAACGCGAGAAAAGAAAGGGGGGGCGGGGCGGGGCGGGGGTCAGGAGAGGGAGGCGTAGACGTCGATCAGGCGCTTGGTGATCACGTCGGGGTGGAACGTGCGCTCGTAGCGGGTGCGGGCCGCGCCGGCCAGGGCGCTCGCCTCTGCGGCGGCCAGCGGCAGCGCGGTGGCCAGCGCGGCGGCCTCGGGCGCCACCACCCAGCCGGCCTCGCCACGCTGCACCCCGACCGGCAACGGGACGTGCCCTTCGCCGGGCGCGGCGGTCGCCACCTCGGCCGGGCCGGTGCCGGCCGGCTCGCGGGGGGTGTCCGCGCCGACCAGGTACGGGATGCCGCCGAGCGCGGTGCCGAGCACCGGCCGACCGGCTGCCAGCGCCTCGATGATCACGGTGGGCAGCACGTCGTGCCAGGTCGAGGTGGCCAGCACCACGGCGCTGTCGGCCAGCGCGGCGCGTACTCCCTGGCGGTCGAGCTGGCCCAGGTAGCGCACGTCGGGCCGCTCGGCGGCGGCCGCCTCGGCCAACGGGCGCAACTCGCCGTCACCGGCGATGCGCAGCGGGCCGAGCGCGCCCACCGGGTGTCGCCGCCACGCCGCGAGCAGCAGGTCCAGGCCCTTCTCCGGGCTGAGCCGGCCCATGAACAGGAAGCCGTCCCCCACCGGCGCCGGCGTGCCCGGGTCGGGCACCGCGTTGGGCTTGACCACGATCCGCTCGTCCGGGATGCCGTAGTCCCGCAGGTGGTCGGCGACCGCCGTGGTCAGCGCGATGAAGCGGTCCACCGACCGCCAGGTCGGGCGGTGCACGGCCAGCGTGGTGGCCATCAGCGCGCTCTGCGCCCGGGAGTCGCGGTAGCAGCGGTGCACGATCGCCGGCACGCCCAGCGCGCGACCGCGGCAGTCCTGGCAGATCACGCCGTCGCGGAAGTAGAGACCGGAGGAGCAGACCTGCCGGTAGTTGTGCACCGTCTGCACCACCGGCACGCCGCGCCTGTGCGCGGTCCGCACCACCCAGGGCGAGAGCAGCGGGTACGGGTTGTGCAGGTGCAGCACGTCCGGCCGGTGCTCGACGAGCAGGCGGTCCAGGTCGTGCTGGGCCTTCGGGGCCCAGATCGGCGAGATCGGCAGCAGCGCCTTGGCCGGCTTCGACATCGACGGGATCTCGTCGGAGCTGCGCAGGAACGGCAGCACCTCCACGCCGGCAGCGGTGAGCTGGGCGATCTCCGCGTCGACGATGGTGTTCTCGCCGGACGGCTGAGCTTCCCGGTACCGGTTGTGCGCCACCACGATTCTCACGGGAAAGAAGGCTACCGTTGTCCCGTGCCTGAACTACCGGAGGTGGAAGCGCTCGCCGGATACCTGCGTGAGCGGGCGGTGGGCCGGCGTGTCGAGCGGTTCGAGGTGGCCTCGATCAACGCGCTGAAGACGTACGATCCGCCGCCCAGCGCGGTCGCCGGTCGGACGGTGACCGGCGCGGGCCGGCACGGGAAGTTCCTGGACGTCCGGTTCGACGAGGATCTGCACCTGGTGGTCCACCTGGCCCGGGCGGGCTGGTTGCACTACCGGGAGGCGTTCCCGTCAGCGACCCCGCTGCGGCCCGGCAAGGGCCCGATCGCGGTGCGGGTACGCCTCGACGACGGCTCCGGCTTCGACCTGACCGAGGCCGGCACCCAGAAGAAGCTGGCCGCCTACCTGGTCACCGACCCGGCCCAGGTGCCCGGCGTGGCGAAGCTGGGGCCGGACGCGCTGGCGGCCGACCTGCCCACGTTCGTCGAGCGGCTGCGCAGCCGCCGGGGGCAGGTCAAGGGCGTGCTGACCGACCAGTCGGTGCTGGCCGGCGTGGGCAACGCGTACTCGGACGAGATCCTGCACACGGCGCGGCTCTCCCCGTTCGCGATCACCGACCGGCTCACCGACGACCAGCTCGCCGGCCTGCACGCGGCGACCCGGACGGTGCTGGGCGACGCGGTCCGGCGGTCGATGGGCCAGCGGGCCGCGGAGCTGAAGGGGGAGAAGCGCTCCGGCCTCAAGGTGCACGCCCGGAAGGGGCTGCCCTGTCCGGTGTGTGGTGACACGGTGCGTGAGGTCTCGTTCGCCGACTCCAGCCTCCAGTACTGCCCCACCTGTCAGACCGGCGGCAAGCCGTTGGCTGACCGAAGGTTGTCGCGACTCGTACGGTGAGTAACCACACCCGGTGGTTACTGAGCGGAATCGACCGGGGATCGCGGAAGGTCCCGGTCGGTGGCTCTACCCGACTCGTCATCCATCGGTATAGTGGCTCGGTCCCCGGCTTCACAACTGACTCGGAGCCGGCCAGATCGCCACGGTCAACGTGGGAGACTGGAACGGTGAGCGACCCGCGTCCTCACGGCGAGTGAGGTTCGGGTCATGCGGGAGGACATGGGTTGAGGTGACGACAAGCCTCCAGCGCCCGGTAACCGACACAGGCCGGAGCAAGAGCGTGCGGCACGTCGACAGCTTTGAGATCCAGCCGCCGACACCGCCGTCGCACAACGGCGTACCCCGGTCGGGGTGGGCCCGCGCCCGCCGCCGGGTCTCCCGCTGGCACCGTCCCTACATCGCGGTCCTGCTGCTGGCCGACTTCGGCGCGGCGGCGCTGGCCAGCTTCCTGGCCGTGCAGATCTTCGAGCAGGCCGACTCCGGCTTCAAGAACTCCCCTCAGGTGTGGTTCTACACCGTCGCGTTCCTGCTGCTGCCGCTCGGCTGGCTGCTCATCCTGTGGGGAAACCGGGCGTACGACCGGCGCTACCTGGGCCTCGGTCCGGACGAGTTCAAGCGCGTCATCCGCTCCGGTGTGGCCGTTGCCGCCACCGTTTCGTTCCTGGCCTTCGCCACGGTGACGTCACTGTCCCGCTGGACGGTCGGCTTCGCGCTGCTCGGCGCGCTGCTGCTGATCCTGCTCGGCCGGATGATCGCCCGGGCCGGTCTGCACGCGTTGCGCCGCCGGGTCGGTCAGGCCGGGCACCGGATGGTGCTGGTCGGCACGCTGCCGGAGTGCCTGGAGGTCTACACCACGGTCACCCGCAACCCCGGCGTCGGCCTGGTGCCGGTCGCCATCCACCTCACCGACGGGTACGCCGCCGCCCGGGGCCTGGAGACGCCGGTGCCGGTGTACGCCGGCCGCGACGTGCTGGCCCTGGTGCGGGAGGTCGGCGGCGACACCATCGCGGTCTGCGGCTCGGCCACCGCCGAGCCGGGTGAGCTGCGCCGGCTGGCCTGGCAGTTGGAGGGCTCCGGCGTCGACCTGGTGGTCGCGCCCCAGCTCACCGACATCGCCGGCCCCCGGGTGCACATCCGCCCGATCGAGGGCCTGCCGCTGCTGCACGTCGAGGAGCCGACGCTCTCCGGCCCGGCGCTGCTGCTCAAGAGCCTGATGGACCGGGTCGCGTCCGGGCTGGGCCTGCTGGTGCTCGCCCCGCTCTTCGCCGCGGTCGCGCTCGCCATCCGCATCTCCGACCCCGGCCCGGTGTTCTTCCGGCAGCCCCGGGTGGGGCACGAGGGGCGCACCTTCCGGGTGTGGAAGTTCCGCACCATGTACGTGGACGCGGAGGAGCGACTGGCCGGCCTGGTCGACCAGAACGAGACCGACGGCATGCTGTTCAAGATGAAGCAGGATCCTCGGGTCTTCCCGGTGGGCCGCTTCCTGCGGGCCTCGTCGCTTGACGAGCTGCCCCAGTTGATCAATGTGCTCTGGGGCGAGATGTCCCTGGTCGGCCCGCGTCCGCTGCCCGCCGACGACGGCGACTTCCTGGGCGACGTGCGACGCCGGCTGCTGGTCCGGCCGGGCATGACCGGGCTGTGGCAGGTGTCCGGCCGCTCCGACCTGTCCTGGGACGAGGCGGTCCGGCTCGACCTCTACTACGTCGACAACTGGTCGCTGGCGTACGACCTGAGCATCCTGTGGCGGACCGTCGGGGTGGTGCTGGCGCGCAAGGGCGCGTACTAACGTTCCCGGGGTGGGTGGCAACCTCTCGGCCGTCTTCGCCGTCGTCTCGCTGGTCACCGCGTTGGCCGCGGCGCTCTGGGCGGTGCTGCGGTTGCGCGCCCGGCGAGGCATCGCCACCGCGACCCAGCGGGCCACGTACGAGGTGCTGCACACCGCCGGCCTGGCCGCCGAGCCGCTGCGCGCCGGCCTGAGCGCGGCGGGCGCGGCGAAGGCCGTACGCCATCTGCGCGCCCTGGTGGGCGCCGCCGGCCTGGCGCTTACCGACCGGGACGCGTTGCTGGCCGTCGACGGGCGCGGCGCGCACCACGGCGACCAACTGGTCGCGGCGGCCCGGCGGGTGGTCGACAGCGGGCGCTCCACCGTGCTGCGCGAGTCGGAGCTGCACTGCGACCTGGTCGACTGCCCGGTACGCGGCGCGGTGGTGGCGCCGCTGAGCGCGGACGGCCGGGTGGTCGGCGCGCTGGTGGCGGTGGCCGACGAGCGGCCGGCGCCGGGCCTGGTGCAGGCCACGCTGGAGACCGCGCACTGGGCCGGCGACCAGCTAGCCCTGGCCGAGCTGGACTCGTCGCGGGAACGGCTGGCCCGGGCCGAGGTACGCGCGCTGCGCGCCCAGATCAGCCCGCACTTCATCTACAACGCGCTCACCGCGATCGGCTCGTTCGTGCGGACCGACCCGGACCGGGCCCGGGAGCTGATCCTGGAGTTCGCCGAGTTCACCAGGTACTCGTTCCGCTCGCACGGCGAGTTCACCACGCTGGCCGAGGAGCTGCGTTCGATCGATCGCTACCTGACCATCGAGCGGGCCCGGTTCGGCGAACGGCTCCAGGTGCGGCTCCAGATCGCCCCGGAGGTGCTGCCGGTGACGCTGCCGTTCCTCTGCCTCCAGCCGCTGGTCGAGAACGCGGTGCGCCACGGCTTGTCCCGCAAGCCGGGCACCGGCATGGTGAGCATCGAGGCCCGGGACGCGGGCGCCGAATGTCACATCACGGTGGAGGACGACGGAGTGGGGATGGATCCGACCACGCTGACGGCGGGCATCGCCGAGGTGTCCGGCGGCGGCAGCGACCCGGCCGACGACCCGGGGCAGCACGTCGGCCTCTCCAACGTCGACGAGCGACTGCGGTCGGCCTTCGGGGACCGCTTCGGCTTGGTCGTCGAGACCGGCCTGGGCTCGGGTACGAAGGTCAGCATGCGGGTGCCGAAGTTCCACCCCGGCGTCCGGGTCTCGTCATGACCGCGACCGGCACCGGGTTCCTCCGCGTGCTGGCCGTGGACGACGAGCCGCCGGCCCTCGACGAGCTGGCCTACCATCTGCGCACCGATCCCCGGGTGGCCCGGCTGCACACCGCCGGCGACGCCACCGAGGCGCTGCGGGTGCTCCGCGACGACGACGTGGACGTGGTGTTCCTCGACATCCGGATGCCGGGGCTGGACGGCATGGAGCTGGCCCGGGTGCTGCGCCGGTTCGCCCGGCCGCCGGCGATCGTCTTCGTCACCGCGTACGACGACGGCGCGGTGGACGCGTTCGACCTGGGCGCCACCGACTACGTACGCAAGCCGGTCCGGGCCGAGCGGCTGGCCGAGTCGTTGCGCCGGGTGATCGGCTCGCGGGTGGTGCCGTCGCATCCCGCGGCGCTGGCCCGGGCGGAGGAGGACCCGACGATTCCGGTCGAGTTGGCCGGCACCACCCGGATGCTGCCCCGCTCGGCGGTGCGCTGGGTGGAGGCGCAGGGCGACTACGCCCGGCTGCACACCGCGGAGGGGTCGCACCTGGTCCGGGTGTCGCTGGCCACGCTGGCGGAGCGCTGGGCCGACGCGGGGTTCGTCCGCGTCCACCGGTCGTACCTGGTGCAGTTGCGGCTCATCGCCGAGCTGCGCCTGGTCAACTCCGGTTACGTGGTGGTGGTCGACGGGACGGAGCTGCCGGTGAGCCGCCGGCACACCCGGGAGCTGAAGGACAAGCTGGTCCGCGCCGCCAAGCAGGACTGGAACCGCTGACTCCACAGTCGATTCCGCCGGTACGGCTGATCGACGCGTGTCGCACCGGGTACCTATCCTGGCCGGGCCGATCCCGGACGGGGCGCGGGGGGCGGTGTGGGCGGAGCCTGCGCGGGGTCGCCCCACCATCCTCATGTTGGGACGCAGATGCGTTTTTCCTTCGCACGTCGTGCCGCCACCGCGGCCGTCGTCGCCGGTTTCCTCGTCCTGCCCGGGTCAGCCCCGGCGCAGGCCGCGGAGACCAGCACGGTCAGCGGACGGCTGACCACCAGCTCCGGCGCCGGCGCGGCCGACGCCCAGGTCGAGGTGTTCGACGCCGACAGCTACGCCACGGCCGGCTGGACCACCACCGACAGCGACGGCCGCTGGTCGGTCGGCGGGCTGGACGCCGGGCGCTACCTCGTCGGCTTCCACCCGGTCGACCAGCCGGCGCAGTACTACCGGCAGCAGGCCGTGATCTGGGACGCGGACCCGGTGACGGTCGGCAGCGGCGAGACCGCCACCGCCGACGACCAGCTCCGGGCCACCGGCCTGCTCACCGGGCGGATCACCGATGCCGGTGGCGCACCCGTCGCCTGGCTCAACATCTACGCCGACCGGCCCGACAACTCCGGGAACGCCTACGGGTCGACCGACGAGGACGGGCGCTTCCGGATCGCCGCGACGCCCGGCGACTACACGCTCTCCTTCCGGCCGATCGAGGGCTCCTACCAGACCCAGTACGTCCCCGGGAAGCTCGACGAGGTCGACGCCGGCCGCTACCGGGTGACCGCCGACCAGGAGACCGTGGTCAACGAGACGGTGCTGCCCACCGGCAGCCTCACCGGCACGTTCACCACCGCGACCGGCGCGCCGCTCGCCTCCGCCCGGGTCGCGGTCAACACCGCCAACATGTACGGCGGGGTCGACGCCGAGACCGCCGCCGACGGCACCTTCACCGTCCCGGCGCTGCTGGCCGGCTCCTACAAGGTGCGTTTCGAGACCGACGACCGGACGCAGTACTACCGGGGCAAGCTCGACTACACCGACGCGAACCTCGTGGTGGTACGCGGCGGCCAGCGGACCCGGATCGCCGACGCGCTGCTCGGCACCGGCTCCGTGCGGGTCCGCGCCGTCGACTCGGTCACCGGCGCCCCGGTGACCGACTTCTGCGTCGAGTCGGCGGAGACGTGCAGCCGGGGCACCGGGTCCGTCACCCTCACCGGCCTGCCGCAGGGCCGGCACGAGATCTACGTCTACACGGCGGACCGCCTGCACTTCGACCGCCGCCTCACCGTGCGGGTGGTGGCCGGCCAGACCACCGAGGTCGCCCCGAAGCTGCGCCCGGGCGCGCTCATCACCAGCACCGTCGTCGACCGGGCCACCGGGCGGCCGGTGGCCGACGTCTGCCTCGACGCGTTCCTGCCCAAGCAGGCCGGGCTGGTGGACGGGCACGGGAACTGCAGCGACCAGGCCGGACGGATCCGGGTGGGTCCGCTGGCCGGTGGCACCTACCGGCTCTTCGCCGACCCGGGCGACGCCCCCTACGGTCGGCAGTGGGTCGGCGCCGACGGCGGCACCGGTGACGAGCGGCAGGCCGCCACCGTCACCGCGACGGTCGGCACGGTGACCGCCGGGCCGCAGGTCCGGCTCGACCCGGCCGGCCGGATCACCGGCACGGTCACCGACGCGGCCACCGGCAAGCCGGCGAACTCGGTCGACGTCTCGGTGCTGACCGGTCACCCCGGCGTCGGCGTCAACGACGCCAGCACCGACGAGCAGGGCCGCTACACGCTCGACCGGCTCGGCCCGTACGCCTGGCCGGTGGTGTTCAGCGGCCACCCGTACGCCGTCCACTGGTCCGGTGACGCGGCCAGCCGCTACACCGCCACGCCGGTGCCGGTGACCGCCGGAGGCACCGCGACCCTCGACACCGCCATGCGGGCGGGCAGCACGGTGACCGGCACGTTCACCAACCAGGACGGCGCGGCGTTCACCAGCGGCTGGGTGGTCGCCCGCAGCGCCGACACCGGTGACGTCGCCGGCTCCGGCTGGATGTCCGACGGCCGCTACACGCTCCAGGTCACCGGCCGGCAGCGCGTCTACGTCACCTATGACGTGTCGTTCGCCGGCCAGGACTACTCCGGCCGCTACCTGGTGACGGGGCCGGACGGCACCCGCAAGCTCGGCTTGTTCGTGGTGCCGGCGACCGGCTCGCTCGCCCTGGACCTGGTGGTTCCGACCGCCTGACCCGACAGGAGGGAGGGGCCGGTCCCGTCGGGACCGGCCCCTCCCGTCGGAACCGGGCTGGGAGGAAGGACCGGGGTTCTGGTCAGAACAGCTCGGAGACCGGCAGGACCAGCGGGAACGGGTGGTCGGCGCGGTAGACGTCGGCGGCGGCGAGGACGGCTGACTCGCGGTAGCCGTTGCCGAACTGCTCCAGCACGGTCACCGTCTGCTTCCGCGGCTCCACGAGCCAGTAGTGGGGAATGCCGGCCAGACCGTACTCGTGCCGCTTGAGCACCAGGTCACGGCCCGCGTTGCCCGGCGAGACGACCTCGACCACGAGCAGCACGTCGGCCGGGGCGAGTGCGGGGCCACCCCGATCGAGGGCCTCCTCGTGGGCGACGAACACGTCGGGCACGAAGTAGGAGGACCGGTTGGCGCTGACCCCCACGTCCTGCCCGACGAGCAGGCCGGTTGGCGCCTGCCGGTCGAGGAGCCGGCGGAGGCGGTTGGCGATCGCTCCGTGGCGGACGTCCGCGTGTGGGGACACGAGCAGGCTCCCGTCGAAGATCTCGTAGTCCTGGCCGTCCTCGGGGAGGTCCTGGAGGTCGTCCACCGTCCAGGCGTCGCCGCTGCCGGGCCGTGCCGGGCTGGTCACTGTCACACCTCCTCTCTACCGGCTCACCCTGACATCCCGCTCGGTCGTCCACAACGACTCGGCGCTCATCCACCGGGTTGTCCACAGGTGTGCGGTGTTATCCACAGGTTGTGCACAGGGCCGTCCACGCGGCGCTTGACATTCGCGCTGAGCGGGCGAGACTGCCGGGGATGACCGCAGCCGACGACCAGCAGCCGGCGGGGCAGCCCGTCGCGGCGGCCCCGGTCCCCGGCCCGCGCGCGCCGCAGCGGACCCGGGTCGTGCTGGCCGAGGTGTCCCGGACCGGCAGCCGCGCCGACCGCACCCGCTCCGAGCTGACCCAGCAGACCCGGGTCGGCGAGACCCTGGTGCAGGGCCTGATGCGCGCCCAGCTCTCGCTGGCGCTGCGGCTCAGCCTGCTGGTGGTGATCGGGCTGGGCGGCCTGCCGTGGCTGTTCGCCATCGCGCCGTCGGTCGGGCGGGTCACCGTGCTCGGCGTGAACCTGCCGTGGGTGCTGCTCGGGGTGGCCGCGTTCCCGTTCCTGATCGTGGTCGGCTGGGCGTACGTGCGGCTGGCGGAACGCAACGAGCAGGACTTCGTCGACCTGGTCCAGCGGCCGGAGCGCTGATGGCCAACGGGTACGTGGTCCCCGCGATCGTGGCGGTCACCCTGGTCACCGTCGGTATCGGCTTCTACGGCCTGCGGCTGGCCCGCACCACATCCGACTTCCTGGTGGCGTCCCGGGCGGTCAGCCCGACCTGGAACGCCGCCGCGATCGGCGGGGAGTACCTGTCGGCGGCCAGCTTCCTGGGCGTGGCCGGGCTGATCCTCAAGTACGGCGTGGACGTGCTCTGGTACCCGGTCGGTTTCGCCGCCGGCTACCTGGCGTTGCTGCTGTTCGTGGCCGCCCCGCTGCGCCGCTCCGGCGCGTTCACGCTGCCGGACTTCTGCGAGGTGCGGCTCGGGTCGCGTCGGCTCCGCACGATCGCCACCGTCTTCGTGATCTTCATCGGTTGGCTCTACCTGGTCCCGCAGTTGCAGGGCGCCGGGCTGACGTTGGCCACGCTGACCGGTTCGCCGTACCCGGTCGGGGCGCTGCTGGTGGCCGTGGTGGTGACCGCGAACGTCGCGCTGGGCGGCATGCGGGCGATCACGTTCGTGCAGGCCTTTCAATACTGGCTCAAGTTGACCGCGCTCGCCGTACCGGCGATCTTCCTCGCGTTGCAGTGGCAGGCCGACGCCCGCCCGGCGGTGACGCCACCCGACGGGCCGGCGTTCCGGACCGCGACCACCGTGGTGGTCGAGCACCGGGCGACGCTCACCCTGCCCGACGGCGACGTGCGGGAGGTACGCCCCGGCGACCGTCTCGACTTCGCCGCCGGTGACCCGGTGCCGGAGGTGTCCGGCGCGGCGATCGCCGCCACCGACTGGCTGCTGCCGGACACCGCCGGCGACGACGACCGCAGCCTGTTCGCGACGTACTCGCTGATCCTGGCCACGTTCCTGGGCACCATGGGGCTGCCGCACGTGCTGGTGCGCTTCTACACCAACCCGGACGGCGCCGCCGCCCGGCGCACCACACTCGTGGTGCTGGCCCTGGTCGGCGTCTTCTACCTGCTGCCCACGATCTACGGCGTGCTGGGCCGGATCTACACGCCACAACTGCTGGTCAGCGGCCAGACCGACGCGGTGGTGGTGCTGCTGCCCGGCGCGGCGCTCGGCGACGGCGTCACCGGTCGGCTGCTCGCCGCGCTGGTCGCCGCCGGCGCGTTCGCGGCGTTCCTCTCCACCTCGTCCGGGCTGCTCACCAGCGTGGCCGGGGTGATCTCCACGGACGTGCTGGGCCGCGGCTCGGTACGCGGTTTCCGGCTCGCCACGGTGATCGCCGGCGCGGTGCCGGCGGTGCTCGCGTTGAACGTCTCCGGGCTGGACGTCTCGCAGGTGGTGGGGCTGGCGTTCGCGGTCGCCGCGTCGAGCTTCTGCCCGCTGTTGGTGCTCGGCATCTGGTGGCGCGGCCTGACCGACCTGGGCGCCGCCGCCGGGGTGCTGGTGGGCGGCGGCGCGGCGATCGGCGCGGTGCTGGTCACCGTGCTGGGCCCGCCGCTGACCGGCTGGCCGGCGACGCTCACCACCCAGCCGGCGGCGTGGACGGTGCCGTTGGCGTTCACGGTGATGGTGGTGGTCTCCATGGCCAGCCGGCGACGCCTGCCCCGCGACGTCGGCACCACCATGCTCCGCCTGCACACGCCGGAGTCGCTGCGCCTGTAGGCGCGTACCTCTCAGGTATGACGGAAGATCGTCCTTCGGCCCGAGCGGGCGCTGGCCGGGGCGGGCTACCGTCGGACCATGACCGATCAGCACCCGGCCCTGCACCTCCGTGGCCTGGCCAAGCGCTTCGACACGAAGGTCGCGGTGGCCGGAGTCGACCTGGCCGTGCCGACCGGCTCGTTCTACGGCCTGCTCGGCCCGAACGGGGCCGGCAAGACCACCACCCTCTCCATGGCCGTCGGCCTGCTGCGGCCCGACGCCGGCGAGGCCCGCGTCCTCGGGTACGACGTCTGGGCCGACCCGGTCCGCGCGAAGAGCCTGCTCGGCGTGATGCCGGACGGCGTACGCCTCTTCGACCGGCTGAGCGGGGCGGAGCTGCTGGCGTACCACGGTCTGCTGCGCGGCATGGACCCGGCGGTGGTCGACCAGCGGGCGGCGGAGCTGCTCGACGTGCTGGCGCTCGGCGACGCCGGCCGCACGCTGGTGGTCGACTACTCGGCCGGCATGAAGAAGAAGATCGGCCTGGCCTGCGCGCTGCTGCACGGCCCGCGCCTGCTGGTCCTCGACGAGCCGTTCGAGGCGGTCGACCCGGTCTCGGCGGCGCTGATCCGGGACATCCTGCACCGGTACGTGACCGGTGGCGGCACGGTGGTCTTCTCCAGCCACGTGATGGAGGTGGTCGAGCGGCTCTGCTCGCACGTGGCGATCCTGGCCGACGGCACGATCAAGCGGGTCGGCACGCTGACCGAGGTGCGCGGCGACCGGTCGCTGGAGGACGTCTTCGTCGAGGTCGTCGGCGGCCGGACCGCGACCGGCGAGGAGCTGTCGTGGCTGTCCCGGTGACCGCCGTCGAGCCCCCGGCGCGGGCCGTCTCGCCCCGGCACTTCGTCCGGCTGAAGCTGCGGGTGCTCGGCAACAACTTCCGCGGCCAGGCGTGGCGGATCGCGCTGTTCGTGCTGGGTGTGCTGTTCGCGCTCTGGTTCGCCGCGACCGGGTTCTTCCTGCTGGCCGCGCCCGGCCTGGCCGACGAACCCCGGTACGCGTTGCTGGCCGCCGCGTTCGGCGGCGGCGTGCTGACGCTCGGCTGGCTGCTGCTGCCGCTGGTCTTCTTCGGCGTGGACGAGACGCTGGACCCGGCCCGGTTCGCGCTGCTGCCGCTCTCCCGCCGGACCCTGGTCACCGGCCTGCTCGCCGCCGCGCTGGTCAGCGTGCCGGCGCTGGCCACCCTGATCACGGTGGCCGGGCTGGTGATCACCGCGGGCGCGCTGGGCGGCTGGTCGGCCGCGCTGGTGGAGGCCGTCGGCGTGGTCGCCGGGCTGCTGGTCTGCGTCGCCGGGGCCCGTGCGGTGACCAGCGCGTTCGCCACCATGCTGCGGTCCCGCCGGGTCCGTGACCTGGCCGCCGTGCTGCTCGCGGTGCTGGCCGCGCTGCTCGGGCCGTTGCAGTTGCTGGTGCTCGCCGCGGTGCGCAGCGCCGACTGGGACCGGCTGACCGGGGTGGCCCGGGTGGTCGGCTGGACGCCGTTCGGCGCGCCCTGGACGGCCGGCATCGACGTGGCCGAGGGTCGGGCCGGGGCGGCCGTGGTGAAACTGCTGATCACCGCCGCGACGGTCGGCGTACTCCTGCTCTGGTGGTCGCGGTCGTTGGAGTCGGCGATGGTCGGCGCGGCGAGCGCCGGGCCGGCGCGGGCCCCGCGCGGCGTGGTCGGCGGCGCGGTCGCGCAGATCTTCCCGCGCGCGGTCGGCTGGGCCCGGCGGGACCGGTTCGGCGCGCTGGTGGCCCGGGAGTGCCGCTACTGGTGGCGGGACGCCCGACGACGGGCCAACCTGATCACGGTCGCCGTGGTGGGCGTGTTCGTGCCGGTGATGGTCAACCTGGGTGGCTCGTCGCTCGCGGTCGAGGGCGGGGCCGCGTTCGGCGAGGCCAGCGCCAACTCCTCCCCGGTGCTGGTCAGCATCTCCATGGTCTTCGTCGGGGTGCTCGCCTCGGTGACGCTGGCCAACCAGTTCGGTTTCGACGGCAGCGCGTACGCGGCGAACGTGGTCGCCGGCGTGCCGGGGCGGGTGGAGCTGCGCGCCCGGATGACGGCGTTCTCGCTCTACGTGGTGCCGATCCTGCTGGTGGTCGCGGTGGTGCTGGGCGTCGTGCTCGGGCGGCCGGAATGGCTCGGGGTGATGGCCGGCGGGTTGTTCGCCGCGTACGGCTGCGGGCTGGCGATCAACGGGTTCATCTCGGTGCTCGGCGCGTACTCGCTGCCGGAGACCAGCAACCCGTTCGCCATGAACACCGGCGCGGGCATCGCGAAGAGCCTGTTCACGCTGCTGTCCATGGTGTCCTCGGCGGCGGCGGCGATCCCGTTCGTGGTGGCCGCCGGGCTGCTCGGCGACGTCTGGCTCTGGCTGGCGCTGCCGGCCGGCCTGGCGTACGGGGCGGGCGCGGCGCTGCTCGGCGCGTACCTGGCCGGGGACGCGTTGGACCGTCGGCAGCCGGAGCTGCTGGCCTCGGTCACGCCGAGGCGCTGATGCCGGTCGTCGAGGCGGTCGTCACCGTGCCGGTCCCGCCGGAGCTGGCGTTCGCGGTCTCCCAGACCGTCGCCCCGGTGCGTTACCGGTGGGACCCGTTCGTCCGCGAGCAGCACTTCGTCGACGGCGCGACCCGCCCCGGCCGGGGCGTGCGCACATTCACCCGCTCCCGGCACGGGTTCACCATGGTCAGCGAGTACGTCTCCTGGGCGCCGCCGACCAACGTGGGCATGAAAATGGTCCGTGGCCCGTGGTTCTTCGAACGCTTCGGCGGCGGCTGGCGCTTCGCGCCCGGGCCGGAGCCGGGCACCACGGTCGCTACCTGGCGGTACAACTTCCGGTGTCGGCCGGCGTTCCTGCGCCCGGTGGCCGAGCGGCTCGGCGGGTGGCTGCTCGGCCGGGACATCCGCCGCCGGATCGCCGGGTACGCGGCCGGCTGCGCCGACCCCGAGGTGCTGGCCGCCGCCCGCCGCACGCTGCCGTCCTAGCTCGGCGCTCGGCGCTCGGCGCTCGGCGCTCGGCGCTCGGCGGCAATCTACTTTTTCGCACTATGACCGTGAGTCATAATTATGACTCAGAGTTATGACGAAAAAATCCGGTGCATTGTTCCGGCCGTGGACCGTCGCCGAAAGGAGGCGCTACACGGTGCGGCGCATCGCGGCGTAGACGTGGTGACCGTCGCCGACGCTGAGCACGTTGACCAACTCCCAGCCGTAGTTCGACAGGTGCTCGACCGCCTCCATCAGCGGCGGGAAGCCGCTGCTGCCCCACTTGTGCCGGGCGATGACCATCAGGTGCCGGTGCGGGTAGGCGCGCAGGTCGACCTGACCGCCGAGGATGGCCTCGGCGGTGATGACGCGGTCCTGGGCGAGCTTCTGCGGGGGTACGAGAGCCATGCCCCGGAGGGTAGGCGGCTCAGTCGAGCGGCGCCCGGTGGAGGTGGGCGAGCAGGGACCGCCAGGCGTCCGGCGGGCTCCTCGCCCGAGGCGAACGAGCAGCTCAGCGACGCCACGGACCGGTACGGGCGCTTCCTCGGCTGGGCGCGGGCCCGGGCGGCACAATGTTTCACGTGAATCATGAGCAGCCGGGTGCCGAGATCCACCACACCGACCCGTTCGCCGTGCCGGCCGGGCAGCGCTCGCCGGTACGCCGGCTGCGTGGCCGGCTGGCCGCCCCGGTGACGCTCTGGACCGCGCCCGGCCCGGCCGGGCTCACCGTCTCCTCCACGCTGGTCGCGGAAGGGGAACCGGACCGGCTGCTCGGCCTGGTCGACGCGGAGTCGGAGCTGTGGGCGGCGGTCGAGGACACCGGACGGTTCGCGGTGGCGCCGCTGGGCCCGCGCCACCGGCAGCTCGCGGACCGCTTCGCCGGGCTCTTCCCGTCGCCCGGCGGGCTGTTCGCGCTGGACGCCTGGACCGAGACGCCGTACGGGCCGGTGCCGGCGGACGCCGGTGGCTGGGCCGGCTGCCGGCTCGACGCGGCCCGCGAGTACGGCTGGGGTCTGCTGGTCGAGGCCACCATCGAGGCGGTCGACCTCCCCGGCGAGAGTGCTCCCCTGCTGCACTACCGGGGCCGCTACCGGGAGCTGACCGACTAGGTCGGGAACCTCCGGCACGAGCGGCCCGGAGGTTCCCGACCGGGCTACTTGGCGAGCCCGCCGCCGCGCTGCTGGCCGTTGGACGGGCCGGACGCGCCACCGCTCGGCGGACGGACGCTCGGGGGACCGGCCCGGCCCGCGTCACCGGTGGAGGTCATCCGGGCGATCGCGGCCCTGTCCCCGTTCTGGACCTGCGCGATCCGTTCCGTCGGGCTCTCGCTGCCCCGCAGGTAGGCACGCTGGACGTCCTGGTTCGTGTACCCACCGTCGCGTACCGCGTCGCGGACGGTCCGGGTCTCCTCCCGATAGGTGAAGCCGCGCTCTCCCGGCGGGCCCGCCGTCCGGAAGTCCAGCCCGGTCGCGGACTGCGTCATGTATTCCGTCATCCCTTCCACGGTGGAGTCGGTGAGACGACTGCCCGGCGCCTGGAGGCTGGGGTGCTCGATGCGGTGGAAGTTCTCGTGGGCCTGTGCGAACACGGTGTGGTTGTTCGGGTTGAGGTAGGTGTCGCGTTCCCCGACCGGCCCCCGGGTGGTGATGCCCTCCACGTGCGCGGCCCGCCCGAACGCCTGCCCGGGCGCGCCGGCGTCGTTGGCCGCCACCTGCGACACGAACTCGCTGTAGCCGGGGTGGTGCACCCGGCTGTCGTCCGCCAGCACCGACCGGTGCTCGTCGGTGTACATGTCGCTGCCGGTCAGATAGTTGCCGACGATGTTCCGGGCGCGGTCGTTGTTCTGCTCCGGGGTGGGGCGCACCACCTGATCCGGTTCCGGGGAGGGGGTCGACTCGGTCGGCTGCCGGCCGACGTACCTGACCTCGCCGGTCGCCGCGTTGCTGATCTGGATGTCCGTGCGCTCGGGGTGATTCGCCCGGACCGCCTCCTCGATCCGCGCGCGCCAGGCGTCGTCCACCGCGAACGGCACCAGCACGGTCGTCCGGCTGGCGTTCTGGCCACTGTGCACGTAGTCGACCTGGATGCTGCTGTCGTCGCCATAGGGCAGGTAGAGGTGCCCTCTCGTCGCTGGCATGGCACTCCTTCCGAAGGTGCCCCCCACGACGGGCCGGATTCCGTCCGGGTTCACGGTCGACCCGGATCCGACCGGTTAGCGGAGTGATCTGGGTCACTGGGCGCAGCGGGGGCGCCGTTCGGCGCAGCCGTCGCCCGGGGCCAGGCTGAGCCTTTCGCGCCGGGAGGCGCGCTCTCTAGCGTGCCCGGAAAATCCCCCACGCCTGCGAAGGTGGTGATCCACAGATGTCCACGGACACACCCGCGTCCGCACCCTCCGAGTCGACGGCGGAACGGTACCTAGCCGTCCAACGGTCGGACGAGTTCGCCGGGTTGCGGCGCGCGCTGCGCGGCTTCGTCTTCCCGATGACCGTCGCGTTCTTCCTGTGGTACGCGCTCTACGTCATCCTCTCCGCGTACGCGCGGGGATTCATGGGCACGAAGCTGGTCGGCAACATCAACGTCGCCCTGGTCTTCGGCCTGCTCCAGTTCGTCTCCACGTTCGTCATCGCCTGGCTCTACTCGCGGTTCGCCAACCGGCGGATCGACCCGGTCGCCGACCGGATCCGCGCCGAGATGGGGGAGGTGAACCATGAACACGGTCCTCGCGGCTGAGGCGGGCAGCACCACCGCCCGGAACCTCACCATCACGCTGTTCCTGATCTTCGTGGCGATCACGTTGGCGATCACGGTGTGGGCCAGCCGGCAGACCAAGACCGCCACCGACTTCTACGCCGGCGGGCGCTCCTTCTCCGGCTTCCAGAACGGCATGGCGATCGGCGGCGACTACATGTCCGCCGCGTCCTTCCTGGGCATCGCCGGCATCATCGCGCTCTACGGTTACGACGGTTTCCTGTACTCGATCGGCTTCCTGGTCGCCTGGCTGGTGGCGCTGCTGCTCGTCGCCGAACTGCTGCGCAACTCCGGCCGGTACACGATGGCGGACGTGCTGGCGTTCCGGATGCGGCAACGGCCGGTCCGGACCGCGGCGGCGGTCTCCACCATCACCGTCTCGATCTTCTATCTGCTGGCCCAGATGGTCGGCGCGGGCGCGCTGGTGGCGCTGTTGCTCGGCATCAAGCCGGGCACCACGTTCCTCGGCATGGACGCGGACACCGCCAAGGTGGCCACCATCGTGCTGGTCGGCGCGCTGATGATCATCTACGTCACGGTCGGCGGCATGAAGGGCACCACGTACGTCCAGATCGTCAAGGCGTTCCTGCTGATGACCGGCGCGCTGGTGATGACGCTGCTGGTGCTCGCGAAGTACAAGTTCAACCTGTCCTCGCTGCTGGGTGACGCGGCCGACGCCTCCGGCAAGGGCGCGGCGTTCCTGGAACCCGGGCTGCGGTACGGCGTGGAGACGCCCGGCGACGCGCTGAAGACGTTCTACAGCAAGATGGACCTGCTCTCGCTGGGCATCGCGCTGGTGCTCGGCACGGCCGGCCTGCCGCACATCCTGATCCGTTTCTACACCGTGCCGACCGCGCGGGCGGCCCGCAAGAGCGTGCTCTGGGCGATCGGCATCATCGGCGCGTTCTACCTGCTCACCCTGGCGCTCGGCTTCGGTGCGGCGGCGATCGTCGGCGGGCAGGCGATCACCGCGCAGGACAAGGCCGGAAACACCGCAGCACCGCAGCTCGCCGAGGCGCTCGGCGCGGACTTCTTCGGCGGGAACCTGGGCGGCGCGACACTACTGGCGATCATCGCGGCGGTCGCGTTCGCCACGATCCTCGCGGTGGTGGCCGGGCTGACGCTGGCGTCGTCGTCCAGCCTGGCGCACGACTTCTACGCCAACGTCATCAAGAGGGGGCAGACGTCGGAGCGGCAGGAGGTGAACGTCGCCCGGATCTCCGCGCTGGTGATCGGCGCGGTCTCGATCGTACTGTCGATCTTCGCGCAGAACCTCAACGTGGCGTTCCTGGTCGCGTTGGCGTTCGCGGTGGCCGCCTCCGGCAACCTGCCGGCGATCCTCTACAGCCTGTTCTGGAAGCGGTTCAACACCTCGGGCGCGGTGTGGTCGATCTACGGCGGCCTGCTCGCCGCCGTGCTGCTGGTCTTCTTCTCCCCGGTCGTCTCCGGCGCGCCGACGGCGATGTTCCCCGACCACGACTGGCACTGGTTCCCGCTGTCGAACCCGGGCATCCTCTCCATCCCGTTCGGCTTCCTGTGCGGCTGGCTCGGCACGGTCCTGTCCAAGGAGCGCGACGACGACAAGTACGCGGAGCTGGAGGTGCGCTCGCTCACCGGCGCGGGCGCGCACTGACCGACACGGTGCGAGGCGGGGTCCCGGCCACGGGCGGGGGCCCCGCCTCACGTGTATAGGGTGGCGGGCATGAAGGTTGCCCCGCGGTTTGGTGCCGGACACCGCATTCTCGTCACCGGCGGCGCCGGCTTCGTCCCGTCCCACCTGGTCGACCGGCTCGTCGAGCGCGGTTGCACGGTGGTGGTGCTGGACAACTTCGTCACCGGCTCCAAGGACAACGTGTCCCACCTGCTGGAGAAGCCGACGTTCACGCTTGTCGAGGCGGACATCTCCGACGGCCTGCCGACCGACCACCCGGCGATGACCGAGCGGTTCGACGCGATCCTGCACATGGCGTCCCCGGCCAGCCCGACCGACTTCGAGAAGCTCCCGGTGGAGATCCTCCGGGTGGGCTCGGTCGCCACGCTGGCGCTGCTGGAGCGCGCCACCGCCGACGGCGCGCGGTTCCTGATGGCCTCCACCTCCGAGGCGTACGGGGACCCGAAGGAGCACCCGCAGCGCGAGACGTACTGGGGCAACGTCAACCCGATCGGCATCCGGAGCGTCTACGACGAGGCGAAGCGCTTCTCCGAGGCGGCCACCATGGCGTACCACCGCAGCCGGGGCACGGACACCGCGATCGTCCGGATCTTCAACACGTACGGCCCGCGGATGCGGCCGGACGACGGCCGGGCCATCCCGACGTTCATCTCCCAGGCGCTGCGCGGCGAGCCGATCACGGTGCACGGAACCGGCAACCAGACGCGCTCGATCTGTTACGTCGACGATCTGGTGCGGGGCATCCTGCTGCTGCTCGACTCGACGCAGACCGGCCCGATCAACTGCGGCACCGAGCACGAGATGTCGATGCGACAACTGGCTGAGACGATCGTGTCACTCACCGGCAGCACCTCCGAGGTGAGCTACATCACGCGCGCCTCGGACGACCCGGAGATGCGCCGCCCGGACCTGACGCTCGCCCGTGAGCTGCTCGGATACGAGCCGAGCGTGACGCCCGAAGACGGCCTCGGACGCACCATCGCGTACTTCCGCGAGCGGCTAGGGTACTGAGCCCGGCTGTCAGCCGGCTGAGCGCCGCGCGCGCCTGAGGGCGGTGGTGGAACGGCCGACCTACCCTCGGTTACATGTCAGCGACCTCGTCTGCCGGCGCACCTCTTCCCCGCCCCCTGAACCGGGGTGCGGGCCGCGCCTCGGTCCCCGGCTCCGGCCGGGACGCCACCGCGCGCGCCCGCGCCACGGAAACCCGCTGGTACCCCTCACACGACGAGGCGCCCCGCTCGGGCGGCCCGGCTGGTCCGGGTGGGCCGGGCGGGCCCGGTGGCACGGGCGGCGGCGGCTTCGGTGGGCCGGGGCGTCGGCCCCGCCCGCGCTGGGGGCGCATCGGCCTGGTGGCCGGCGTCGCGGTGCTGGTGCTGGCGCTGCTCGGCGGGATCGGGGCCTGGTTCTACGCCCACAACCTCGACGACGACCTGGCCCGCACCGATCCGTTCTCGGAGATCACCGGCGGCCGGCCGGCCAAGAAGGTCGACGGCGCGTTCAACATCCTGCTGGTGGGCAGCGACTCGCGGGACCCGGACGCCCCGGTCGACGGCGCCGGCAAGTGGCGGGCGGACACCGTGATCGTCATGCACATCCCGGCCGACCACAAGCGCGCCTACCTGGTCTCCGTCCCGCGTGACCTGTACGTGCCGATCCCGGAGAACGCCGGCGCGTCCTGCGACTCCGGCTCGCGCAACAAGATCAACGCGGCGTTCGCGTTCGGCGGCCTGCCGCTCGCGGTGAAGACCGTGGAGTGCTTCACCGACGTACGCATCGACCACGTCATGGCCATCGACTTCGCCGGGTTCAAGGACGTCACCGACGCGCTGGGCGGTGTCGACCTGAAGGTGGAGCGCACCGTCACCTCGATCCACAAGCCGTACCGGACGTTCACCAAGGGCGTGAACCACATGAACGGCGCCGAGGCGCTGGACTGGGTGCGGCAGCGCAAGCAGTTCCCGGACGGCGACTTCGCCCGGATGCGCCACCAGCAGGAGTTCCTGAAGGCGCTGATGGACAAGGCGGCGAGCACCGGCACGCTCACCAACCCGAAGAAGCTGAACGACTTCCTCAAGTCGGTCACCGCCGCCGTCACGGTCGACCAGGGATTCTCGTTGACCGACATGGCGGTGCAGTTCCGCAGCCTGCGGGGCGAGAACCTGACGTTCGTCACCAGCCCGAACCTGGGGGGCCAGACCGTCGACGGCCAGTCGGTGGTGGTCTCCGACCGGGAGAAGGCGCTGGCGATGTACCAGGCCATCGCCGGGGACAAGATGGCCGACTGGGTCGCGGCCAACCAGAAGAATTCGGGCGACAGCGCCGGCGGCTGACCGGGCGCGCAGCCTCGCCCGTTCGGCCACATCTCGGCACCATCGGCCGGGATTGACGGGAATACCCGCCTCAGGAGGTCGCGAGAACGGGAACGGATACGTAAAGTGGTCCCGCCCCCGATCACCGAGCTGGAGCACGCATGTCGGTCCAGACCAGTCGTCGCCCGCAGTCACCGGCACCCGGATCATCCGGGCGGGTTCCCCCGGTCATCCCCACGCAGCCCGGTCCCGGCGGCCGTGGTCCCGGCGGCGGTGGCGGGAAGAAGAAGCGCACCAAGCGCAAGGACCCGCTCTGGGCGAAGCTCACCCTGGTGCTCGGCGCGGTGCTGATGGTGACCAGCGGCGTCGCGATCGTCGGCAGCAAGGCCGTGATCGGTCAGGCCACCAACAACATCGCCCAGCGCAACCTGCTCGGCGAGGCGGGCAAGAGCGAGGCCGAGGGCGGCAACAGCCTGGACGGCCCGATCGACATGCTGCTGCTCGGCGTGGACGCCCGGGCCCGCTGGGCCGCCGACGACGTCCGGTCGGACACGATCATCGTGCTGCACATCCCGGCCAGCCACGACCAGGCCTACCTGATCTCGATCCCCCGGGACACCGAGGCCCGCATCCCGGCGTTCAAGGACAGTGGCTACAAGGGCGGCACCGACAAGATCAACGCTGCGTTCTTCCACGGCGCGCAGAACGGCGGCGGCTGGGAGGGCGGCGCCCAGTTGATGGCCAAGACGATCAAGGGGATGACCGGCATCAGCTTCGACGGTGCCGCGATCATCAACTTCGGCGGCTTCAAGAACGTCATCGACGCGCTCGGCACGGTGCGGATCTGCGTCAGCCACGAGGTCCCGTCGCACCACATGTCGATGGTCGAGGGCAAGCCGATGTGGAACGCGGACGCGAAGAAGACCGGCAAGCCCTACAAGCCGGTGGTGCACAAGAAGGGCTGCAAGGAGATGGAGGGCTGGGAGGCGCTCGACTACTCCCGCCAGCGTTACGGCCTGCCCAACAGCGACTACGACCGGCAGCAGAACCAGCAGCAGCTCATCAAGGCGATGGCCAAGAAGGCCACCGACGGCGGCATGCTGACCAACCCGATCAAGCTGAACTCGCTGATGAAGGCCGCCGGGAAGGCGTTCGTGCTGGACACCGGCGGCGTGCCGATCGCCGACTTCATCTTCACACTCAAGAACCTCAGCGGGAACGACCTGGTCACGCTGCGCACCAACGGCGGGACGTTCGCCGGCAACAGCAACGGCCGGGAGACGTTCAACGAGACGACCATGGACATGTTCCAGGCGGTCAAGAACGACAAGCTGGCCGACTTCATCGTGGCCAACCCGACCGTCCTCTCCACCCGGAAGTGACGAAAGCCGGCACCGGCCGGCCCGTCCCCCCGTAGCCTGACCTGAGCGGGTCTCAGGTCGGCGCCACGGGGGGATCGTCACGTCCAGACCAGCACGGAACCGACGCGGGCGGCCACGACCGGCCCGCTGGCCCCGGTTCCTGCTCGGCGGCGGCCTCGCCCTGGTCCTGCTCGCCACGCTCGGCGTGGCCGGGCTGCACTGGCTCACCCACCGGTACGACCGCACGGTGGCCAAGGAGCAACTGCTCGACCCGGCCGCCCGGAAGAAGCGGACGGACCTGGGCGGCGCCCTCAACTACCTGCTGATCGGCTCCGACCACCGGCCCGGCGCGGACGCCGCCGACCAGCGCTCGGACACCATCCTGATCGTGCACGTGCCGGCCGGCATGCGGCAGGCGTACCTGATCTCCGTCCCGCGCGACCTGCTGGTCGCCGTCCCGGCGGCGCCCGGCTGGCCCGGCGGCCAGGACAAGGTCAACGCCGCGTACGAGCACGGCGGCGGGGGCTCCGGTGGCGCGCGGCTGCTCAGCGCCACCCTGACCCGACTCACCGGCGTCCGCTTCGACGGCGCCGCGCTCGTCGACTTCTCCGGCTTCACCCGGGTCATCGACCAGCTCGGCGGCATCCGCATGTGCGTGGACACGCCGGTCCGGTCGATCCACACCGGCACCCGGTTCGAACCCGGCTGCCAACAGATGGACGGGGCCCGGACGCTCGACTACGTGCGGCAGCGCTACGACCTGCCGAACGGCGACTACGACCGGCAGCGGCACCAGCAGCAGATGCTGCGGGCGGTGCTCGACCGGGCCGGCGAGACGCACCTGCGTGGCGACCCGGTGAAGCTGGACCGGGTGCTGCGCGCGGTCGGCGGGGCGCTGACCGTCGACACCAACGGCGTACCCCTGGACGAACTGGTGTTCGCGCTCCGCGCGCTGCCGGCGGACGCGCTGCGCGGCGTCCGGCTGCCCTCCCACCCGCAGACCATCGACCAGGTGTCGTACGTGGTGCTGGACCCCGACGGCGGTGATCTGTTCACCGCGTTGCAGGACACCCGCGTGCCGGAGTGGGCCGGCGCCAACCCGCGCTGGGTCAACCGGCTCTGAACGCCGCCGGGCGACTAGGCTCTGATCCGTGTTCGGAGCCCAACTTCCCAGCGTGCCCGCGTCGGCCGTGCCCGACGACGTCTACCTGCTCGACGTCCGGGAGGACGACGAGTGGGCCGCCGGCCACGCGCCGGCCGCCCACCACCTGCCGATGACCGAGCTGCCGGCCCGGCTCGCCGAGATCCCCGACGACCGCGAGGTGGCGGTGATCTGCCGGTCCGGCGGCCGCTCCGGGCAGGTCGTCGGCTACCTGCTGCGTAACGGGTGGGACCAGGTCCGCAACGTCGAGGGCGGGATGGGCGACTGGGCCGCCGCCGGCCGTCCCGTGGTCACCGACGACGGGCAGCCGGGTCGGGTCGTCTGAGGCACGTCCGGCCATGACCGACCCGCTGGTCTTCGCCCACCGCGGCTCCTCGTACGACCTGCCGGAGCACACGCTCGCCGCCTACCTGCGCGCGCTGGACGAGGGCGCGGACGGGCTGGAGTGCGACGTCCGGCTGACCCGCGACGGGCACCTGGTCTGCGTGCACGACCGTCGACTCGACCGGACCAGCAACGGTCACGGCCTGGTCAGCGCGCGTACGCTCGCCGAACTGGAGGCGCTCGACTTCGGCTCCTGGCACCCCGCCGCGGCGGAGGCGGTCGCGGCGGCCCGGCTCGACGAGTCGCACATCCGGCTGCTCACGCTGGAACGGCTCCTCGACGCGGTGCTGGCCGCCGGACGGCCGGTCCGGCTGCTGATCGAGACGAAGCACCCCTCGCGCTACCGGGGCGACGTCGAGCGCCGGCTGGTCGAGCTACTGCGCCGGCACGGCCTGGCCGAGCCCGGCCCGGACGATCCGGTCCAGGTGACAGTGATGTCCTTCTCGCCGCTGGCCGTACGCCGGATCCGTGAGCTGGCGCCGGCGCTGCCCACCGTGCTGCTGCTGGAGGTGCTGCCGCGCTGGCTGCGGCTGGGCCGGCTGCCCTTCGGCAGTCGCATCGCCGGCCCGGGGGTGGAGCTGGTCCGGGCCCGCCCGCAGCTCGTCCCGGCGCTGCGGGCCGCCGGCAACGCGGTCTACGTCTGGACCGTGAACGAACCGGAGGACCTGGAACTCGTGCTGGCCGCCGGGGTGGACGGCGTGATCACCGACCGGCCGGCCCGCGCGTTGGCCCGGTTGGGCCGGTGAGCCCCGTCGATCCGCCCGGGCCGGTCGCCCGGTGAGGGGGTGTCCCCGGCGCGGCCGGCGCGGCACACTCGGGGCATGCCGGAGCGAACCGACTACCCCACCCTCATCGCCGGCCACACGAGCGCGATCCACATGATCAATTCTGGCGAGTCCGGCCTCTCCGTGCTCACCCGCCTGCTCCGGGAGGTCGAACCAGCGCTCGGCGCGGCGGGCCTGGTCTTCGTGGAGTTCACCCCGGCCGGCGGGCGGGTGATCGCGGCGACCGGCAGCGCCGAGTTCGTCATCGGCCGCCCGCTGCCGGCCACCGACCCGGCCACCGTCTGCCTGCTGGCCGGCCCGCCGATCCGGGAGGTCCGGGTCGACGCGATCCCGGGCGCGCTCGCCGACGAGGTGGTCGGCCGAGGGCTGCACCGGATGATCGTGGCCCGCGCCGAGATCGCCGGGCTGACCGTCGGCAGCCTGCACGCCCTCTACCGGACCGGCGAGCCGCTGGACGCCTCGCAGCGCGCCGTCGTCGGGTACGTCGCCGCCTGCATCGCGCACATGTACGGCGACCAGACCGGCCTGCCGGTGCACGGCGACGGCCCGGTCGTGGCGGCGCTCGCCGACGGCCTGGCCGTGGTCGACCGCGACCAGCGGGTCCGGCTCTGGAACCCGGCCGCCGCCCAGGTGACCGGCCGGTCGGCGGACGAGGCGCTGAGCCGGCCGCTGCCGTTCCCGCTGCCCCCGCCCGGGCAGGTGCTGGACCATCGGCTGCCGGACGGCCGCTGGCTGCGGATCACCTCCGGTGAGCTGCCCGGCCCCACCGCGCTGCGGGTGGTCACCTTCCGGGACATCACCGACCAGCAGCGGCGCGACCACGACCGGGACCTCTTCGTGGCGGTGACCAGCCACGAACTGCGCACCCCGGTGACCGTGATCAAGGGGTACGCGGACACGCTCACCGACCACTGGGAGTCGCTCACCGACACCGACCGGAGGCAGGCCGCCCGGGTCATCGGCCAGCGCGCCAACGAGCTGGCCCGGCTGGTCGACCGACTGCTCACCGCCGCCACCGAGAACCGCCCCGGTGGCGAACCGGCCGCCCCGTTCGACCTGGTCGACGCGCTGCGGGCGGCGGTCGTCGACCTGCCCGCCGACCTGCGCCACCGGATCGTGCTCGACCTGCCCGCCGACCTGCCCAAGGCGCTCGGCGACCGGCACAGCCTGACCACCGTCCTCACCGAGCTGGGCACCAACGCGGGGAAGTACTCACTGCCGGACACGCCGATCGAGATCGGCGCCGACGCGAACGAGCGGACGGTCTCGTTCCGGGTCGCCGACCGGGGCATCGGCATCCGGCCGGAGCACGTGGAACGGGCCTTCGACCGGTTCTGGCAGGGCGAGTCCGGTGACCGCCGGCGCTACCCCGGCGCGGGCCTGGGCCTCTATCTCGTCCGGCAGATCGTGGAACAGCAGAACGGCTGGGTGTCCCTCCGACCGAGGGCCGGCGGAGGTACGGTCGCGGAGGTGCGGCTGCCCCGGGGCTGATCCGGGGCGTCCCCGGGTGGAGAGGAACGGCGTGTCGACGGGACCGGCGGAACGGTCGTGGTGCGTGGTGGTGCCCCACCACGCGACCGGCGCGCGCGTGGCCCGGCACCGGCTCGCCGACGAGCTGACCGGCGTCGTACCCCCGGCGCTGCTGGCGGATCTGGTGGCGGTCCTGGCCGAGCTGGTCGGCAACGCGGTCCGGCACGCCGAGGCGCTGCCCGGCGGCGTGGTCCGGGTGGCCTGGCGGTTGCGGGCCACCGACCGGGGGCCGGCCGTCCTGCTCCGGGTGACCGACGGGGGTGCCGGCGCCGGCCCGCGGATGCGCGTCGCGCCCCCCGACGCGATCGACGGGCGCGGGCTGCACATCGTCGCCGGGATGGCCAGCCGCTGGGGTGTCGAGCGGGACGGCCTGGGCCAGAGCGTGTGGGCGGAGTTCGACCCGACCGGGTCGCACCGGGCGGACCTGGTCGCCACCGGCTGATCGGGTCCGGCCCACGGGCGGGACCTGAGCCATCTAGGCTGTCTGGCCGTGAGCAAGCGTCGAAAGAGCCAACGGGCCACCGAAGCCACCCCGAAGCGGGAGAAGGTGCGCGACATCTTCGTGCCCCGACCGTTCGAGGGCCTGGTCGACGAGCCGGAGTGGATCGCCCTGCGGGAGCTGGTGCCGGCCGCGTCCGCGCCGCTGCGGTTGACCTCCGAGCTGGTCGAGGAGTACGGCGACCGGCCGGTCGTCCTGGCCACCGTGCTGCCGATGGCCGCCCCGGCGGTGGCCAAGGCGGACGGCCGGGTCCTGATCGGCCTCCAGCGGCACCAGCAGTCCGGCGACGTCTCCCGGGACCTGGCCGACGCGCTGCTCTGCGCGCTGCGGACCGAGCCGGGCGGTCAGGTGAGCGTGCCGCCGCTGCCCGGCCCCGGCCCCCGCCTCCAGGACATCCTGGTGGACGGGCCGCTGGAGATCAGCATGCACGACGGGTTCGAGTTCTGGCTCGACCCGGGCGCCACCGACGACCCGACCGTGCAGGCGTCCCTGGAGCGGGCCAACGCGGCGGTCTACCCGACGGTCAAGCTGGACGCGGCCCGGGCGGCGTACTGGTGCCAGGTGCCGGAGAAGGCCCACGTGCGCTGGGTGCTGCCGGACGACGAGGACGCGGCGCTGGACGCCCTGTCCCGGCTGGGCGCGACCGGCACGCTGACGCTCGGCGACGACACCCGGTTCGCCGGCATGTTCCGGGCGCACGGCCGCCTGGCGCCGGTCTGGGACCTGCCGGAGGATACCCCGGCCGCCGCGTGGGAGGGTCCGGTCGCCGAGTTCGCCAAGCGCTACGCCGAGGCGCTGGCCGAGCGGGAGCCGCTGGACGCCGCCGGTCGCCGGGCCCGGCAGGGCCTGCTCGGCCGCCAGCTCACCCTCCGCTGACCGCCCCGGCGCAAGGACGGGCCCCTTCTTGACACTCACGCGCGAGAAGGGGTCCCTTCTCTACCGGAGGCGTTAAGCGGGGGCCCCGCCTTTCTCGCGGACCAGGGGGCAGGACATGCAGCGGGGGCCGCCCCGGCCGGAGCCCAGCTCCGAGCCGGCGATGGCGATCACCTCGATGCCGGCCCGCTCCAGTTGCGCGTTGGTCTCCACGTTGCGTTCGTAGCCCACGCACAGGCGTGGCGCGAGCGCGAGCGTGTTGTTGCCGTCGTCCCACTGCTCGCGTTCGGCGGTCACCGGGTCGAGGCCGGTGTCGATCACCCGGAGCTGGTCGAGGTCCATCGCGTCGGCGGCGGCCCGCAGGAACGGCGCCGGGCCGTCGACCCGTGGCTCGCCGTCCGCGCCGGCGACGACGGTGTACGCGGACAGCTCACTGGCGATGTTCGGGTACATCAGCACGGCGTCCACGTCGACCATGGTGCAGACCGTGTCCAGGTGCATGGTGGCGCGTTCCTGGGCGATCGGCACCACCAGGATGGTGTGCGCCAGCCCGGCGGCGAAGACCTGCCGGGCCAGCCGCTCCGCGCCGGCCGGGGTGGTGCGCTCGCCGACGCCGACGGCGAGCACGCCCGGGGCGAGCAGCAGCACGTCGCCGCCCTCCAGGTGCTCCAGCCCGGGGTGGTAGACCAACTCGGTGCCGACGAAGCGCGGGTGGTGGCGGTAGATCGCGTCGGTGAGCGTGGTCTCCCGCCGCCGGGCCGGCATGGCCAGGCTGGTCACGCCCACCCGGTCGCCGATCCACACCGACGAGTCGCGGGTGAAGAGCAGGTTGGGCAGCGGGTCGATGACGAAGTCGTGCCGGTCCATCAGCGTCCAGACCAGACCGCCCGGTCGTTCCGCGCCGATCCGCAGTTCCTCGTGGGCGAGCCCGGCCATGAACACGTCGGCGAGAGCGGCCGGGTCGAGGTAGGCCAGGTGGTCGGCGACCCGGGTGCGCAGGGTGTCGCCGAGTCGGGGGGACCGGAGCACCTGCTCGGTCAGTTCGGCCCGGGCGTCCGCCACGGCGAGCGTCTCGGCCAGCAGGTCGGCCAGGTAGAGCACCTCCACGCCGCGCGAGCGCAGGGCCGCCGCGAACGCGTCGTGCTCCTCCTGCGCCCGTCCCACCCATGGGATAGCGTCGAAGAGGAGGGAGTCGTTGTTGCGTGGGGTGAGGCGGGCGAGTTCCGGCCCCGGGCGGTGCAGCAGTACCGTCCCGAGTCGAGCCACTTCGCTGTCCACGTAGTGCGTCACCCCCGCAGCCTAGGGCAGGCTTCCGCACCATCCGGAAAAGAAGTGTGAATGAATATGGCATTCATCCGCACTCACTCCGGCGGTCCAACTTGCCGAACCCCCGGGTGTGCAACGTAGGGTAGTGGAGACATAACTTCGAGAGACCTTTTGCCGGAGGTCGCGATGACTGTCTTTCCCGCTCGCCGGGCCGTGCCGACCCGGGCCCTGCCGCCTCCCGCGGCACATCCCCGGGTCGATAACGCCTCGGCGCTCGAGCCGGCTCGACCGACTCCCCTGGAGTGGGCCCGCCGCCGCCGTGCCGAGCGGGGTGCCCGCCGGCTGGAGGCCGCCGGGGCCCGCGCCCTGGGGCAGCTCGACCACCTCGGTCCCGCCTGGCACGTCATCGAGTGGCCCCGGACGGACCCGGCCGACGCGCTGTTCGACCAGGGCGATTCCGACCGGGCCGGGTTCCTCGCGATCGGGCCGAGCGGCCTCTTCGCGGTCACCGTCGCCGACCACGGCCGGGCCCGGGTCCTGGTCGCCGGCGATGTCGTGCAGATCAACGGCAAGCGTCCGCCCTATGTGGCCGAAGCGCGCCGGGACGCCAAGCGGGCCAGCAAGGCGCTCTCCGACGCGGTCGGGCTGCCGATCCCGGTGACGCCGGTGCTGACGTTCGTCGGTTCCGGCGTGATCAGCGTCTACGGCCTCCCGAAGGACTGCCTCATGGCCACCCACCGGGAGTTGGACCGGCTGCTCGTGGCCGCCGGCAACCGGATCAGCCCGGCCACCGCCGAGAAATTGTCGCGGGTCGCCCAGGCGCCCTCGACGTGGCTGAACGGCACGTACCGTCCATCCGCCGACTACCGGTGGTATGACGAGGGCCGAACGGCCGCTGACAAGCGGGCCGCCCGCCGGTAACGTCTCCGGCGACGCCACGCGGTCCGCGGCACCGCCCCGACCGGTTCGTCGGTCCGCGTCGTCGCCGGCCGCCCACCCCCCGGGGCTCCCGCCGCACCGACGCATGTCCCCGGCACCTGAGCCATCCCGGCCCCACGGGCGGCACCGGCGGCCGGAGAGCGCAGCGCGGCCGGAAGGTCGTCGTGCCGACCGGCTAGCGTGGACGGACCGTCGGTGTACATAGGAGGCGCGGTGGCCCACGTCGAGCTCTCACTCTCGGAAGTGTTCACGTCCCCGGCGGAGGCATGCACCGAGCAGGAGTCCGACAACTTCGCGCAGTGGTGCGGGACGGTCTCCCGGGCCGCCGAGCCATGCCTGTTGATCGACGTCGACACGACCGTGGTGGCGATCTCCTCCTCCGGCTGCGACCTGCTCTGCCTGGGCGCCCCGGCGGACGTGGTCGGCCGGCCGCTGCTCGAAGGCGGCCTGCGCCTGGTCGACTTCACCGCCAGCCCGAGTGAGCTGACCGAGCAGGAGACCGACAAGATCCCGCCGCTGCTCGCGCTGCTCTCCGGCCGGCTCGCCCGTGGCCTGCTCCGGGTCCAGGGGCCCGGCTCCGACGCCGGGACGACAGTGGACGCCATCTCCACGCCGGTGCTCACCGGTGCCGCGGTGGCCGGCTCGCTCACGTTCTTCTCCGTGCTCTGACCGCTCGCCCGAGGTCGAGGACCATCCCCCGTGCCCGCTACCCCGTCCGCCCGTCGGCATGCCCCGGTGACGTTGCTCGTGCTGCTCGCGCTGACCGCCTGCGGCACGCCGCCCGAACTGCGTGACCCGCCGCCCAGCCCGACCGGCGCTCCCCGCGCCTCGGCGGCGGCCACGCCTACTCCCACGCCGAGCGCGACCCCGATCGTGCCGGCCGTCCCGTCCCTGCCGGCGCGCACGCCACCGGCCCTCGATCCGGTCGCCGTGCCCTGCCGGGGCACGCCGTCCGGCGACCGGATCGTGGCGATGCTGCGCGGCTCCGCCGGGGTGCTGCCCCGCAACGTCCGGATCACCGTACGGACCGGGCCGCTGTGCGCGGAGGGCTGGCAGTACACCGTGCTGGCGGTCTCCGGGCACGAGGAGCTCCAGGTGGTCACGCGCGGCCGGTCCGGCACGCCCAGGCTGGTGACCGCCGGGACGGACGTGTGCGGCGTCGAGGTACGCGCCACCGCGCCCACGGGCATCCGCACCCTGGCCTGTGACAGTCCCCCGGGTGCGTAGGCTGGTCGCCATGCCCGGAACACCGCCGACCCGTTTCGTCTACCTCGGTCCCGAGGGCACCTTCGCCGAACAGGCGCTGCGCACCGTGCCCGCCGCCGAGCGGGGGAGCCGCACGCCGGCCCGCAGCGTGGGCGAGGCGCTGGACGCCGTACGGGCCGGGGAGGCGGATGCCGCCCTGGTGCCGCTGGAGAACTCCATCGGCGGCGCGGTCGGGGTGACGCTCGACGAGTTGGCCGAGGGCGACCCGTTGGTGATCACCCGGGAGGTGGTGCTGCCGGTCGAGTTCGTGCTCGCCGGCCGGCCCGGGGTGACGCCGGCCGGGGTGCGCAGCGTGGCGGCCCATCCGCAGGCGTCCACCCAGTGCCGGGGCTGGCTCCGGGACCACCTGCCCGACGCCACCGTGGTCGACGTGCTCTCCAACGGCGCCGCCGCGGCCGGCGCGGCGACCGGTGAGTACGACGCCGCGATCTGCGCCCCGATCGGCGCCGCCCGGCACCGGCTGACCGTGCTCGCCGACAAGATCGCCGACCATCCCGACGCGGTGACCCGGTTCGCGCTGCTGTCCCGCCCCGGGACGCCCCCGCCGCCGACCGGTGACGACCTCACCTCACTGGCGGTCTACATCGCGCACGACCGGGTGGGCGCGCTGCTGTCCGTGCTCATGGAGCTGGCCGTCCGCGGCGTGAACCTGACCCGCATCGAGTCCCGCCCGACCGGCGAGGCGCTCGGGCGGTACGTGTTCTTCCTGGACTGCACCGGGCACGTCGCCGACGTCCGCCTCGGCGAGGCGTTGCAGGGGCTGCACCGGGTCTGCGCCGGCGTGCGCTTCCTCGGGTCGTACCCCCGGCACCGCTGGAGCACGGCGGCGGGCGACCGGCCGACGCCCGCGCCGGCCGGTCTCTCCGACGCCGACTACGCCGACGCGGCGGCCTGGTTGGCCCGGCTGCGTGCCGGCGAGCTGAGCTGACCGGGCCGGGTGCGCCCCCCAGGGTCGCACCCGGCCCGGAGACTTCACTGCAACAGGCCGCCGAGCAGGCCGCCCTGCTGCTGCTGGGCGCCGCTGCCGGCCACCGGCGGCTCCTCCGACGGCTGGACCACGACGAAGCCGTGACCGGCGAAGCTCATCGTGAACGCCTCGCCGGTGCTGCGGCCGAGCAGCGTGCCCAGGCCGAGCTGCTCGGCCCGGTGGTAGCCGGTCTGGAGGTTGGCCGACCAGCAGACCGCCGCCTGCGGGTCGACGTACGTCGGCGCGTCCACGTTCAGCACCACCGGGGTGCCCTTGGTGGTGATGGCGATCCGGCCGTGCCCGGTGAAGACGCAGTTGAACAGGCCGGCCGAGGACGCCATGCCCATGCCGCTGACCATCTTGATGTCGTACTGGAGGCTGGAGTCGAACGCCAGCACGCTGGAGCCGTTGATGGAGAGCGCGTCGCCCGGCTCCAGGTCGATGATGTGCACGTCCTTGGCGGCCTCGGCGAGGAAGACGTCGCCGCGACCGGAGAGCTTCATCAGCGGGACGCCCTCGCCGGTGAGCCGCTGCTTGATGAACTTGCCGATGCCGCCGGAGCCGAGCGCCTGGAACTGCACCTGGCCCTGGTACGCGACCATGGACCCGACCCGGGCCATCGCCTCGCCGTTCAGCTCGATCTTGAGCATCTTGGAGTTCTGCAGCCGCATGCCCGGCTGCTGGGACTCCTTCTCCAGGTTCTCCGCGGAGAACAGCTCGCTGCGCATCGGGTTTCCTCCTGCATCGGGATGTGCCTGATCCGCAGGTTAGGGGACGGGCGCAACCGCGGGGATCGGCCGAGCGGGGGTCGGGCGGGACCCGGTCAGCCCCAGCCGAGGGCGTGCAGGCGCTCGTCGTCGATGCCGAAGTGGTGGGCGATCTCGTGCACCACGGTCACCGCGACCTCGTCGACGACGTCGTCGTCGGTGTCGCAGATCGCCAGGATCGGGTTCCGGTAGATCAGGATGCGGTCCGGCAGCACGCCGGAGTAGTCCCAGCCGCGCGCGGTGAGCGCGTGCCCCTCGTAGAGCCCGAGCAGGTTCTCGCCGGGCGGTGGGTCGTCCTCCACCAGGATGACCACGTTGCTCATCAGCCCGAGCAGCTCCTCGGGCACCTCGTCGAGCGCCTCGCCGACCAGTTCCTCGAACCGGTCCCGGCTCATCTCCACGGCCACGCGGCCGGTCCCTCCCTCACGGTCGGCACGCGGCACGGCGAGGGCGCCCCCCGGGGGCGCCCTCACCGCGTCGGACGGGTCAGGCCAGGCGGGCGGTCAGGGTGATCTCGGCGCCCGGGGAGAGCAGCCGGGAGATCGGGCAGCCCTCCTTGGCGGCCTCGGCCAGCTTGGTGAAGCCGGCCTCGTCGAGGCCCGGAGCCTGGCCGACGGTCTCCAGGTCGATGCGGGTCACGGTCATGCCGGCGTCGGTCTTGTCGAAGTGCACCTTGGCGGTGGTCTCCACCGACGTGTCGGTGACGCCCGAGTCGGCGAGCTGCTTGGAGAGCGCCATCGAGAAGCAGCTCGCGTGCGCGGCGCCGATCAGCTCCTCGGGGTTCGTGCCCTCACCCTCCTCGAACCGGGACTTGAAGGAGTAGTTGCCGGACAGGCCGCCCTTGCCGGTGCGGACGGTGCCGGACCCCTCGGCGAGGTTGCCCTGCCAACGAGCGGAAGCGGTACGGATAGGCATGGCACCGACGCTAACCGAAAGCGGGCCGTCCCGCACCGCCTGTCCTGCTCCCCTCGCGCTCCGGGTGACCGGGGGCCGGCTGTGCCATGATTCGACGCAGACCCGCGTACCGGAGAAGGGTGACCGATGTCGCAGGATCCCCCGGTTCCCAGGCAGGACAACCGCGCCGACGGCACCACGGTGGTCGAGTGGGGCGACGTCGACACCGGGGCGGCTCCGTCCGGCCGGTTCGGTCGGGCGCTCGCCGGTCTGGGCCGGGACCATCGCCTGCCGCCGGTGCTCGCCGGGCTCGGCGCGGTCGCCGCGCTCGCCTCGCTGATCGGCGAGTGGCTGGTGATCACGGTGCCCGACGAAGGGGAGGACGGGAACACGACGTTCCGGCTGCCCAGTGGCGTCGCCGAGATCGGCGGCTTCGGGGCGGCGTACCTCGTGGGGCTGCTCGGGCTGTCGGTCGCGGTGGCGCTGGCGCTGCGCGGCGCCCCGGCGGTTCGGCAACACGCCCGGATCGCCGGGCTGGGCCTCGCGGCGACGCTGCTCGGCGTGCTGGTCGCGACCGCTTCCTCGCTCCAGCCGCTCGCCCGTCGCATCCTCTTCTTCCCGGTGGAACGGGACATCCAGGTGGAGCACGGGCGCGGCCTGGTCACCGCGTTCCTCGCGGTGGTGTTGCTGGCGGTCGCGCTGCATCTGGCCGGGCGGGCCACCGACCGGGCGAGTGTCGAGGTGGCGCCGGGCGACGAGACGCCGGACGACCGGCCGTTCCGGCGACGTCGCCGGGCCCGGGACGACGAGGCGCCGCCGGCGCCGGCCGACCTCACGGTGGAGCCGACCGTGCCGTTCGCCGGCCCCGAACGCTCCCGCTGAGCGGGGCGACCCCTCGGCCCGCCGGTCCGCCGATCTCGGCGACGCTCCCGGCCCGCCGGCCTGCCGATCCGTCGGTGCGGCGGCCATCGGATCGCCGCCGTGGATTCGCGGCGGATTCGCCGGAACGCCATGGTCGCCCCTGCCGCGCGAGATACGGTTGCTGCCCGCCGTTCGACGGTCTCGGCACGAGCACCGGGCCGGCCGGCGTGACGGCGGCGGGGCCGAAGGAGGAGCCATGACCCGCCCGGGCCTGCCCAAGCTGATCGCCACCGACCTCGACGGCACGCTCGTCCGCAGCGACGACACCGTCTCCGCGTACACCCACGGGGTGCTGGACCGGGTGCGGGCCGCCGGGATCCCGGTGGTCGGCGCCACCGGACGTGGACCCCGGCTGGCCGAACTGAGCCGCAACGACATCCGCGCCGCGGACTTCCTGGTGATGGCCGGCGGCGGGTGGGTGGTCGACCAGAGCGACCCGGCCGGCCCGCTGGTGCTGCGCGACGAGCGCCTCCGGGGCGAGGTGCTCGCCCGGCTGATCGCCGACCTGGAGGCCGCGGTCGGCCCGCTCACCGTGATGGTGGAGGCGTCCGGCGAGGACGACACGCCGCTGTGGGGCGACTACCACCCGAGCTGGCCCTACCCGGACCGGTTCGAGGCGCGCAGCCGGGCGGAATGCCTCTCCTGCGACGTGGTCAAGGCGTTCGCGCGGACCGAGGACCACCACGTCGACGAGCTGCTGGCGGTGGCCCGCCGGATCGTGCCGGCGGAGGTCGCCTCGCTCACCCAGGCCGGGCTCGGCTTCGTCGAGATCTGCCCGCCCGGGGTGGACAAGGCCTCCGGGCTGAGCGTGGTCGCCGAGCGGCTCGGGGTGGATCCGGCGGACGTGCTGGTCTTCGGCGACCAGCCCAACGACCTGCCGATGTTCGGCTGGGCCGGCTGGGCCCGGGTGGCGGTGGCGAACGCCCACCCGGAGGTGCGCGCCGCCGCGGACGAGGTCACCCTGCGCAACGACGACGACGGCGTCGCGGTCTACCTGGACCGACTACTCTCCCGGTGATGGGAGAACCACCCCGCCTCGTCGCCAGCGACATCGACGGCACACTGCTCACCGACGACCGCACGCTCAGCCCGCGTACCGCGCGGGTGCTGGCCCGGATCGCCGCCGCGGGCACGCCGGTCGTGCTGGTCACCGGCCGTCCGATCCGCTGGCTCAAACTCGTGTACGACCAGCTCGCCGCACCGCTGCCGGCCATCTGCGCCAACGGCGCGGTGGTGTACGACCCGGCCGCCGACGAGGTGCTGCGCGCCGACCCGCTCGCCCCGGAGCTGCTCGCCGAGGTGGCCCGGCGGTTGCGGGCCGAGGTGCCCGGGGTGAGCTTCGCGGTGGAGATCGTGGACAGCCGGCAGATGCGGCACGAGTCGCACTACCCGCTGCGCTGGGACGCCGACGCGGACGCGATCCGCGCCGTCGAGTCGCCGGAGGAGCTGCTCGCCGTGCCGGCGGTGAAGCTGCTGGTCCGGGCCGGGGAGCAGGACCCGGACGTGTTCGTCCGGGTGGTCGCCGGTGCGCTCGAAGGGCTGGCCGAGGCGACGCACTCGTCGTACAGCGGCCTGATCGAGGTCTCCGCCGCCGGGGTGACCAAGGCCGCCGGCCTGGCCTGGTACGCGGCCCGGCTGGGCATCGACGAGCGGGACGTGCTGGCGTTCGGCGACATGCCGAACGACGTGCCGATGCTGACCTGGGCCGGTCGGTCGGTGGCGGTGGCGAACGCCCACCCGGCCGTCCGGGAGATCGCGGACGAGGTGACCGGGGCGAACACCGAGGACGGCGTGGCCGCGTACCTGGAGAAGGTCTTCGGGGTGGACTGACCGGCCGGGGCGCGTCAGGCGCCCCGGCCGGTGTCGGTCAGAGGTACTGGCCGGGCGCGTGGCCCTCGGCCCCGCCGGGCATGCCGGGCATGCCCGGGACCATCCCGCCGGGACCGCTGGGCAGCGCCTGCCGGCCGGAGCGCATCTGCTCCAACTGGACGCGGGCGGCCATCTGCTGGGCGACCAGCGCGGCCTGGATGCCGTGGAACAGCCCTTCCAGCCAGCCGACGAGCTGGGCGTGGGCGATGCGCAGCTCGCCCTCGCTGGGCGCCTGCTGCTCGGTGAACGGCAGCGAGATCCGCTCCAGCTCCTCGCGGAGCTCGGGGGCGAGGCCCTCCTTCAGCTCGACGATCGAGCGTTCGTGGATCTCGCGCATCCGGTGCCGGCTGGCGTCGTCGAGCGGGGCGGCCTTCACCTCCTCCAGCAGCTGCTTGATCATGCTGCCGATCCGCATCACCTTGGCCGGCTGCTCCACCAGGCGGGTCGGGTCCTCGCCCTTGCCCTCCTCGGTCTGCACCGTGCCGACCGGTCGACCGTCCGGGCCGACCACCACCACGGTGCCGGGGATGCCGTCGTTGGCCTGTTCGTCGTCGTGTCCGCCGGAGTGTGCTTCGGTCATGGCAACCATCTTTACCCACCCCGGCCACGCGCACGCGCCCGGACCGGCAGGCTACCGTCCCGGCATGACCGGCGACCCGCGTGAGGTGCTGACCCGGCCGGCGCCGCCGCCGGACGCCACCGTCGCCTACGGCGACCATCCGGACCAGTGCGCCGACCTGCGCGGCCCGGCCGGTGAGGGCCCCGCCCGGCCGCTGGTGATCGTGGTGCACGGCGGCTTCTGGCGGGCGGAGTACGACCGGACCCACACCGGCCCGATGGCGGCGGCGCTGGCCGCGCTCGGTCATCCGGTGGCCCAGCTCGAATACCGCCGGACCGGTCGGCCGGACAGCGGCTGGCCGGACCCGCTCACCGACGTGCTCGCCGGCGTCGCCGCGCTGCCGGGGCTGTCCGCCGCCGCATGGCCCGGCCGGGTGGCGTCGGCGCCGCCGATCCTGGTCGGCCACTCCGCCGGTGGGCATCTGGCGCTGTACGTGGCGGCCCACGCCCCGGAAACGACCGGCGGCGTGCTCGCGTTGGCCCCGGTCGCGGACCTCGCCGAGGCGTACCGGCTGGACCTGGACTCCGGGGCGGTGGCCGCGCTGGTCGGCGGCGGGCCGGCCGACGTGCCGGAGCGGTACTCCGCAACCGATCCATCGGCATTGGTGCCGATGCGAACACGCACGGTAGTCATGCACGGCGTTCTCGACCGGCAGGTTCCGGTGTCGATGAGCCGCTCATGGGTGGCCGCCGACCGGGCCGCCGGAGGCTCCGCCACGCTCATTGAGCTGCCAGAATGCGAGCATTTCGGGCTGATCGCACCGGGCTCGGCCGCGTGGCCGCGGGTGGTGGCGGCGTTGCGGTCCCTGCACGGTGATCCACCCGGCATTGACGCAGCGTCGCCGACCAGGTAGAACGCCGGAGGGGTGTGCACCTTGGCCACCCCGGCGGAAGGAAGTCGGTGGCACAGATGAACCGCAGGCGAGCCCTGCAACTGCTGGCCGCACTGGGCACCACCGGGCTCGCCGCGGGCTGCGGCCCCGGCGACGACGGTACGGACCAGGCCGCCCCGGGCAGCCCGGTCAAGATCGGGCTGATCGTGCCCGGCAGCGGCCCGAACAAGGTCATCGGGGACGAGATCGCCAACGGCTTCCAGCTCTTCCTCGCCACGCACGGGCAGCAGCTCGGCGGGCACCCGGTCACCGTGGTGCCGGCCGAGGAGGGCGACAGCGTCGCGACCGGCAAGGCCGCCGTCGACCGGCTGCTCAAGGAGGGCGTGCTGGCGCTCACCGGCGTGGTCAACCCGGCCGTCATGACCGGCATCCGGGACACCGTGGAGGACGCCCGGGTGCCGCTGATCGGCTCCAACGCCTCCCCCGCCACGCTCCAGGGCGTCGTCTTCATCTGGCGCACCTCGTACGTGCTGGACGAGCCGGGCGTGGCACTCGGCGAGTACCTGCGGCAGAACCTGGACCCGTCCAGCCGGATCGCCATCTTCGGCACCCAGGGCGCCGGCAGCCGGGACGTCGTCACCGGGCTGCGACGCGGCTACGAGCAGGGCCGCCGGCTCACCGAGGACCCGATCTACACGCCCGACTACGCCAACCCCAGCAAGGGCGCGTACGCCGGGCCGATCCGCAAGGCGCTGGGGCGCCGGCCGGACGCGGTCTTCTGCCACTACACCGGCGTGCAGGCGGTGCAGTTCGTCAAGCAGCTCTACGACGAGGGCTACCGGGGGCCGATCTACGCGCCCGGGTTCCTCACCGAGGGCACCGTCCTCGACCAGCTCGACGACGGCGAGAAGGGCCGGGACCGGGCGCTGATCGAGAAGTACGGCATCGAGACCGCGCTGAACTACTCGGCCGACCTGAACAACACCGCGAACCGGGTGTTCGCCTCGGCGTACCGTAAGACGTTCAACACGTCCCCGACCACGTACGCGATGGCCTCGTACGACGCCGCGCTGGTGCTGGACAAGGCGATCCGGCTGACCGGCGGGAACGTGTCGCCGCAGCAGGTCAACCTCGCCCTCGGCACGATCGGCCAGGTCGACAGCCCACGGGGTCCCTGGCAGTTCAACCAGCCGCGTACCCCGCAGCAGAAGTGGTACCTGCGCAAGGTGCAGCTCGACGGCCGGATGCTCTCCAACGTGGTGACCAACGAGCTGGCCACGCTCGGCTGACGCGACGACGAGGGCGGCCTCCCCGGGGGGAGACCGCCCTCGCGCGTGTCCTGCTCGGGGCCGCAGCCCGGCTCAGTGCCGCAGCTCGGCGATGCAGCACTTCACGCTGCCGCCGCCCTTCTTCAGCTCGGCCAGCTCCACCGGCACGGGGTGGTAGCCGGCCGCCTTCAGCTTGCCGGCCAGCCGGGTGGCGTCGCTGTTCAACACCACGTTGAGCCCGTCGCTGACCAGGTTCAGGCCGAACGCCAGGGCGTCCTCGTCGTCCGCGACGACCGCGTCCGGGAACAGCTGGGCCAGGACCTTCTGGCTGGCCGCGGAGAACGCGCCCGGGTAGTAGACGACGTTCCCGTCGTCGATCGAGGCGAGCGCCACGTCGAGGTGGTAGAAGCGCGGGTCGACCAGGCGCAGCGAGATCACCGGCCGACCGAGCGCCTCCTGCGCCTCGGCGTGCGCGGCCAGCTCGGTACGGAAGCCGTGGCCGGCCAGGACCAGGCCGCCGTGCGCGTCCGGCAGGTAAGCGAAGTCGCCCTCACCCTCGTTGGTCTCGCTCGGCGCGATGAAGTGCCAGCCCTGCGCCTCGTAGAACGCCCGGTGGGCGGCGGCCTCGGCGGCACGCTGCTCGTGCTTGAACCGGGCGCCGTAGACGGTGCCGTCCACCACGAACGCCCCGTTCGCGGCGAAGACCATGTCCGGCAGGCCGGCCTCGGGGGTGAGCAGGTGCACGTCGTGGCCGAGCCCGAGCAACGTCTCGCGCAGCCGGTCCCACTGCTTGACCGCCAGGTCGGCGTCGACCGGCGTGGCCAGGTCCATCCACGGGTTGATCGCGTACTCGACCGCGAAGTGCTCCGGCGAGCACATGAGATATGTCCGCTTTCGCGAGACTCGCTGCTGGTTCACGGTCACCAAGAGTAGGTAGGCTGGAACTTTGGTAACAGCCACAACCATTGCTTCCCGGGGGCGGAACGTTGCAGATAGACGCGGTTGACCAACGAATCATTGCGTTGCTCGTGGCGGACGCCCGCGCCTCGTACGCCGACATCGGCGCCCGGGTGTCACTCTCCGCCCCCGCGGTCAAGCGACGGGTCGACCGGCTGCGCGCCACCGGCGTGATCCGCGGCTTCACCGCGGTCGTCGACCCGGCCGCCGTGGGATGGACCACCGAGGCGTTCGTCGAGCTGTTCTGCGCCGGCCGGACCACGCCCGCGCAGATCGGCGTCGCCGCCCGCCGGCACCCCGAGGTGGTCGGCGCCTACACCGTCTCCGGCGAGGCGGACGCGCTGGTGCACCTGCGCGCCGCCGACATCGCCCACCTGGAGGAGGCCCTGGAACGGCTGCGCGCCGAGTCGTTCGTCACCTCGTCCCGCAGCACCATCGTGCTGTCCCGACTCGTCGAGTCCCCCGGCGTCGGACCCTCCACGAGTTGACCTCAAGCCCGCTTCACGTCGTTGACTGGAACCGGCGAACGTTCCGGGAGGCGTGATGCGTGCGGTGTGGCTGCGAGAATTCGGTGGACCCGAGGTGCTGGTGCCCGGTCCGGCGCCCGACCCGGAGCCCGGTCCGGGTCAGGTGCTCGTCGAGGTGGCGCACGCGAACCTGACCTTCGTCGAGACGATGTTCCGGGCCACCGGGTTCGGCCCGTTCACCGGCGAACCGCCGCTGATCCCCGGCAACGGGGTCGGCGGCACGATCGGCGCGGTCGGCCCCGGAGTCGATCCGGCGCTGGTCGGCCGACTCGTCGTCACCGGCACCGGCGGCACCGGCGGGTACGCCGAGCGCGTCGTGGTCGACCAGCACGCGCCCATCCCCGTACCCCCCGGGTTGCCGCTGGACACGGCCGTGGCGCTGCTCGCCGACGGCCGGACCGCGCTGATGCTGGCTCGGGCGGCCGGGCTGCGGGCCGGCGACCGGGTACTGGTGGAGGCCGCGGCCGGCGGGGTCGGCACCCTGCTGGTGCAGCTCGTCGCGCGGGCCGGCGCGACGGTGGTGGCCGCCGCCGGCGGCCCCACCAAGGTCAACCTGCTCCGCGCCGCCCCGATAGAGGTGGTGGTCGACTACCGGCAGCCGGGCTGGGCCGGGCGGGTACGGGCCGCCGTCGACGCGCTCGACGTGGTCTTCGACGGCGTCGGCGGCACCATCGCCCGGGAGGCGTTCGACCTGCTCGACCCGGGCGGACGGATGCTCAGCTTCGGGCTCGCCGGCGGTGCCTGGGCGGACGTCCCGGCCGACGTCGCCGCCGCCCGCGGCGTGACGCTGCTGCGCCCCCGGCCCCGACCGGACGAACTGCGCGCGCTCACCGAGGAAGCCCTCGCCATGGCCGCCGCCGGACGGCTCCGGCCACTGATCGCCCAGCGCTTCCCGCTGGAGCGCGCCGCCGAGGCACACGCCGCGATCCAGTCCCGGTCCACCGTCGGCAAGACACTGCTCGACGTACGCTGACCGGGGCTCCCGCTCAGAGGTACATGCCGGTGCGGTGCTCCTGCGGCCGGGCCGGCTTGTCACCCTCACCGAAGAAACGCTTGCCGCCGAACTCGCCGTGCAGCCGGTCGTCCAACTCATCGGCGAGACCGGTCATCACCTGCACGGCCAGCATCAGGTGGGTGGCCTGGAAGTTGCGGCCGAAGACCGGGATGGACGCCCAGACCGTGTCGTCGGCGCAGTAGAGCCGGCCGATCGGCATCCGGTTGGTCAGCTCGGAGAGCTTCACGTAGAGGCGCTCGGTCGGCTCGACCTCGGTCAGCACCGGGGAGAAGACGTCGACCAGCGGCGGATTGTCGCGGACCCGCACGAAGACCATCGCCGAGCCGGCCCGGATGTTGATGTCACCGTCGGAGTCGACCTGCACCTGGTCGGAGTTCGACTTCAACATCGTCGAGACGACCGTGCGGACCCGCTCCTCCAGGGCCAGCACGTCGTTCTCACCCGCCTGGGCGGCCGCCGCGGCGGCCAGCGCCTCCTCCAGGTCGGCCTCCACGTCCCGGTCCGGGCCGAACTCGCTGCGGGCGGTGCCGAGCGGCTCCACCGGCAGCGGCTCACCCTCGGCGTCGTGCACCAGATAGACCAGGAACGCGGGATGCGGGGCGCCGTAGACGTCCCGCAGCGTCCGGGAGAGCACCGCGGACAACCGGGTCGCCTCGTCGACGCCGCAGTCCAGGCCGAACTGCTCGCCGGAACCCGCCACCACGCCGGGCGGCGACCAGCCCAGCGCCACCATGTCGGCCACCGCCGCCCGGTCCAGCCGGTAACCCGACGGCAGCGTGGCGTTGCCGACCGCCCGAGCCGACAGCGCGCCGTCCTCGCCGGCGTCCGCGCTGACCGAGTAGACGGCGTCCCCGGTGCCCGAGGCGGTCGGGTCGAGCGTGACCTCCAGGTGACCACCGGCCGGCAACCCGCGCAGCCGCTCGGCCAGCGCCCGGGCGAACTCCCGCCAGGCCTCGGTCACCTTGGCCCGCAGGTCAGCCGTGGTCGGCTCGTCGAGCAGGATCGAATCGTGCTGCTCCGGCGTACCGCCGGAAGGCTTGTCGACCGGCGAGGGGTGGTCTGCCGTCATGATCGCCTCCGTCCGTTCCCGCCACCCTACCCACGGGCGGCGGGGGCCGAATCACAGCCGACCGGGATCGGACAAGTCGCTACGCCACCGGCGTCGTCCCGTCCAGCTCCACCGGCCACGACCCCGCCAGCGCGCTGAGCCGGGCCGCCACCGCGGCCGGATCCGCGCCGCGCCCCACCGCCACCCCCAGGAGGTACGCGCTGACCGGCGCACCCGGCCGCACCACCTGATGCGCCACGTCCCGGGCCACGTCCAGCACGGCCGACACCGGCACCTCGGCCGGATCCAGCTCCAACTCGGCGCAGGCCGCGGTGACCCAGTCGTCCAACACGGTCATGTCGTCCACTCCTCGGCCCGGCGTACGTCCTCGTCAGTGTCGCAGTCGAACCAGGGCGGCGGCCCGGCACCGGACCAGGCCACCTCCCGAACCGTGGCACCGGCCAGCAGGCCCCGCACCGCCGCGCCGTCGACCGTGCCGCCCCGCTCCGCCGCCAGCCGGTCCACCGCCGCGCGCAGCGCCGGCAGCCGCCAGACGCCGCAGAGCTGCTGCCGGCGACCGTCGCCGTCCACGTAGCAGGCCAGACCGGCGGTCGACCCGTCGAGCGCACGCCGCAGCTCCGCCATCGCGGCGACGCTGAGCAGCGGCAGGTCGGCGGCGAGCAGGGCGACCGTGGTCGTACCGGGTCGCAGCAGGGCCAGCCCGGCCGCGGTCGCCGCCACCGGACCACCGCCGGCGGGCTCCTCGCGGGTCACCCGTACCCCCGCGGGCACCGGACCGGACGGACCGACCACGATCCGCTCGTCCGCGTCGGCCACCGCGGCCAGCACCCGGTGCAACATCGGCCGGCCACCGACCGGACGGGCCGGCTTGTCCACCCCACCCATCCGGCGGGCCGCACCGCCGGCGAGCAGTACCGCCGCGTACCCGGTCACCGCCTCACCCTACCCACGGCCCGCGCCGGAACCCCGGGCCAGACGGGCGCTTCGGAGGAGAGCGGCGGGCGGGGTGCTGAGGTGCGGGTGGGGCCGGGTGCGGGAGAGGATGGCGGCATGGGACGGGCGACAGACCGGCGTGGCGTGCTGCGGATCGACCTCGGGGCGGCGGACGACCGCCGGGACCGGGTGCGCCGGCAGGACACGCTGGCCGTGGAGGAGCCGCTGGAGATCCGGGTCGGACCGGCCGGCCCCGGCCGTCGCCGGCCGCTCGCGGTGACCATGCGCACGCCCGGCGACGACCTGGACCTGGCCATCGGCTTCCTGTTGACCGAGGGGCTGATCCGGTCGGCGGAGGATGTGCACACCGCGCAGCTCTGCTCCGGAGCGGAGACCCCCAACACCTACAACGTGGTCGACGTGGTGCTCTCCCCCGGCGTGCCGGAACCGGCCACCGACCCGACGCGCAACTTCTACACCACCAGTTCCTGCGGGGTGTGCGGCAAGGCGAGCATCGAGTCGGTACGCACCCGCTCCCGGTTCGCCGTGCGGGAGGACCCGCTGGAGGTCACCGCCGCACTGCTGGCCGGGCTGCCCGACCGGCTGCGTGCCGCGCAACGCGCCTTCGACCGCACCGGCGGCCTGCACGCGGCCGGGCTCTTCACCGCGGACGGCGAACTGCTGGCGCTCCGCGAGGACGTGGGCCGGCACAACGCGGTGGACAAGGTGATCGGCTGGGCCGCCCGGTCGGACCGGCTGCCGCTGGCCGGTCACGTCCTGCTGGTCTCCGGCCGGGCCAGCTTCGAGCTCACCCAGAAGGCGTGGATGGCGGGGGTGCCGCTGCTCGCGGCGGTCTCCGCGCCCAGCACGCTCGCCGCCGAACTGGCCGAGGAGGCCGGGATGACGCTTGTCGGATTCCTCCGCGGCCCGACCATGAACGTCTACACCGGGGCGCAGCGCGTGCCTCGCTGAGGCGGCGGCACAGCGACCCGGCCGCGCGTCGGCGCGGAGGGCACCGCTGCCTCCGATTCAGCGGCGCGGACGGGCACCGCTGCCTCCGGTTCAGCGGCGCGGACGACGCCGGCGGCGGCGGAGGACCGCCGGGCCGGCGACACCCGGCCAGCCGTCCAGCTCGGACGGGGCCACGCCACGGCGGAGCGCGTCGTCGAGGAGCACCGCGAGGGAGTAGGCGGGATCCGCCGCGAGCACCCGCTCCAGGGCGACGGCGGCCAGCGCGCCGTCCCCGGACCGCCAGGCGGCGAACGCGAGCAGCGTGCCGGGGGCCGCGGTCAGTTCGGGTTCGGCCCGTCGGAGCACGTCGGTCCACAGGCTGATGTCGGTGTCCCGGCCGTCGGTGCGGGACCAGGCGTGGTCGCGCACCACGAGGTGGGTGAGGAGCACGGTCAGCCAGGCCACCTCGTCGTCGGTGAGTCGCTCACCGTGCCGCTGCCGGCGAAACGCGGCCCGTACCGCCGCCGTGCCGGCCGCCCGCACGGCCCGCGTCGCCCCGCCCCGGCAGGCCGGTCCGTCGGCGGTCCGGTCGCCCGCCGGAACGTCTGGGGGCGGGGCGGCGCCGGCCCGCGTCCCGCCGGACCGGAGACCACCGGACTCCGCACCGCCGGGCGAGGGATCACCGGACTCCGCACCGCCCGGTAAGTGGCCGTCGGGCGGCTCCCCGGTGAGCGCGGCCAGCCGGCGGCGGGCCCGCACGGTGGCCTGGCGCATGGCGAGCCGGACCGGGCCGCCGAACGGCGACACCTGGGCGGCCAGGGCGGCGCGGTCGGGCAGGGCGACCTGACCGGCGAAGACGGCCGCCGCGCTGACCCGACTCGCGGCCGGGTCGTACGGCGTGCCCTCCACCGGGCAGCAGGTGGGCTCGTCGCAGAGGTACGACCACCAGCGACCGTCCGTCACCCGGAGCGCGTCGAGGACGATCAGCCCCACGTCGTCCAGCGCCGCGCCCACCGCGTCCACCACGCCGGTGACGCGGGTGGCCGGGCCGAAGCCGATGACCGTCGCGGCGTCGGCGTCCTGCCGGGCCACCACCTGCGCCAGGTGCCGGGCCGCCGGACCGGGCTCGACACCCGGCTCGGGGAGGTCGCCGCGGGCCGCGAACACCACCCGCCGGCCCCGCACCGCGACCACCACCACGCTGTCCTCCGGGTGGAAGCCGAGCAGGTAGGGCACGGCGGCGACGAGGTCGGCCGGGGAGCGGACGGAGAGACGGGGGCGCTCGGTGGAGTTCATGCCGGGAGCGTGCGGGGGGCGCCGCCGCCGCGACAGGCCCTGTAGACGACACGCCGTTCATCCACAACTACTGACCGTATCGGCCCAGGTGGGCCGCGTCCGCCACCAGTCTCGGTACGACAGGGCCGACGCCTGTCCCAGGTACCGGCTACCTTGCGCTCATGGACCTGGCGTACCTGCGGGCACACCCGGAGCACCTGCCGACCTTCCTGACCCACCAGCGGATCCGGGAGACGCCGGTCGCCGGCGGTGACATCTGTGCCGCCTCGCGACTCACGCTCGACGACGGCCACTCCGTCTTCGCGAAGACCTGGCCGGAGCGGGCGACACGGCCGGTGCCGGAGGGCTTCTTCGCCACCGAGGCGGCCGGTCTGCGGTGGCTGCGCGAGGCCGACGCGGTTCCGGTGCCGGAGGTGCTGGTCGCGCTGCCGGGGCTGCTGGCGCTGGACTGGGTGGAGCCGGGCGAGCCGGCCCCGGAGGCGGCGGAGGCGTTCGGCCACGGGCTGGCCGGGCTGCACCGGGCCGGCGCGCCCGCGTTCGGCGCGGAGTGGACCGGCTTCATCGGCGCGCTGCCGCAGGACAACACGCCCGACCGGGGGCCGTGGCCGGAGTGGTTCGCCCGGTGCCGGCTGCTGCCGTACCTTCGAACGTCGGTCGACGGGGGCGCGCTCACCGGCGCCGCGACGGCGCTTGTCGAGCAGGTCGTCGACCGGGTCGGCGAGTGGGGCGGTGACGAGCCGCCGGCCCGCCTGCACGGCGACCTCTGGCCCGGCAACCTGCTCTGGGGCGCCGACGGCCGGGTCTGGCTGGTCGACCCGGCCGCGCACGGCGGCCACCGCGAGACGGACCTGGCGCAGCTCGCGCTCTTCGGTGGTCCGCCGCAGTTCGAGCGGATCCTGTCCGCCTACCAGGAGTCCTGGCCGTTGGCCGACGGCTGGCGGGAGCGGGTGCCGCTGCACCAACTACACCTGCTGCTGGTGCACACCGCGCTGTTCGGGGCGGCGTACGCGGAGGCGGTGGTCTCCGCCGCCCGTGCCGCGCTCGGCGGCGTCCGACGCGCTACGGTCGACGGATGACCGCCCCCCGGACGACGGCAGACGGGGTCCTCACCGACCGGTTCGGCCGGGTCGCCCGGGACCTGCGGGTCTCGCTGACCGACAAGTGCAACCTGCGCTGCACCTACTGCATGCCGGCCGAGGGGCTGCCCTGGCTGGCCGGCCCGCAACTGCTCACCGACGACGAGATCGTCCGGCTGGTCGGAGTCGCGGTGCGCCGGCTCGGCGTCACCGAGGTGCGCTTCACCGGCGGTGAGCCGCTCATCCGGCCCGGCCTTCCCGGCATCGTGGCGGCCGTGGCCGCGCTGTCGCCCCGGCCGCGCATCTCGCTGACCACCAACGGCATCGGTCTGGCCCGACTCGCGCCGGCGCTGCGCGCGGCCGGGCTGGACCGGGTCAACGTCTCGCTCGACACGCTCGACCCGGCCCGGTTCGCCGCGTTGACCCGCCGCGACCGGCACGCCGACGTGCTCGCCGGGTTGGCCGGCGCGGCGGAGGCCGGGCTGACCCCCGTCAAGATCAACGCGGTGTTGATGCGCGGCGTCAACGACGACGAGGCCCCGGCACTGCTCCGGTTCGCCCTGGCGCACGGCTACGAGCTGCGGTTCATCGAGCAGATGCCGCTGGATGCCCAGCACGGCTGGGACCGGTCGACCATGGTCACCGCCGACGAGATCCTGGCCGCCCTGCGCGCCGAGTCCGCGTTGCGGCCCGACCCGACCGAGCGGGGCGCCGCGCCGGCCGAGACCTGGCTGGTGGACGACGGTCCGGCCAAGGTCGGGGTGATCGCCAGCGTGACGCGGCCGTTCTGCGGCGACTGCGACCGCACCCGGCTCACCGCCGACGGTCAGGTGCGCAACTGCCTCTTCGCCACCGACGAGTCGGATCTGCGGGCCGCGCTGCGGGCCGGCGTCGACGACGAGGAGTTGGCCCGGCGCTGGCGGGCCGCGATGTGGGGCAAGCGGGCCGGGCACGGCATCGACGATCCGACCTTCCTCCAGCCGGTCCGGCCGATGTCCGCGATCGGAGGTTGACCGTGGAGTTGACCGTCCGTTATTTCGCCGGCGCACGGGCCGCCGCCGGCCGGGCCGAGGAGACCGCATCCGCCGGCCGGTCGCTGGACGAACTCCTCGACGACCTCTCCGCCCGCCACGGTGACCGACTGGCCGTGGTGCTCAAGGCGGCGAGTTTCCTGGTCGACGGCGTCGCCTGTCATGATCGTCAGGAACCGTTGCCGGCCGGGGTCACGGTGGACGTGCTGCCACCCTTCGCGGGCGGCTGAGGGAGGCCGACGTGCTGGCGATGGCGACATTCGTGGGTTTCGTCGTGCTCGTGATCGGGCTGATCCACTACTACCTGTGGCGGCGGCTGGTCCGGGACACCACCCGTCCGGGGCGGGCCCGCCGGGTCGGGGCGGCGGTGGCGGTCCTGCTCGCGCTGCTCGTGCCGGCGACCATGGCCGGCACCCAGAGCGGCTTCTACTGGCTGGCCTGGCCGGGCTACGTGTGGCTGGCCCTGATGTTCTACCTGCTGGTGCTGCTGCTGGTACTGGAGGTGCCGACCGCGGTGACGCGGCTCGTCCTGCGCCGCCGGGCCCGGTCGGTCACGTCCCCGGGGCCGGCGGCCGAACCGGCGCTGGTCGGCGCCGGCACCTCCGCCGCGGCACCCACCGAGGCCGGCGACCCGCCGCCGACCAGCGACGCCGGTGACACCCCGCCCGGCCATCCCGGTGACACTCCGCCCGGGACGACCGGCCGACCGGTCGCCGGCGGCGCACCGGCGGACCACGACGCGTCCCGCCGGCTGCTGCTCGCGCGTGGCGCGGCGATCTTCGCCGGGCTCACCGCCGCCGGCGTCACCGGGTACGGCGTCCGCACCGCGATGGGGCCGCCCCGGCTCGACCGGGTACGCATCCCGCTGGCGAAGCTGCCGCGGAGCATGGACGGGCTGCGGATCGCCACCGTCTCCGACATCCACCTCGGGCCGCTGCGCGGCCGGGCGCACACCGAGCGCATCGTCGCCATGATCAACCGACTCGACGCCGACCTGGTGGCCGTGGTCGGCGACCTGGTCGACGGCTCGGTGGCCGAGCTGGGCCGAGCCGCCGAGCCGCTGCGTGACCTGCGCTCCCGTTACGGCAGCTTCTTCGTGACCGGCAACCACGAGTACTACTCCGGCGTGGAGGAGTGGGTCCGCGAGGTGGACCGGCTCGGCCTGCGGGTGCTGCAGAACGAACGGCAGGAGATCCGGGCCCGGGGTGGCGTGCTGGACCTGGCCGGCGTCAACGACGTGACCGCCGACGGCACCGGGCTGGCCGCGCCCGCCGACTACGCCGCCGCGCTCGGCGACCGTGACCCGAGCCGCCCGGTGGTGCTGCTGGCCCACCAGCCGGTGGCCGCGCACGAGGCGGCGAAGTTCGGCGTCGACCTCCAGCTCTCCGGGCACACCCACGGCGGTCAGATGGTGCCGTTCAACCTGGCGGTGAAGCTCCAGCAGCCGGTGGTCTCCGGTCTGGGCGAGGTGGACGGCACCAAGGTCTACGTCACCAACGGGGCGGGCTTCTGGGGGCCGCCGGTGCGGGTCGGCGCCCCGCCGCAGGTGACGCTCGTCGAGCTGCGTGCTCCCTAGCGGGTCGGGGGCGCGTCGTCCAGCACCGCATTGCTCAGGTCACGCGTACGCGTGGCGGCGGGCGGGTAGGCAAGCGGACGTGACAGGATGCGGCGTGCCTCCGTTCAGTGCCGCACCCCCCGGTGGCCTCCCGCCCTACGTCGCGGATCTGCACATCCACTCGAAGTACTCCCGCGCGTGCAGCCGTGACCTCACCCTGCCCAACCTCGGTTGGTGGGCCCGGCGCAAGGGCATCGGGGTGCTCGGCACCGGTGACTTCACCCACCCCGCCTGGTACGACCACCTGCGCGAGACGCTGCACCCGGCCGAGCCCGGCCTCTACCGGCTGTCGCCGGAGGCGGAGCGGGACATCGCCCGGCGGCTGCCACCCCGGCTGGCCAGCGAGGCGGAGGCGGACCCCGTCCGGTTCATGCTGAGCGTGGAGATCTCCACGATCTACAAGCGGGACGACCGGACCCGGAAGGTGCACCACCTGATCTACCTGCCGGACCTGGACGCGGTGGGCCGGTTCAACACCGCGCTGGGCCGGATCGGCAACCTCGGCTCGGACGGCCGGCCGATCCTCGGGCTGGACTCCCGCGACCTGCTGGAGATCACGCTGGAGGCCAGCGGAGACGGCTTCCTGGTGCCGGCGCACATCTGGACGCCCTGGTTCTCCGCGCTCGGCTCGAAGTCCGGCTTCGACGCGATCGCCGACTGCTACGCCGACCTGGCCGAGCACATCTTCGCGGTGGAGACCGGGCTGTCGTCCGACCCGGAGATGAACTGGCGGGTCGGCAGCCTGGACCGCTACCAGTTGGTGTCCAACTCGGACGCCCACTCGCCGCCGGCGCTGGCCCGGGAGGCCACCGTCCTGACCGCGGACCGCGACTACTTCGCGATCCGGGAGGCGCTGCGCACCGGGGACGGGCTGGCCGGCACCGTCGAGTTCTTTCCGGAGGAGGGCAAGTACCACGCCGACGGGCACCGGCTCTGCGGCGTGAACTGGTCGCCGGAGCGGACCCGCGAGGCGGGCGGACGCTGCCCGGAGTGCGGCAAGCCGCTGACCGTGGGTGTGCTCAGCCGCGTCGAGGCGTTGGCCGACCGGCCGGCGGGGCACCGGCCGGCGCACGCCCGCGAGGTGGCCCACCTGGTGCCGCTGGCCGAGATCCTGGGCGAGATCAACAAGGTGGGCGCCCGGTCGAAGAAGGTCGAGGGCAAGCTCAACGAGCTGGTCGCGGCGCTCGGCCCGGAGTTGGAGATCCTGACGCGTACCCCGGTGGAGGAGATCGGCCGGGTCGGCGGCGAACTGCTCGCGGAGGGCATCGGCCGGCTGCGTCGCGGCGAGGTGCGCCGGGTGCCGGGCTACGACGGCGAGTACGGCGTGATCACGCTCTTCGACCCGGCGGAGCTGGGCGCTCCGGGCGGCGGGGCCGGGCAGGAGACGCTCTTCGACGTACCCGTGCCCGCGCAGCGGCGGCCCGCGGAGCCGGCGCCGAAGCCGAAGGCCAAGCGCCCGACGGCGGCCCGGCCGGAGCCGAAGCGCAAACCGCCCGCGCCGCCGCTGGCGCCGCCGCCCTCCCCGCACGAGCCGTTCGAGCCGATGCTCGCCGGCATGGAGGAGGTCGGCACCGGCCTGCTGGACCGGCTGGACGCGATGCAGCGGGTGGCCGCCTCCGCGCCGGGTGGCCCGCTGCTGATCGTGGCCGGTCCGGGCACCGGCAAGACGCGCACGCTGACCCACCGGATCGCCTACCTCTGCGCGGAGCTGAACGTCTTCCCGGACCAGTGTCTGGCGATCACGTTCACCCGCCGGGCGGCCGAGGAGCTGCGGCACCGCCTCGACGCGCTGCTCGGGCCGGTCGCCGAGGACGTCACGGTGGGCACGTTCCACGCGCTCGGCCTGACCGTCCTGCGGGAGAACGCGGCGGCGGCCGGCCTGCCGGCGGAGTTCCGGATCGCCGACGACGCGGACCGAACGGCGGCCCGGGCGGAGGCCGGCGAGGACGACGAGCGGTACGTCGCGCTGCTGCGCAAGCGGGACCTGGTCGACCTGGACGAGCTGCTCACGTTGCCGGTGGCGATGCTGAAGGGTGACCGGAAGCTGGTCCGGGAGTACCGCGAGCGGTGGAAGTGGATCTTCGTTGACGAGTACCAGGACGTCGACGCGGTGCAGTACGAGCTGTTGCGGCTGCTCAGCCCGGCGGACGGCAACCTGTGCGCGATCGGCGACCCGGACCAGGCGATCTACTCGTTCCGGGGCGCCGACGTGGGCTACTTCCTGCGCTTCTCGCAGGACTTCACCGACGCCCGGCTGGTGCGGCTGAACCGCAACTACCGGTCCTCCGCCCCGATCCTGGCCGCCGCCGTGCAGGCCATCGCACCGTCGTCGCTGGTCCGGGGCCGACGGCTCGACCCGGCCCGGCTCGACCCGGAGGCGCCGCTGGTCGGCCGGTACGCCGCGAGCTCGGTGGCCGACGAGGCCGACTTCGTGGCCCGCACCGTCGACGAGCTGGTCGGCGGCCTGTCCCACCGGTCGCTCGACTCGGGGCGGATCGACGGGCGGGCGACCACGCTCTCCTTCTCCGACATCGCCGTGCTGTACCGCACCGACTCCCAGGCGGCGCCGATCGTGGACGCGTTGACCCGGGCGAACATCCCGGTGCAGAAGCGCTCGCACAACCGGCTGCGGGACCGTCCGGGCGTGGCGGCCATCGCCCGCGAGCTGCGGCACGCCGGCCCGGACGGCTCCCTGACCGCCCGGGTACGCGCGGCCGGCCGGCTGGTGGTCGAGCGCTTCGCGGTGCCCACGCTCGACGGTTCCGGCGCGGTACGCCCCGACGACGTCCGCAGCGCCGTGGACCTGCTCACGCCGCTGGCCCGCCGCTGCGGCGACGACCTCGGGCTCTTCCTCAGCCAGCTCGCCACCGGCGCGGAGGTGGACGCGCTCGACCCGCGCGCCGAGGCGGTCACGCTGCTCACGCTGCACGCGGCCAAGGGCCTGGAGTTCCCGGTGGTGTTCCTGGTCGGCGCCGAGGACCGCCTGCTGCCACTGCGTTGGCCGGGCACCGAGCCGGACGACGACGCGGTCGCCGAGGAACGCCGGCTCTTCTTCGTCGGCCTGACCCGGGCGCAGGACCGGCTCTACGTGAGTCACGCCGCCCGGCGTACCCGGCACGGTGCGGAGCGGGACACCCGCCCGACCCCGTTCCTCGACCCGATCGACCCGGCCCTGTTCGACCGTCTCGGCGCGGCGGAGCCGCGCCGCCCCAAGGACCACCAACTCCGCCTGATCTGAAAGGCCGGGCCCCTTCTTAACGCCTACGGTAGAGAAGGGGCCCCTTCTCAACGACCGAGGGCTCAGGTGAGCACGGCGGCGAGCCAGGCGCCGGCCAGGATCGCCGGGCCGAACGGCAGCGGTGTGTCCCGGCGGATCCGGCCGGCGGCGAGCAGGACGAGGACGGTCACGCCGGCGAGCAGGTGTGGGAGGAGCAGCCCGAGCCGGAGCGCCGGCCAGCCGAGCCAGCCCAGGGGGAACCCGAGCGCGGCGGCCAGCTTCACGTCGCCGAAGCCGAGCCGGGCACCGGGCAGCAGGGCGAGCAGCAGATAGCCGCCCAGGGAGAGACCGACCCCGACCAGGGCGGTCGTCAGGCGCCCCGGCTCGCCGGCCACCAGCGCGGTCGCCGGCAGGCCGAGCCCACCGCCGAGCGCCACCGCGCCGACCAGCGGGTCGGGCAGCCGCAACGCGCTCAGGTCGGTCACCGCGAGCACCAGCCCGACGGCGGCGACCAGCAGCAGCGTCGGCAACGTGCGCTCGCCCCCGCGCGCGACGGCCAGGGCGCCGTACACCACCGCCCCGACCACGGCCACGGTGCACCGCCGTGGCCCGACGGCCGGACCGCCGCACCCCACCGCCCCGACCTCGGTGAACCGGCGTGGCGCGGCGCGGCCGACACCGACGGCGCGGCGGCCGATCGGCACCGCGGCCAGACCGGCCAACGCGCCGAGCACCGCCGTTCCCGCCACCGTCACCGCCGACACGGGCCGGGACGCTACCGGCCGGCGCGTCTCCGGGCCGTCCCGTCGCCGGCAGCCGGCGGGGTCCGGACCGCCCCGTCGTCGCCGGCAGCCGGCGGGGTCCGAGCCGTCCCGTCGCCGTCGGCAGCCGGCGGGGTCCGGGCCGTCCCGTCGTCGCCGGCAGTCGGCGGGGTGCGGCTCGGCCGCTCGGTGCTCACCACCACGGCGACGCCGGCCACGAGCACCGCGCCGCCGAGCAGCACCTGCGTGGTGACCGGCTCGGCGGCGAGCAGCGCGCCGAGCGCCACCGCGACCGCCGGGTTCACGTACGCGTAGGTGGAGACCAGCGAGATCGGCGCGTGGGCGAGCAACCAGACGTACGCGGTGAAGGCGACCAGCGAGCCGGCCACCATCAGGTACGCCAGCGCCGCCCAGGACCGCCCGGTCACCTCGGCGGGGTCGAAGTCGGCCAGCTCGCCGCGTACGGCCCCGATCAGCAGGAGCGCCAGCGCGCCGGCCACCATCTCGTAGACGGTCGCCACGAACGGGTCGGCCGGCATCCGGATCCGCCCGGACAGATAGGAACCGATCGACCAGCTCGCGGCGGCGGCGACCACGGTCAGCGCGCCCGCCAGCGGCACCCCGTCCACGCCGTCGCGGGGCAGGACGAGCAGGACGAGCCCGACGAAGCCCAGCGCGACACCGGCGAACGTCCACGGGCGGGGCCGGTCCCCGCCGGCCGTACGCAGCACCACCACCAGCAGCGGCACGGTGGCGATCAGCAGGGCGGCGACCCCGGAGGGCACCGCGTCGCCGGGCGGGCCGGACTCGGCGAGCACCACCAGCCCGTTGCCGCCGGCCAGCAGCAGCACCCCGACCAGCGCGGCCGCGCCGAGGCGACGCGGTGGCACGCGCAGCGCCCCGGGCCCGCGACGGAGCCGCAGCACGAACGCGAGCACCACGGCGGCGGCGGCGAACCGCATCGCGGCGGAGGTGAGTGGCGGCAGGGATTCGACGGCGATCCGGATGCCCAGGTAGGTCGAGCCCCACAGCAGGTAGACCAGCGCCAATGCGGTCCAGACCAGGGCGGCGCGGACAGGCGGCGCCGGGGAGCCGGCGACGTCCGTCGTACTCGGGGGGCGTGAGCTCATCGTGGGACCACGCTACGGTGACCACGGCGTCGGCGTCCCGTGTTGGTGGCCGGCCTCTCAGCACCGGCTACACAGGAGGCGTTCATGTCGAACTTCGGACCACCGGGCGGCGGCGCATCCGAGCCGTGGCGGGGACGACGCCCGGACGACGGCTACGCCCACGATCCGCACCACGACCCGGTGCCCGGCGGCCCGCAGTACGGCCCGCCCACCCCGCAGTACGGCCCGCCGCAGGAGCAGTACGGCCCGCCCCAGCAGTACGGGCCACCGCCCGAGCAGTACGGCCCGCCCGCCGAGCAGTACGGTCCGCCCTCGCAGTACGGGCCGCCCGACCAGCGCTTCGAGCCGGCCCCGGGTTGGCCGGACGGCCCGGGCGCCGCGCCCCGGCCCGGCTATCCGGCCGGCCCCGGCTACCCCGGCCAGGTGCCCTATCCCGGGCAGCAGCCCTACGCCGGTGGGCAGCCGTCGTACGGCGCGGGGCAGCCCTACGCCGGCGGGCCACCGCCGTACGGCGCGGGACAACAGCCCTACGACGAGCCGACGCCACCGAAGCGGGGCAGGGGCCCGTTGCTGGTGGTGGTGATCGTGCTGGCGGTGCTGCTGCTGGGCGGCGGCGGGGCGTACTGGCTGCTCGGCCGGGACGGGGACGAGCCGACGGCCGGGACGACGGCCACCACCGCGCCGGCGCCGGCGCCGACCTCGGCGGCGCCGAGCGATCCGGCGGAGGCGGCGCCCACCACGGCGGCCCCGGCCTCCTCGACCGACCCGCGGTTCGTGAAGGCGGGTCAGTGCGTCGCCAACCAGGGCGGCGGCGCCCAGCCGAAGCTGGTGATCGCCGACTGCGCCCCGAAGACGTACGAGGTGCTGCGCCGGATCGACGGCGCGACCAGCGGAAAGAAGGACGCCGAGGCCAAGTGCGGCAAGGTGGCCGGCTACACCGACTGGTACTTCTTCGACAGCGAGCTGGACACGCTCGACTTCGTGCTCTGCCTGAAGCGTCGATAGGCGCTAACCGACTCTATGGCTGTCTGGGGTGGACGCTAGACAGACCTAGATTCGACTCGACGCCGACACGCGGTAGCCGCCTCTACGCGCGTCTAGCCTGGTCACTAGACGACCGGATACTGTGCGAGCGTGGATCCGGTCCGCAACCCGTACGCTCCCGGCGCCGGTCAGCGCCCGCCCGAACTCGCCGGGCGGGGGCGGGAGCTGGACGTCTTCGACGTGGTGCTGGAACGCATCGCCCGGGGCCGGCCGGAACGCAGCCTGATGCTCACCGGCCTGCGCGGGGTCGGCAAGACGGTGCTGCTCAACACGCTCCGGTCGGAGGCGATCAACCACCTCTGGGGCACCGGCAAGATCGAGGCCCGGCCGGACCAGTCGCTGCGCCGGCCGATCGCCGCCGCGCTGCACATGGCGGTCCGCGAGCTGGCCCCCCGACACCGCGCGCCGGACCGGATCGACGGCTTCCTCGGCGTGCTCAAGGCGTTCGCGCAACGGTCCGCGCCGGCCGGGCGGGCCGGTGCGGCCCCGAAGCTGCGCGACAGGTGGCAACCGGGCATCGACGTGCCGGCCAGCAGCGGCCGGGCCGACTCGGGCGACATCGAGATCGACCTGGTCGAGCTGCTCAGCGACGCGGCAGCGGTCGCCACCGACGTGGGCACCGGCATCGCGATCTTCATCGACGAGATGCAGGACGTGGGCGCCGAGGACGTCTCCGCGCTCTGCGCCGCCTGCCACGAGCTGTCCCAGCTCGGCGCGCCGCTCATCGTGGTGGGCGCCGGGCTGCCGCACCTGCCGGCCGTGCTCAGCGCCGCCAAGTCGTACTCCGAACGGCTCTACCGCTACCAGCGGATCGACCGGCTGGACCGGATCGCCGCCGACCAGGCGCTCTGCGCGCCGGCCGAGCGGGAGGAGGTCGAGTACGAGCAGAAGGCGCTCGACCTGCTCTACGAGAAGTCCGGCGGCTACCCCTACTTCGTCCAGGCGTACGGGAAGGCGACCTGGGACCACGCGCCCCGCTCGCCGATCACCGCCGCCGACGTGCGGGTCGCCGCGCCCGAGGCGGAGGCGGAACTGGCGGTGGGCTTCTTCGGCTCCCGGTTCGAGCGGGCCACCCCGGCCGAACGGGAGTACATGCGGGCCATGGCCACGCTGGCGCTGGTGGACGGCGAGGACGGCGCCCGGGATGACATGGACGCCGCGGTGCCCACCGCGGAGATCGCCCGGTCGCTGGGCCGCAAGCCGGCCAGTCTCTCCCCGGCCCGGGACGCACTGATCAAGAAGGGGCTCATCTACTCCGGCGAGCGGGGAACGGTCGCGTTCACCGTCCCGCACTTCGGCCGCTACCTGCGCACCCAGCCGGCCTGAGCGGCGGCCGGGCCGGGCGGGTGAGCGGTGCCCACCTTGGCCACGACTGCGGGGCTCGCAAGCTCACTCCTCGCGTGGCCGGTCAGACCCGCGACCAGGGCGACGGGAAGACCACCTCACCGGCCGGCGGTGGCGGCTCCTCGCCGGTGGACGGCGGCAGCACCAGCGCCTGCCACGGCTCCCCCAGCCCGGACCACGGGCTGGTCAACCCCAACCGGTCCGCCGGGCCGAACCCGAAGCGCCGGTAGTACGCCGGGTCGCCCAGCACCACCACGAGCCGTTCCCCCAGCTCGGTGGCGGCGTCGAGCGCCGCCTGCACCACCGCCGTGCCGTGCCCGACGCGCTGCCGGTGCGGGGCCACCGCCACCGGACCGAGCGCCAGCGCCGGCCAGCCGCCGCCGTCGGCGCGTACCCGCACGCGGGTGAGCAGCGCGAAGCCCACCACCTCGCCGCCGTACTCGGCGACCATGGCCAGTTCCGGGATCCACGCGGCGCTGTGCCGCAACTCCTCGACCAGGCCGACCTCGGGCGGGGTGGTCACGTCGGGTCGGGCGAACGCGCCGGCGAGCACCCGGGCCACCGGCGCTTCGTCGGCCGGGTCCTCCGGGCGCAGTCGCAGCGTCGTCACCCGCGCGACCTTACCGAACGCAACCGGTCCATCCGCGACGGTCGCTGAAATCGATACCGGACGGACGTCGATACCTTTCGTGTGTTGCAGGGGTGACCGGCCCCCGGACGGGGTAAGACTGAACCATGAAGCCCGTGCGCTCCCTCGCCCGAGTCATGTTGAGCGGCATCTTCGTGGTCAGCGGCGCCCGCAACCTGCGCAACGCGGAACGGCTGGTGCCCGCCGCGAAGCCGGTCACCGACCGGGTCGCACCGCTGATCCAGAGCCTGCACCCGCGCATCCCGACCGACACCGAGACGCTGATCCGGGCCAACGCCGCCACCCAACTGGTCGGCGGTCTGATGCTGGCCACCGGCCGGTTCACCCGCCCGGCCGCGCTCGTCCTGGCCGGCACGCTGCTCCCGACGACCGCCGCCGGTCATCCCTTCTGGAACAACGACGACCCGGAGGCGCGCAACAACAACCAGGTCCACTTCCTGAAGAACCTCGGGCTGCTCGGTGGGCTCCTGCTCGCCGCCGCGGACACCGAGGGCAGGCCGGGCCTGCGCTGGCGCGCCGGCCACCGGATCGACCACTCACGCCGGTCGGTGAAGCGCGCGGTCCGCACCGCCCGCCGGGAGGCGAAGATCGCCGTACGCTCCGCGGCGACCGCTCGCCGGATGCCCGGCTGACCTGCATCCCCACGGCCCCCACCCCCGCAAGGCCACCAATCACCTGAACCGTCCGACACCCGTTAACGCGGTGGAAATGTCGCAAACACGTGTGGGATCGGACACGGTCGCGTAACGCGGGAGGCAACATCGTGAGGCACCGTTCTAGGCTCCGTTCTGGACCTGGACGGGCACGACGACCTTGGTACGGGGGTGGCCACGCCATGCCGACGACAGTCGGTAGACGGACCAACCGCCTCCCACCGGCGCCCCGCGTCGTCCTCGGGGTCGACCAGCGGCTCGTGGTGCGCATCGGCATCGTGGCCGCCGTCTCGTACGCGGCCTGGCTCGCGATCGGGGCCTTCGGCCGGCCGTACAACTTCTTCGACATGAAGATCTACCACGGCGCGGTGCTGTGGTGGGCCAACGGCAACGAGCTGTACGACTTCGTCGCCCCCTCGACGACTCTCGGCTTCACCTATCCACCCTTCGCCGGCCTGGTCATGCTGCCGATGTCCTGGCTGCCGGTGGACGCCGCCGGGTTCGTCAACGCGCTGGCCAGCATCGCTGCGCTCGCGGTCGTGCTGGCGGCGTTGCTGCGTCCCATCGTGGACCGGCTCGGCTGGTCCCTCTGGTTCACCGTCGGCATCGCCACCCCGCTCGCCGTGGCGATCGAGCCGTCCCGCGAGACGCTCGGCTACGGCCAGGTCAACCTGCTGCTCTTCGCGCTGATCATGGCGGATCTGGTGGGCCTGCGGTGGCGCGCCAAGCGGGGCACCCACCACGAGACCGCCGAGTCGCCACTGGCCCGCTTCCTCTACAGCGGCGCCTGGGCCGGCGTCGGCATCGGGCTCGCCACCGCCGTCAAGCTCACCCCGGCGCTGTTCATCGGCTACCTGATGCTCACCCGGCAGTGGCGGGCCGCCTGGATCGCGGTCGGCACCACGATCGGGGTGACGCTCGCGACGTTCGGTGCGGTCGGCGAGGAGTCCCGCGCGTACTTCACCAGCGTGCTGTGGCAGACCGAGCGGGTGGGCGCGGCCGACATGACCGCCAACCAGTCCCTCGCCGGGCTGTTGGCCCGGCTCTACGACTCGATCGAGACGCCCGGGCTGCTCTGGCTCGCGTTCTCGGTGCTGGTGCTGGCGCTGGGGCTGTCCCGGGCGATCAGCGCCCGCACCGACGGCGACGAGCTGACCGCGTTCACGCTGGTCGGGCTCACCGCCAACGTGATCAGCCCGATCTCCTGGTCGCACCACCTGGTCTGGGTCATCCCGGCGATCGTGGTGCTGGCCGACGCCGCGGTACGCCGCCGCGAGGCCAGCCGCGGGCTGCCGCTGCGGAACAGCGGGCCGACCCCGGCGACCGGCGTGCCCGCGCTGCGCCCGCCGATCTGGTACCCGACGCTGACCGGGTTCCGGCACGCGGCCGGTGCGCTCGGCCTCTATCTCCTCTTCCTGATCTCACCGATCTGGCCGTACGAGCACCAGCTCCCCGAGGTCTCCCACTACCAGGACGGCCTGTTCGGCGCGCTGATGGAGAACTCGCTGGCCATCGCGTTGATCGTGCTGGTCGCAGCACTGCCCTGGCGTCCCGGTGCCGAGCCGGCGTTCTACCACGACCGGTGGGGCCGTACGGCCCCGCTCACCGCCCGGCGCTGACCGGCCGGCTCAGGGGCAGTTCACCCACTCCTCGGTGCCGTCGTCGAAGACCTGCCGCTTCCAGATCGGCAGCCGCGCCTTCACCTCGTCGACAAGCCGGGCGCACGCCGCGAACGCCGCCGCGCGGTGCGCGGTGCTGACGGCGGCGACCAGCGCGACGTCACCGATCTCCAGTGGGCCGATCCGGTGCGAGACCGCCACCGCGTGCACCGCCGGGTCGGCGGCGATGTCGGCCGCCACCTCGCGCAGCACCGCCTCGGCGGTGGGGTGACCCTCGTACTCCAGCCGGGTGACCGTCCGCCCGTGGTCGTGGTCACGGACCACGCCCTGGAAGGAGACCACCGCCCCGGCCCGCCGATCGGCGACCGCCGCCTCGTGCGCGGCCCGGTCGAGCGGCTGGTCCGTCACCGCACCCAGCACCACCCGCGTCTCCACAGTCATGAGCGTTCTCCCGGAGTCAGGGGCAGCGGCACCAGGGGAACCCGGTCGCCGGCGGCGCCGCTGGTGCCGGGTCGGATCACCGCGAAGCCGTCCGCGCCGGCCAGCCCGCGCAGCATCGCCGAGCCGACGTGCCGCACCGGGTGCGCGGTGCCGGCGACCCGGTCCCAGCGGGCCAGCGCCAGGTGGGTGTGGTCCCCGCGCCCGGGCACCGGCTCGGCGAGGGTGACCTGCGGCAGCACCGGCATCGGCCGGCCGGTGAGACCGGCGAGCAGGGGAGCGACGAGCGAGACCAGCGCCACCACCGCGGACTGCGGATTGCCCGGCAGGCCGGCCACGAAGCGCACCCGGCCGTCGCCGTCGACCAGCCGGGCGAGCAGCATCGGGAAGCCGGGACGCACCGCCACGGTGTTGACCACGTAGTCGGCGCCGAGCGCCTCCAGCGTCGGGTGCAGGTGGTCCACCGGGCCGTGCATGGTGCCACCGGTGGTGCAGACCAGATCGGCGTTGGCGAGCGCACCGCGCAGGGCCGCGACGTGCGCGGGCAGCGTGTCGGCGACCGGCCCGACGACGTCGCCGCCCCGCACCTGGCAGCCGTAGCGGCGCAGCCAGGCCGGCACCGAGGGGCCGAGCGCGTCCCGCACCCGGCCGGCGCCGGGCGGGCCGGAGGTGAGCAGCTCGTCGCCGAAGACCAGCAGCGCGGCCCGGGGCGCGCGGCGGACCCGCAGTGTGTCGTGCCCGCAGGAGGCGGCCAGACCGATCACCGCCGGGTCCACCGGCGTGCCGGCGGGCAGCAACTCCTCCCCACGGTGCGCCTCCTCGCCCGGCTCGCGCCACTCCGGCTGCGGCCGGGGCGTGCCGGTCACCCGACCGTCCACCGTCCGGGTGGAATCCTCGATCCGGAGGATCTCGGTGGTGCCCGCCGGCACCATCGCGCCGGTGGCGATCTCCACGGTGGTGCCGTCGGCGTCCAGCGGCGACGCGGTGTGCCCGGCCAGCAGCCGGCCCACCACCCGCCACGGCCCCGGTCCACGCACCGCCCAGCCGTCCACGCTGGAAGTGGGGAACGCCGGCAGGTCGGTGCGGGTGGTCAGCGGCTCGGCCAGGGTGTGCCCGTCGGTGTCGGCCAGCGGCCGGTTGACCGCGGGGAGCGCGGCAGAGAGCCCGACCGCGTACACCCGGGAGCGGGCCTCCTCCCACCCGGCCGGCGGAGGCGTGCCCACCTCGACGGCGGCGGCTTCGGTTTCCGTGCTCATCCGGCGAGCCTAGCGCCGGTGTGCGCGGCCCGCGGGCTCAGTGGTCGCCGCCGCGGAGCTGGTCGACCGCGTGCCGCAGGATCGGCCCGAGCACGGCCAGGCCGTCCCGCGCGCCGCCGCGCGAGCCCGGCAGGTTCACCACCAGCGTCCGGCCGGTGACGCCGGCCCGGCCCCGGGACAGCGCGGCCGTGGGCACCGCGTCGCGGCTGTGCGCGCGGATCGCCTCGGCGATGCCGGGGATCTCGTAGTCGAGCAGCGCGCCGGTCACCTCGGGCGTGCGGTCGGTCGGGGTGATGCCGGTGCCGCCACTGGTCAGCACCACGTCGACGCCCTCGTCGCGGGCGGCACGCAGCGCGTCGCCGACCGGGTCGCCGTCGGGCACCACCACCGGCGCGTCGACCGTGCAGCCCAGCTCCCGCAGGCCGGCGACGAGCAACGGGCCGCTGGTGTCGGCGTAGACCCCGGCGGCGGCCCGGTTGGAGGCCACGATCACCCGGGCCCGGATCACGACCGGTCCTCCGGCCGGACCCACTCGCCGGTCTTCCCGCCCTCTTTCCGGAGCACCCGGACGGCGTCCACCGACGCGGCCGGGTCGACCGCCTTCACCATGTCGACCAGGGCGAGCCCGGCGACCGCCACCGCGGTGAGCGCCTCCATCTCCACGCCGGTGCGGTCGGCCGTCCGCGCGGTGGCGGTGATCTCCACGGTGTCGGCGGTGAGGCGCAGGTCGACGGTGACGCCGTGCAGGGCGATCGGGTGGCAGAGCGGGATCAGGTCGGGGGTCCGCTTGGCCCCCATGATCCCGGCGAGCCGGCCGACCGCGAGCGCGTCGCCCTTGGGCAGGCCGTCGCGGCGGAGCAGCTCCACCACCTCGGCGGTGGTGCGGAGCCGGCCGGCGGCCACCGCGAGCCGGCCGGAGACCGGCTTGGCGGAGACGTCGACCATCCGGGCGACGCCAGCCGGATCGACGTGGGTGAGCTGCGCGGGTTCGGTCACCGCCCGACCCTATCGGCCGGGTACGACGACCCGCACGAATCAGGTCGCCGCACGAACGGCGAGTAACCGCGAGGAGCAACTGCTGCTTTGGCGTTCCCAGCGGGAGATCGGCCTTTCCCCGCCGGACCGCAAGACCCCGACAACTCGGATTTCCGCGCTGCTGTTCCAGCCCCAGTTGGTGCCGTCCAAGTCGAAACGCCAGCTTAATCCAGTTATCACAAAATCGTTGTCCCGGCGGTGTCCGGCAGCGCTGGCCGTCCATCCGAGCGGTCCGACCCGACTGGTCAATCCGGCCGAGTCCGGTTGTAATGTTCCTCGGCCGAGACGACGCTACAGATGTCGCTCGCGCCGAAACATTCTGGATGGCACTGAGCGACCACGTGAGTACGCGAGGCAGAAGGTCGGCTCCGCTCCGCACATAACTTGTGGACAGAACGTCATTTAAGCGACGAGAGTTGCTTATATTGCGCATACCGACATTAATTCTTCCTTACCGCCCCTTCCTCCCTCTAGCCTTCCTTCCAGTCAACAAGGCGCGGATACACGCACAGGCGATGTCTGCGGCGGGTCGTGCCAATGCGCCACAACCGATTGCGGGTGACGACTCCGATCGGCGGCGATTCCGGCCCGACGGGATATTGGAGGAGGGACGAACAATGCGTAGCACCGAATGGGGATGAGAGTTTCCCGCACCGGAACGAAGCGGTAGGCTGCCGCTCATCGCGTACCGACGGTGAGCGGCGGGTGACTCGGGTGAGCCGGACGACGGAGAGCCGCACGGGTGTCGACCCCGGCCTGCGCGGCCTCGTCTACACCCTGGTGGCCGGCGCATCGCTCGTCGCGCTCATCGCGGTCTCCGCCACGCGCAGGCAACACCCCGAATCGGTACGCGACTTCGTCACCGTGGCGACCCTCGTGGTGACCGTCACGCTGGCCACCGTCATCAAGACGCGGCTACGGATCAGGTCGACCACCTTCTACTTCGCATGGGTGGAAACCGCAATCGTCATCGGCCTGGCCGTCGCGCCGGCCTCCTGGGTCGTCCTGGCCACCGGCCTCGGGGTGGCCGCCGGATCGGTGACCCGCCTGGCACCCATCAAGGTGGCGTTCGCCATCGCGAAGCACACCCTCGTGGCCGGAGGCGCCACCGTCGCCACACTGCTGCTCGGCGGCGCCTGGCCACCTCGAGAGCCACTCCGCATCGTCGTACTGCTGGGAATCGTCTATCTGGTCGCCGCGATCCTCGACGACGTACTTGCGATTCCGGTCATCGCGCTCGCGTCCCGAACGCCGATCCTGCGCCAGTTCCGCAACAACCTCGACCTACGGATCGCCGGCTTCGGCGTGCGATTCGTCGTGGCCGCCTCCACCGTGCTGATCCTCCGGGTCGACCCCCGGCTGTTGCTCGCCGTGCCGCCGCTGGTGCTCAGCCTGCACCTGGCCTACTCCGCCAGGATCCGCGCCCGCACCGAGCAGCAGGCCTGGCAGCGACTCGCCCGCACCACCGACGCGCTCAACGTGGTCGACCTCGACCAGGTCCTCACCACCGCCGTCACCGAGGCCGCCGAACTCTTCTCCGCCGACGAGGTCGAGATCGAACTACGCGAGGGCGGGCGCACGGTCCGCGGCGGCGCGGCCGGCATCGCGTACGACGGGACCGCACCACGCCCCAGCGCCACGGACGGCCGGATCATGCCGGTCACGCTGGAAGGACACGACCGGGCGGAGAACATCGGCGAGCTGCGGCTCCGCTTCGTCGGGCCGGTCGAGCTCTCCGAGCGGGAGCAGTACACCCTGCGTACCTTCGCCTCCGCGCTGTGCACCGCGGTCCGCAACGCCCAGGCGTACGCCGAACTGGCCCGCGTCGCCGCCGACCACGCCTACGCCGCCACCCACGACGCCCTCACCGGCCTGTCCAACCGCCGGCACCTGCTGGACGAGGGCACCGCCCAGCTCACCACCCGGCACGCCGACGGCGTCACCGCCCTGGTGCTGATCGACCTCAACCACTTCAAGGAGGTCAACGACACGCTCGGGCACGGCGCCGGGGACCGGGTGCTGATCCAGGTCGCCGAGCGGCTCCGCGACGCGGCACGCGCCGACGACCTGGTCGCCCGGCTCGGCGGCGACGAGTTCGCCGTGCTGCTACGCGGCCTGCCCGCCCCGGCGGTCGCCGCGCACCGCGCCGAAGCCCTGCTCGCCGCGCTGCACGACCCGATCGACCTCGACGGCATGCGAATCAGCGTGGAAGCCAGCGGCGGCATCGCCGTCGCCCCCGCCACCGGCGGGATGCCCGAGCTGCTGCGCCGCGCCGACGTGGCGATGTACCAGGCCAAGCGTGCCGGCCAGCGGATCGCCACGTACGCGGCGACCCGCGACACCGCCGACCTCAGCCGGCTCACACTCGGCGGCGAACTGCCCCGGGCCGTCGCCGACCACGAGTTCACCGTCAACTTCCAACCCATCGTCGACCTGGGCAGCGGCCAGGTCACCGGCGCGGAGGCGCTGGCCCGCTGGCACCACCCCACCCACGGCCTGATCGACCCGCTGCGCTTCCTGGAGGCGGTGGAACGGTCCGGGCTGCTGCCCGCGTTCGCCGAGGCCATCCTCGACCAGGCGCTGATCGCGGCCGGCTCGTGGCACGACGCCGGCTTCGACCTGCCCGTCTCGGTGAACGTGTCACCACGCAGCCTCCTCGACGCCCGCTTCCCCGGCGCCGTGCTCGCCCGACTGCGCGCCCACGACCTCCCACCCGACCGGCTCGTCCTGGAACTCACCGAGACGCTCACCCTCAGCCAGCTCGACGTGGTCGACCGGGTGCTCAGCCGGCTCCGCGACTCCGGCGTCCGGCTGGCCCTCGACGACTTCGGCACCGGCTACTCGTCGCTCTCCCTGCTCTCCCGCATCCCGGTCCACGAACTCAAGATCGACCGCAGCTTCGTCACCGCCATGGAAACCGCACCCGAGGCCGCCGCCGTGATCCGCTCCACCCTCGACCTGGGCCGCAGCCTCGACCTCACCGTGGTCGCCGAGGGCGTGGAGAGCGAACCACAACGCCGCACGCTCTGGGAGCTGGGCTGCACAGCCGGCCAGGGCCACCTGTTCGCCCGGCCGCTGCCGGCCGGCGCGCTGCTCGCCGCCCTCCAACGCGGCGCCGGCGGCCGGCCCGGCGCGCTCGCCGCACCGCTGCACGACACCGGCGCCGTCATCCGGCTGCCCGGCCGCCGCGCCGCCGGCACCCGGACCCGCCCGGCCCCCGCCACCGACGTCCGGCACCCCTGACCAACCAGCCCGACCCGGCCGGACCGCACCCCCGGTCTGCCAGACTGGCCCGCGTGACCGCCCACGCCGACCCGGCCACCGCCACTTCCCGCCGCTGGTCGGCGCTCGACACCGCCGCCGGCGGCCTCGCCCTCGACCTGGGCCTCTACGCCGCCGCCACGATCTTCGCCGCGGTCACCGCCGCCACCTCCACCCTGCCCCCGCACCGCGCGTGGGGCACCGTCGCCACCATCGGGTACGCGGTCGCCGCGCTCGCCGCGACCACCCAGCTCCTCGCCCGCCGCCGACACCCCGGCACCCCCCTGGCCGGCCTGCCCGCCCGCTGGACGGTCACCGGCCTCACCTGGGCCACCACCGCCCTGCTCCCGGTCGTCGTCCAGAGCATCCAACGGGCCGGCGGACGCACCGACCGGGCCCAGGAGGAGGTGCTCGTGGTGGAACACGCCGGCACCCGCCTCGCCGAGCACGGCACCCCCTACCTCGGCCCCGACGCCATCGCCGCCCTGCCCCCCGGCGAACAACTCCTCGGATACACCCCCTACCAACCCGGAATGGCGCTGTTCGGGCTGCCCCGGGCCGCCACCGACGCCTGGTGGACCGACGCCCGCGTCTGGTTCGCGGTCGGCACCGCGCTCGCGCTCGCCGCCCTGGTCACCACGCTGCGCACCAGCACCGGCCCCACCTCGCCCCGCCGCTCCGCCGCGCTGCTGCGCGCCGCCCAGGCCGCCACCGTCCTGCCCGTCTCCGCGCTCACGCTCGCCACCGGCGGCGACGACCTCCCCGTACTCGCGCTCTGCCTGCTCGCCCTCGCGCTGGCCGCCGCCGACCGGCCCGGCCGCGCCGGCCTCGCGGTCGGCGTCGCCGGCGCGCTGAAGCTCTTCGCCTGGCCGGTGGCGGTCGTGCTGGTCTGCTGGGCCGCGACCCGCCGGGCCGCGCCGCGCACCGCCCTGGGCGCCCTCGGCCTGCCCGTCCTCGCGCTGCTGCCGGTCCTGCTCGTCGACCGCGACGCCCTCGTCGAGAACGTGCTCCGGTTCCCGCTCGGCCACGGCCTGGTGACCAGCCCCGCCCAGTCCCCGTTCCCCGGCCACCTGATCGCCGAGACGCTCCCCGCCGGCCGGGTGGTCGCCGCCGCGCTGCTCGTCGCGGTCGGCCTGGCGATCGCCGTCCGGCTGCTGCGTCACCCGCCGCGCACCGCCGCCGCCACGGCCCTCATCTGCGGGTACGGGCTGCTCGCCGCGATCCTGCTAATGCCCTCCACCCGCTTCGGTTACCTGCTCTACCCGGCCGCCCTGCTCGTCCTCGCCCCCGCGCTGGCACTCGCCGAGGCGCCCGCCCGGCAACCCGGCCGGCCGGCATTCCCGGCAACCGCCCGGCGCGACCCGGCCGGAAGGCGTACACCTGAGGCATGACCACCTACCGTGACCGGACCGAAGCGGGACAGGACCTCGCCGAGCGACTCACCGACCTCGCCGACCGGCCCGACGTCGTCGTGCTCGCCCTGGTCCGCGGCGGCGTCCCCGTCGCCCGGGTGATCGCCGACCGGCTCCACGCCCCCCTCGACGTGCTGGTCGTCCGCAAACTCGGCGTGCCCTGGGCGCCCGAGGTCGCCTTCGGGGCGCTCGGCCCCGGCGGCGTGCAGGTCCTCAACGACATGGTCGCCGGCCGGATCAGCGAGAACGACCGGGCCCAGGTCCGCCGCCGCGAACAGGCCGAACTGGACCGCCGCGAGCAGCGCTACCGCGCCGGCCGGCCACCGCTGGACCTGACCGGCCGCACCGCCCTGATCGTCGACGACGGGCTCGCCACCGGCGCCACCGCCCGCGCCGCCGTCCAGGTCGCCCGCCAGCTCGGCGCCGCCCGGGTGGTCGTCGCCGTCCCGGTCGGCTCCCCGCCGGCGTACGAGATGCTCGCCGCCACGGCCGACACGGTCGTGAGCAGCCAACTCCCATCCGGCTTCGCCGCCGTCGGCGCCTACTACGACGACTTCCACGAGGTCTCCGACGACGAGGTGACGCACGCGCTGACCGCCACCGCGTGAAAACACCCGGTACCGTCGGTGTCATGCAGCTCACCTGTCCCAAATGCCGTGGAGAGATGCGCCAGTACGAGCGCAGCGGAGTAGTCATCGACCAGTGCGGCGAGTGCCGCGGAATCTTCCTCGACCGAGGCGAGCTCGAAAAGCTGTTCGAGGCCGAGGCCAACTGGAACCGGCAGCAGGGCGGTGCCCCGCAGGCCGCGCCCGCCGGGGCCGGCTACCCGCCGCCTCCGCCGCCCCCGCCCGCCGCCCCGCACCAGCAGGGCTACGGCGCCGTCCCCCCGCCCCCTCCGCCGCCGCCCGGCCACGGCTACCCGCAGCCCGCGTACGGCCACGGTCAGCAGCAGCACTACGGCTACCACGGCCACTACCGCCGCAAGAAGAAGCACGGCTTCCTCGGCGAGCTGTTCGACTGACCAGCGTGTAAGGCGGGGCCCCTTCTTAACGCCTGGGCGATAGGAAGGGGCCCCGCCTAACCGTGCCGGTGGCCGCGCGCCGTGGCAGGCTGCACCCCATGAGCCCGATCCGGCCGCACGAGGCGCTGGCCCAGGCGTACGACGGCATCACCGCCGCCGTCGCCCCGCTCGACGACGCCGGCCTGCAACGACCCACCCGCTGCCGGGGCTGGCTCGTCGCCGACCTGCTCTTCCACGTGCTCTGCGACGCCCAACGCGCGCTCGTCGCGCTGGCCAGCCCGGTGCCCGGCCCGGCCGACGTGGACGACATCAGCTACTGGCGCGCGTTCGGCGCCGACGGGGACGACGGGGCCGGGGCGCGGCACGCCTGGTGGGCCCGCCGCTCGGCCGCCGCGTTCGACCGGCCCACCGGCGTGGTCCGGATCTGGTCCGACACCGCTCCCGCCGCCGCCCGCGCGGCTGCCGCCGCGGACGCCACCGGGCACGTCACCACCCAGGGGCACGTGCTGCGCGTACCGGATCTGCTCGCCACCCTGACCACCGAGGCGGTCGTGCACCACCTCGACCTGGTGGTGGACCTGCCGGACGCGCCACCGCCGGCGACCGGCCCGACCCGGGTGGCGGTGACCACGATGGACGGCCTGCTGTGCGACGACGCGGTACGCCCGGCCGCCTGGGACGACCACGAGTATCTGCTCAAGGCCACCGGGCGGGTGCCGTTGACCGACCGGGACCGGTTCGAGCTGGGCGAGGCGGCGGGCTGGTTCCCGCTGCTCGGCTGAGAGCCGTCAGACGATGGCCATGTCCACGAAGCGCGACAGGTGCAACTGGGCGGCGACCGTCACCGTGTCAGTGGGGCCATTCCGGTGTTTGGCAACAATAAAGTCCGCTTCGCCCGCTCTGGGCGATTCCTTATCGTAATAGTCATCGCGGTGTAAAAGGATGACAACGTCAGCATCCTGCTCGATCGAGTTGTGAGCGGCGATCCCGTTGGCGATGAAGTTGTGCGTACCGAGCACGGTTGCGTCGTAGACGTCCTTCTCACCAACCGGCTCGATCAAGACGATCTCGTCCCAGAGAACATCGTTAGTAGCGTGCAGGTCGAGATCGGCCGAGTCCAACACAGTGGCGATCTTGGCAAGACGAGACCTACTGGGGGCGTGCTTCCACATCGTGCTGCCGCAGAACTTGGTACCGACAGCAGCCGCGAACTCCCGATGGCTCATCTTCCGCTCAGCTAGAACCTCTCGCACCCGCGTCCACACCTCGCTGGGGACGGTGTCCACGTTCGGGTTGCTCACCATGGCCTCAAGGCTCCCCAGCAACGCCGAACAGCCGCCCGCGCGCTCGCCGTGCACACCGATCTCACGGAGGAAGCGGAGCTGGTCGTCGCGACCGGAGACGTCGAGCGTGTACTGCGGTCGGTGCCGGACAACCGGAACCTGCCTGAGTCGCGCCGAAATGCCGTAGCGGAGCAACAGCCGCGAGATGTCCTCCAGCATTCGCTGCGAGGTGGAGGAGAAGTAGACGCGTCCACCTCGACCCGACTTGTTCACGGTCACCGACCCGTCGGTGGCCCACAGGTGTCGCAGGAAGAGCGTGATCTGCTCTTTCGGCAGACCGAACACCGGTGCGGGCACGAACTTCTCATGGGACCGGAGCCCGAACAACCCGAGCCCGTCCAACCACTCCGCGATCGGGTTCCGCCGCCCTCGGGCGAGTCGGAAGGGTGCCGGTAGGCGGAGGGTGGTCACTCGAGCAGCCGCGTAGTCATCGCGCACCGCCGTGATCCCGAAATGCCGGGCAGCCTCTGCCACGGCGCCCAGGTTGGCCTCGTCGCAACTGGCGTAGCGAATCGGCTGACGTCGGACGAACGAGCCGTCCCCGAGCAGGTGCGCCAGCATGACCACCTCGGACTCAGCCCACGGCTGAACGTCCAGCGGTGGTGGGATGTGCCGGGGAGAAGCAATCCTCGCCCCCGGCGCGAGTTCGGCCAACGGCATCCAGCCGCCGAACGTGAGGAATGGGTGATTCGCGGTGGCCTCGATCTGCTTCCCGGAAGCGAGGGTCATCCGGAACACCTCCCGCGTTCCACTGGGAAAGGCGTGGGTGAGCGTCCGGGCGGTGTAACGGAGGCTCTCATCCAAGGCCCACACCGGGATGTCCTTCGCCTTGGTGGCGAGCAGTTCGCCGAGCGTCACCTCCGAATTGTCGTCGGCCCTGATGAGTCTGGTATCCGCGGTAAGGCAGCCTGACTCTCGCAAATCGGACAACTGCGGTCGCTTGTCCGTACGCTGTTCCGGGCCACGGTTCAGCTGACTCACCGCGATGACCGGGCACTCGACCTCCTTGGCCAGCAGCTTCAGGCCACGGGACAGGTCCGCGACCTCCTGCTGCCGGCTCTCGGTGCGCTTCGGCGAGGTCATGAGCTGGAGATAGTCGACCACGATCAACTTCAGGTCGTGCTTCTGCTTGAGCCGTCGTGCCTTTGCCCGGATCTCCATCAGGTTCATGCTCGGGGTGTCGTCGACGAAGAGCGGCGCCTCGCTGATCTCCCCCATGCAGCGGGCCAGCTTGGTCCAGTCGTCGTCGGAAAGTTGCCCGCTGCGCAGCACGTGCAGCGGCACGCGCGCCTCGGCCGAGAGCAGTCGCATGACGATCTCGACCTTGCTCATCTCCAGCGAGAAGATGGCTGCGGCCTGGTTGGCGCGAATCGCAGCATTCCGGGCGAAGTCCATGCTGGCTGTGCTGTTGTGGGTCGGGATCATCGACCGACCCGCCAGGTACAGGTGGTCGGCGTTGTCCACGGTCACGCAGCGCACCGGAACGCTGGCCACGGGCCGGACGTCCACGACGAAGCGGGAGTGGGAACGCACGTCCGAGGACGTCCGCCGCCGGGCCAGGTGCGCGGCCCGCTTCCGTTCCAGGCGGAAGACCGGATCAGGGGTGGAGAAGTTCGCCGTGTAGGCGACCGATGAGTCCTCGGTGCGTCCGCGCACCCTCCGCTCGGTGATCGAGCATCGGTAGCCCAGGCTGACCACGAGTTCCCGAACACCCTCGATCAACCGCTTCGACGTGGAGGTGTACTGGAGGTTCCCGGCCGGCGCCACCGTACCGTCGGTGTCCATCAGCCCGGCGAGCAGCGCCCGGCGCTGGGCCTCCGAGGCTCGCAGATAGTCCTGTGGGATGTGCTTGTCGGAAGCCACCCCGATCCGGCGGATCAGCGCCAGGAACGAGCCGCCTCGCTCGTGACACTCGGCGCATCGGCGGACCGCCTGGTTCTCGCGCAGTGCTCGGGTGGAGCCTCCGCAGTCGACACAGGTGCGGTCCGTTGTCCGCCCCACGGTGGGCAGCAGGATGGTGAACACCATTGGGCCGCTGGGTCGCACGAGGAAGCCGTCCCGGGCCACCAGGTCGACCATCTCGGCGTCCGCGGTGGTGAATCGGCTGGCTCCGGTGTGACCGTCGCCGAGCCACACCCCGAGGGTGTACGGAGGGACGACCAGTTCACGTTCCGGGAGCCGGAGCGGCGCGCAGTTCTCCACCGCGTGGTTGAGGCGCCGGTCGGCGGTGTCCGTGCGAAGCGTCGCCGCGATCTGTGCGGTGGTCACGACTCCGTCGTGCCGAACGGGAGCGCCGTCGTCGACGTGTCGCTCGGCCCGCTGGCGAAGGCCGGAGACGAGAGCGCCCGCCGGGTAGCCGGGAGCGGTCCAGTTGCGTGACTTGCCGGCCCGGGTCACCGGACGGGCGACCCGTCCGTTCGCGCCGACCTGGCGCGCCACCGTGTGCAGCACGTTGCGGAACTCGGGGCCGACCTGCTCGAGCGTGTCCGCCAAGGTGACCAGGCGATGCGGCTCGGCGGACGCCGCCGCTTCGGCCGCCCGTACCCTCGACAGCGCCGCCTCGGGCCAGTAGTGCCGGGGACGTGCCTCGGACTGCCGACGGCTGGCCCGGGTGGTCGTCTTCCAGAGGTGTTCGGCGTCCGCCACGATGACCGAGCCATCGGAGAACTCGACCTCGTAGCAGGTTCGATCGTGCATCACGTCGAAGACGTTGGTGATGGTGGTCGGGTTGCCGTCGGCCGCGAGCAACTGGTCGCCGACGCGTACCGCACCCATTGTGGTCCAACCCTCCGGGGTGGGCAGGGGCGTGTCGAGCGCCAGCGCCTTTCCCAGACCCGGTCGACCCGCCACGATGATCAACTGCCCGGCGTGCAGGCCGTTGAGCAGGCGGTCGAGGTCGGTGAAGCCGGTCGGGACGCCGGTCATCACGCCGCCCTGGGCGCCGACCGCCTCGATCTCGTCCAGCGTGGGCTGGAGCATGTCGGCCAGGATCGCGAAGTCCTCGCTGACCCGCTTCTCGGTGATCTCGTAGACGGCCTGCTGGGCGAGGTCGACGATGTCGTCCACGTCCCGGCTGCCGCTCGGGCCGGTGCCGTAGCCGAGCTGCACGATCCGGGTGCCGGCCTCGACCAGTCGGCGGAGCACGGCCCGCTCGCCGACGATGCGGGCGTAGTAGGCGGCGTTGGCGGCGGTGGGCACGCTGGCGATCAGCGTGTGCAGGTAGGGCGCGCCGCCGATGCGGGCGAGGTCGCCGGAGTCGGCCAGCGCCGCGGCCACGGTGATCGGGTCGGCCGGTTCGCCCCGACCGTAGATGTCCAGGATCGCGTCGAAGATGGTGGCGTGCACCGGGCGGTAGAAGTCGTTGGTCTTGAGGATCTCCACGACGTCCGCGATGGCGTCCTTGGAGAGCAGCATGCCGCCGAGGACGCACTGTTCGGCGGCCACGTCCTGGGGTGGTGTCTTCTCGAAGGACGCGTCCCGCGGCGGCGGCTCGGACGCTTGCCCCCCGGTCCGTCCCGCGCGCGTCTCGTCGGTGACCGACACGGGTTCCCCCCTTGCTGCGTCGGATCGAGTCCAGCTCTATCGCCGGGGTGTGACAACTTCCGCCGACCCTCCGGTCGATCGGGGGTCATCGCCCGGCGGTCGCTGGCCACGATACGGAACCCGAGGTCAGCCACCAACAGGGCCGGTGGACGAGCCTCGGGACAACCTGTGGACGCAGGGGGCCAGCATGTGCGCAGGGTGTGCACAGGGGTGTGGAAAAGTGATGGCGTTTTCCGGGCGTGTTGCTCCTGACCTGGGCTTCTGCCGTCCCCACCCTGTGGACGGAAGATTTCTGGTCGAGCCTTGGCGTCGTTCGTCCCGTACTATCGCTGCGAACGGCTGCACCTTGACAGCGGATTGCACTTTCGGGTTGAGAAGGGTCACGCTCCCGCCGTGAGACACCGGGACTGGGCAAGCGGGGAGGACAGCCCGCGCGAGCGCCGGCCGAGCGCTTCCTGGGACGCTTCCGCTGGTCCGCGGCGCGTGGACCCGTACGCGCCGGAGCGTCAGCGCACGCCGAGCCGGCGCCGGGCGATCGAGCGCGGTCAGGACGAGCCGGTGGACGCCTACCTTCCGCGGTGGGCGGTGGAGTCGGGGATCAGTCGGGCGGACGGCGGTGGGCGGCATGCCGCGCCGGACGACGACGAGGCGGAGGCCGGGTCGCCCGCTTCCGACGGTGGTTGGCGGCCCGAGGCCGGCCGGCGTCGGGATGACGGCCGGCGCGGGCTGCGGGCTGTCGGGGCCGGGCCGGTGTCCGAGCACACCGCCGAGTGGACCATGGACGCCCCGCAGGAACAGGGCTACGTCGGGAGCCGGCGGGCCGAGTCCGGGGAGAACGGGCCGGTGTCCGGGACGGCGCCCCGCAGCCGTCCGCGACGTGCGGCGACCCGACGGCCGGAGGTGATCTGGTCGGGGCTGCCGGAGGAGGCGGGCCCGGGTGGTGACACCGACGGGTGGGAGGCCGAGCGGCCGGCCCGGCGGAGTCCGCGGGCGGCGACCGGTTCCTCCTGGCCGCCGCCGGCGGTGGATCCCTGGGAGCGGGGTCGGGCGGCCGAGCCGGCTCCGGCGGAGCAGCCGGCGGTCGACCCGTGGGACGCGTCGGGCGTGCACGCGTGGGGTCGGGCGGACGCCGGGAGCCGGTGGGAGCCGGCCGGGAGCCGGTGGGACCGCACCGAGCACACCGGTGAGTGGGACCGGTTCACCGACACCGGCCACCTCGACCGGGTGCGCGACGCCGGTCCGCGGTATCCGGCGGCCGACCCGTGGGACCGTACGGCACCGCCGGTCCGGGAGGGTTGGGCGTCGCCGGAGCAGGTCGAGGAGTTCTGGTCGGGGACCCGGTTGGCGGGTGACGATCCGCGGTGGATGGAGACGCCGACGTCGGCGCCGCAGTCGCCGGTGGTCGCGTACACCGCGCCGCGTCCCCGGGCCGCGCCCCGGCGCCGGGCGGTGCAGCCGGTCGGGCCGGGTGGGTCCGCGGTGCGGCGACGGGTGGACCCGATCGGCGGCGGTTCGTGGAGCCGGCGGTTGGAGGACGACCTGCTGGACCCGGATCCGGGTGGGCCGTTGCGACCGCTCGTCTACACGGCCGCCTGCTATCTGGTGCCGGCGGTGCTGCTCTTTCTCGGTCTGATCCTCCTGGACGGGCAGGCCCCGGCGGGGTGTGTCACCGACATCAGTGGTGGAGGTTGTGACTCGCCGCGGGCGCACGCGTTCGCGTCGTTGTCGGCGGCGGCGCCGAGGTTCGGGCTGGCACTGGTGAGCAGCCTCGTGGTGGCGGTGCTGCTGCGTCAGGTCGGTACGACGTGGCGGTCGGCGACGGTGGCGTTGGCGGCGGCCGTGGTGGGCGGTGGGCTGTCCACCGTGGTGATCAGCGCGGTGACCGGTCAGCCGATCGGCTGACGTGCCGGCGGCGGGTCGCCGGGAGATGGGGAAAGGCCCGCACCGGAGAACCGGTGCGGGCCTTTCGTGGTGCGGTGGGGTCAGCCCTTGACCACGTTCAGGTCGAACTTGGCGGTCACCTCGGGGTGCAGCCGGATGCTGACCGGGTAGGCGCCGAGCGACTTGATGTGGCCGGGCGTCTCCAGCCGGCGGCGGTCCAGGCTCGGACCGCCGGCCGCCCTGACGGCGTCGACGATCTCGGCCGGGGTGACCGAACCGAAGAGCCGCCCGCCGTCGCCGGCGCGGGCCTTCAGGTTGACCTTCAGGCCCTCGAGCTGGCCCTTGATCTCGTTGGCGTGGTCGAGGTCGCGGACCTCGCGGGCCGAGCGGGCCCGCTTGATGACCGTGACCTGCTTCTCGGCACCCTTGGTCCAGGCGATCGCGAAGCCCTGCGGCAGCAGGTAGTTACGGCCGAAGCCGTCCTTGACCTCGACGATGTCGCCCGGAGAGCCGAGGCCGGACACCTCCTGAGTGAGGATGATCTTCATGTCCGTGCCTCCCCTCAGCGGGCCGTGGCCGTGTAGGGCAGGAGCGCCATCTCACGGGCGTTCTTGACCGCACGGGCGATCTGCCGCTGCTGCTGCGAGGTCACGCCGGTCACCCGTCGAGCGCGGATCTTGCCGCGGTCGGAGATGAACTTGCGCAGCAGCGCGGTGTCCTTGTAATCGATATAGGTGATCCCGTCCTTGTCGAGCGGGTTCACCTTCTTCTTCGGCTTGCGCAGTGCCGCAGCCTTCGCCATTGCTCTTGCTCCTGGTTTGCGATCGCGGGCGCTCGGCGCCATCAGAACGGGGGCTCCTCGTCGAAGTTTCCGCCGCCCGAACCAGCGCGGGAGGGGGCCGGGGCAGCCGAGGCCCAGGGGTCGTCGAAGTTGCCTCCGCCGCCACCCTGGCCACCACCGCCACCACCGCCGAAGCCGCCGCCTCCGCCACCGGAGCGGGACATCTTCTGCACCTTCGCCGTGGCGTAGCGCAGGGACGGGCCGATCTCGTCGACCTCCAGCTCGATGACGGTGCGCTTCTCACCCTCGCGGGTCTCGTACGACCGCTGACGCAGCCGGCCGGACACGATCACCCGGGCGCCGCGCTGCAGCGACTCGGCGACGTTCTCGGCGGCCTGGCGCCAAACTGTGCACGAGAGGAACAGCGGCTCGCCGTCCTTCCACTCGCCGGACGCCTTGTCCATGAACCGGGGTGTCGAAGCGACCCGGAACTTGGCCACCGCCGCACCGGAGGGGGTGAACCGCAACTCGGGGTCATCGGTCAGGTTGCCGATGACCGTGATGGTGGTGTCTCCTGCCATGACCATCTCCTCGCGCACTCATCGTTGTGCCGTACAGGCTCTCAGAGCCCTCCGACAGCGCGGATGAGGCTTGATCCGGACGTGCCGGGTCTAGATGCTCAGCGCATCTCCGGGCGAATGACCTTGGTGCGCAGCACCGACTCGTTGAGTCGGAGCTGACGGTCCAGCTCAGCCACGGCCTCCGGCGTCGCCTGGAGGTCGACGACGGCGTAGATGCCCTCGGCCTTCTTGTTGATCTCGTACGCGAGGCGCCGGCGGCCCCACACGTCGGTCTTCTCCACCGAGCCACCCGCGGTCCGGATCACGTTCAGGTACGTGTCGAGCGACGGGGCGACGGTGCGCTCCTCGAGGCTGGGATCGAGGATCACCATGACTTCATAGTGACGCAAGACGTGCTCACCTCCTGTGGGCTAGGCGGCCACGGTCCTTCCGTGGCAGGAGGTCGTGCGTCGTGGCCCGCCCGATGCCGGGGGAACCCGGCCGGACGCGGACAACCGGACCAGGATAGCCGGTCCGGACGATCATGCCGGGGCCGGTGGCCCCGGACGGCTCCGGGACGGCTCCGGACGCGGCGACAGGGGCCCACCTCCGGCGTCGGGCGCCGGAAAGGTGGACCCCTGTCCACGGGGCCGCGGGGCGTCCCGTCCGCATTCCTTGGGTGGGACCTGGGGAGGAACGACCACACCGATGAGGTTGGATCGGGAACGCCCCGCGGAGCTTTATCATGTTGTCACCTGGTCTGACCATACAGCGGCTGTCGTCACCACTTGGGGTAAATGCTGGAATTAATCCATCTGACCGGTTGCCGTGTGGGTGACGAGTGGGACCCGCCCCGTCGTGCCGGGCCGCACGGCGGGGCGATCCGTCGCCGGAGGCCGACGCTCGCCGTCCGTGCTGTGGACCACGTCGGGCGGAGCGTCGACCATCGATCCCACCTCGGACAACGACCGCCGGGCCGGGCGGTGACGCGCCCGCCCGCCGGAACCCGCGCGCGTGCGCACCACGCGTCGCAGGCGCGACGTAGGCTGCCCTGCATGCGAATCGGAGCCCACGTCGACGCGACCGACCCACTGGCTGAGGCGGCCACCCGGGAGGCCGAGGCGGTGCAGTTCTTCCTCGCCGACCCGCAGGGTTGGAAGGCACCGAAGCCGCGGGAGGACGCCGAGCGCCTGCGCGCCGCCGACATCGACCTCTACGTCCACGCGCCCTACGTGATCAACGTGGCCACGCTCAACAACCGGATCCGCATCCCGAGCCGCAAGCTGCTGCTGGCCCACGCCACCGCCGCGGCGGCCGTGGGGGCCCGCGGGCTGATCGTGCACGGCGGCCACGTCAACGCCGGGGGCGACCTCGCCGCCGGCTTCGACAACTGGCGCAAGACCTTCGCGTACGCGGCGGACTCCGGCGGCTTCCCGCTGCCGGTGCTGATCGAGAACACCGCCGGCGGTGACAACGCCTGCGCCCGGCACCTGGACGCGCTGGCCCGGCTCTGGGACGCGCTCGGCGACCACGAGGTCGGCTTCTGCCTCGACACCTGTCACGCCCACGCCGGCGGCGAGGAGCTGCTGGGTCTGGTCGACCGGGTCAAGGCGATCACCGGCCGGATCGACCTGATCCACGCGAACAACTCGAAGGGCGCCTTCAACTCCGGCCAGGACCGCCACGACAACCTCACCGGCGGCACCATCGAGCCGGAGCTGCTGGTGGCGGTGATCCGGGCGGCCGGAGCACCGGTGATCGTCGAGACCCCGGGCGGCGTCGAGGGGCAGGCCGCCGACATCGCGTTCCTGCGCGCCCAGTTGGGCGCCACGGCATGACCACGGAGCAGTCCGGTGCGACCGGTCGTTCCGGCACCGACCCGCGACCGGCCCCGGAGGGCTCCCCGGCCGACGGGGCAGAGCCCGCACCGGGCCGATCCACCGGCGAGGTGGAGGGCGGCACGAGCGCGGCAGCCGGCACGAGCGGGTCCCGGGCCGACAGCGACGAGTCCGCCGACGCGGCGGGCGGCGACGGCACGGACAAGGCCGGCGACGGCGGCCAGAGCCGGCGCAGGTCCGGCCGGAGCAGGCGCGACGGCAGGCGCAAGACCGCCGACGCCGGCAAGAACGGGCGCGGCGCCACGCGCCCGGACCAGACCACCGGGACGGACCAGACCGGCGCCGCGGGGTCGGCCCAGACCACCGGGACGGACCAGACCGGCGGCGCGGGGTCGGACCAGACCACCGGCACGAGCAAGACCACCGACACGGCCCCGACCGGCAGCGCCGGCACGGACAAGACCTCGAACACGGACCAGACCACCGGTACGGACGGTGCGGAGCCGGCGGATCCCTGGACCGCGTTCGGGCCGGCACCCGAGCCGGTTCTCGGCCGGGCCCGCCGGACGGTCCGCGCGGTGGGCCGGTTCCTGGTGCACGAGTGGACGCTCGCCGCCGTCGCCGCGCTGGCCCTGGCCGCCGCGATGACCTGGCCCACGCTGCGCTATCCGCGCTACACCCTGCCGCAGGACCACTGGGACCCGAGCCTCCAGGCGTGGCAGATGGCGTGGTCCGGCCACATCCTGCGCACCGACCCGGCGATGCTCTGGTACTCCAACACGTTCTTCCCGGAGAACTGGAGCTTCGCGTTCTCCGACACGCTGCTCGGGTACGCGCCGGCCGGCCTGATCGGCGTCGGTCCGGAGCACGCCGTGCTGCGCTACAACATCATGTTCGTGCTGGCCCACGCGCTCGCCGCGTTCGGGGCGTACGCGCTGGCCCGGCAGCTCGGCGCGGGCCGGATCGGCGGCGCGGTGGCCGGGGCGAGCTTCGCGTACGCGCCGTGGCTGCTGGCCCAGGCCGGGCACCTGCACATCATCTCCAACGGTGGCATCCCGTTGGCGCTGGCCATGCTCGCCCGCGGTCACGGCTGGTCGCTGCGGTACGGCTACCGTCCGCGCCGCCGACACGCGGGTTGGGCGCTCGCCGGTTGGCTGGTGGCCGCCTGGCAGCTCAGTCTCGGCTTCGGCATCGGGCTGCCGTTCGCGTACCTGCTGGCCGGGGTGGTGCTGGTCTCGGCGGTGCTGTGGTTCGTCCGGCGCCGCCGGGTGAAGCGCCCGTTCGGTCGCCGGCTGTTCCTGGCCGACCTGTTCGGCGGGCTGGTGTTCGCCGCGGTGGGTGGCCTGCTGGCGATTCCCTTCTTCAAGGTCGCCGAGCTGCACCCCAACGCGGCCCGCACGCTCGCCGAGATCCAGCTCTACTCGCCGCCGGCCAGCGGCCTGTTCACCGCGCCGGGCGAGTCCCGGGTCTGGGGCGAGTTGCACGAGGGGGCGCGGGCGGCGCTGCCCTGGCCCCCGGAGATGACGCTGCTGCCGGGTTTCGCGCTCTACGCGCTGGCCGCCGGTGGGTTGTTCTTCTCGGTCTGGCGGGTCCGCCACCGGCTCTTCCTGCTCGCCGGCGTGCTGATGACGACGGCGTTGGCGATGGGCACCCGGTTCCTCGACGGCCGGTTCACCTACGTGCCGCTCTTCGACTACCTGCCGGGCTGGAACGGGCTGCGTACGCCGGGCCGGATGATGCTCTGGGCCACGCTGCTGCTCGGCCTGCTCGCGGCCGGCGCGGTCACCGCGTTCTGCGCCCGGGTGCGGGAGCTCGCCGCCGAACGGGTGCCGCCGTGGCCCGGCCCGTGGCTGCGGCTGGCCACGCTGCTGCCGCTGGCGCTGGTGCTGGCCGAGGGGTTGAACGTCACCCCGCATCCGGTGGTGCCGCAGCAGCCGGCGGTGATGCGGACCGTCGACGGGCCGTTGCTGGTGCTGCCCAGCAGCCAGAACCTGGACCAGCCGGTGATGCTCTGGTCGACGGACCGGTTCCCGCAGATGGTCAACGGCGGCAGCGGCTTCACCCCGGCGTCCCAGGCCCGGACCCGCGAGGCCACGGTCAGCTTCCCCGACTACGCCAGCGTCGACTACCTGCGGCAGATCGGCGTCCGGAACGTGGTGGTGCTCCGGGACCAGTTGGGCGGCACCCCGTGGGAGGGGATGCTCGACCGGCCGGTCGAGGGGCTGGGGGTGACCCGGGAGCAGGTCGGCGACGCGGTCGTCTACCGCCTGTGACCTCTGCCACCGGGTCTCAGGCGGGCACGGGTTCGGCGGGTAGGTCGGTGGCGCCGGAGCGTGCGCGCCAACGCTGGTGCCAGGGCGCGTCCGGCGCGCCGTCGAGCACCCCGCCGTCGGGGTCGTCGGCGTAGGTCTGCCGCACCGCGTCCTGATCGGGCCGCACGATGTCCCGGATGACGAAACCGCAGAGCACCACCACGGTGATCAGGCGGAGGCTGGAGGCCAGCACGAACACGCCCTCCGGGAAGACCGGCCGGGAGGTGGCGGTGCCGAGCAGTTCGCCGTAGAACGCGACGAAGTAGCAGACCTCGGCGAACTGCCAGGCCAGGAACGCGCCCCACCGGGGCCGGGCGAGCACCGCGAGCGGCAGCAGCCAGAGCACGAACTGCTGCGACCAGACCTTGCTGAAGATCAGGAAGGCGGCCACCACCAGGAACGCGACCTGCGCGAGCCGGGGCCGGCGCGGGGCGAGCAGGGCGAGCGCGGCCACGCCGAGGCAGGCCAGCCCGAACAGCAGGTACGACACCCAGTTCAGGGTGGGGATGTTCGCGTTGAGCCATTCGAACGGGCCGAGTTCGCCGGGCGCGGACGGGCTGATCCGGCCGTCCAGGTAGCGGCCGATGTACCAGAGCGTGCCCCAGTCGATGGGACGGGTGGTGTTCAGGTCGAAGAACCGTCCCCAGCTCTCCCGGTAGGGGATCGCCACCGGAAGGTTGACCGCGACCAGCGTCACCAGCGCGGTGGCCGTGGCGACGAGCCCGGCGAGCAGCCGGCCGGCGCGCAGCGTGAGGATCAGGATCGGGCCGAGCAGGAACAGCGGCCACATCTTCGCCGCGCCGCCGAGCCCGAGCAGCAGGCCCGCCAGCGCGGGCATCAGCATGCCGTAGCGGTCGGGTCGGCTGCGCGCCCAGGCCAGCAGCCCGAACGCGGCGAGGCCGACGGCGAGCAGGTCCCAGTTGACGGTGGCGGTGAGCACCAGCGCCGGCGAGAGGGCGAACAGCGCCGCGTCCCAGGGTCGTCGGCGGCGCAGGCTGAGGATGACCGCGACGGTGGCGACCGCGAGCGCGCCGAGCACCAGCGCGTTGAGGTTGTAGAACCACTGCCCCTGGTTGATGGCGGGGTTGTCCACGCCGAGGGCGTGCACCGGGAGGCCGAGCGCGCCCATGAAGTAGCCGGTCAGCACCGGGTACTCCACCGGGTGGTCGGCGTAGGGCACCTTGCCCTCGTTGAGACCCTCGGCGTAGTAGAGCGCCAGCACGTCGGTGTAGCACATCCGGGTGTACTGGACGTTGTTCTGCCAGGCGCCGTCCTGACAGGGGGATTTCTGCACCCAGTGCAGCGCGAGTGTGAGGCAGATCAGGGCCAGCACGATCCGCGCCGCGCTCCAGAACCGGCTGTCGCGGCCGGCCGGCCGGTCCAGGGCGGCGGCGTGGTCACCGAGCGGTCCGCCGATCAGGCCGGACGTGCCGCGGACGAACCAGTCCGAGCGGGACGGGTGGTCCTCGGTCGCTCCGGGCCGGGGCGTCTGCTCCCCGGACGTGCCGGGTTCATCGATGCCTGCGGTCGACTCGGTCCTCATGGAGAGGCATCCTGCCGTACGTCGGGGCCGTCCGTCCCGCCGCGCGCGCAGAAATTCCGGTACGCGAAACGCAGCGGCGGCCGGACCGCTCGGGTCCGGCCGCCGCCGTCGGGTGGTGCGCGTCAGTTGGTCTGGCGGTTGGGTGGGGTGCTGGGCAGCACTCCGCCGCCTCGCCCGCCGCCGCCGGGGAGGCCGCCGCCGGGGTTACCGCCGCCCTGGTCGCCGCCGCCGGGGTTGCCGCCGCCGCCCGGGTTGCCACCACCCGGGTTGCCGCCGCCGGGGTTGTTGCCGCCGGGGCAGAACAGGCCGAGCGGGTCACAGGCCGGCCCGCCGGGCTCGTTCGGGGCCGGCGGCGGGGGTGCGGGCATCTCGCCGTTGCCGACGTCGTCCTTGCCGACGTTCGCGGCCGGCGGGAAGTCTTCCTTGTCCTTGCCCTTGAGCGCGTCGTTCATGAAGCGCTGGAAGATCTCGCCGGGCATCTTGGCGCCGCTGATGTCCGCGCCGCCCTTGTACTTGATCGCCTTGCGGGCCCCCTTGTTGCCGACCCAGACGGCGGTGGCGAGCTGCGGCGTGTAGCCGATCATCCAGGCGTCGCCGTTGCGGGTGCTGCCGTCGCCGAGCTCCCAGGTGCCGGTCTTCTCGGCGGCCTTGCGGCCGTCGTCGAGGCGGCGGTTCACCTGGCCCGGGTACTGCTCCAGCACGGAGGTGACGTCGGCGACGATGTCCTTGTCGATCCGCCGCTGCGGCTTGAGCTTCTCGCCGCCGACCGTGTCCCACTTGCCGGTGTTCGGGTTCTGCTTCTCGACCTTCCGGATGAAGTGCGCCTTGTTGTAGACGCCCTCGTTGGCGAAGGTGGCAACGCCGTTGGCGTGGTCGAGCACCGTGATCGGGTACTGGCCGTAGCCGATCACGTGGAAGAACGGATTCGGCGCGAGGTCCTTCGGGTCGGCCTTGGTCAGGTCGTGCGGCTTGGCCGGGTTGGTGTCGGTCTGCCACATGGTGGTGACGCCGGCCTGCTTGGCCATGTCGAGGACCTTGTCCGGGCCGATCTTCTCGGTGATGTAGTAGAACGGCACGTTCAGCGACTTGAGCGTGGACAGCTCCAGCGTGCAGGAGTCGCCACAGGAGACCTTGTCGGCGCCGGCGTTGCTGACCTTGAACTTCGTGTCCTTCGGCGTGAACGCCGAGCCCTTCCAGCGGGACTTGATGGAGATGCCCTCCTTCAGCGCCGCCGCCAGCGTGTAGATCTTGAAACTCGAACCCGGTGAGTGGCCGCCGCTGACCACGCCGTTCTCGACGTTCTTGCCGGCGTAGTCGGTGCCGGTGCCGTTGTCACCGCCGTAGTAGGCGAGCACCCGGCCGGTCTTCGGCTCGACGGACACCATGGCGGCCATCAGGTTCGACGGCTGCCCGGCGAGCGCGGAGCCCTTCTTGGCCCGCTGGGCGGCGTCGAGAGCCGCCTCCTGCATCTTGGCGTTGATGGTCGTGGTGATCTTGTAGCCACCACGGCTCAGCGCCTTCGAGCAGAGCGGCTTCGCGTCGGTCGCCTCGGCCTCGTTGTCGGTGCAGAGGTTCATCTCGCGCAGTTCCTGCGAGACGTAGTTGACGACGTTGCCGTACGGCGTGTCGATGCCGAAGCCGCCGGCGCTGTTCTTCGTCGGCTTCGCGATGTCCTTCGGGTATTCGGTGGGGTGCTGCGGCATGTTCGGCGCGTCCAGCCACTTCTCGGTGATCATGCCGTTGATGACGTAGTTCCACCGGTCCAGCGCGGCCTGCGGGTTGATCGCCGGGTCGTAGCCCTGGTGCGTGGAACTCGGCTCGGGCTGCTTGATCAGCGCGGCGAGCACCGCCGCCTCGGCCACGGTCAGCTTGTTGACGTCCTTGTTGAAGTACGTCCGTGCCGCCGACTGGATGCCGTACGCGCCCCGGCCGAAGTAGATGACGTTCAGGTAGTGCTGCATGATCGTCCGCTTGTCGTAGCGGTCGTTCAGCTTGGAGGCGAGGACCGCCTCCTTCACCTTGCGGCCGTACGTGTCCTGGTTCAGGTTGTCGAACGCGTTGCGGGCGTACTGCTGGGTGATCGTCGAGGCGCCCTGCTTGTCGCCGCCGCTGATGTTGTTCCAGGCGGCCCGCGCGATGCCCTTGTAGTCCACGCCGGAGTGACGGTAGAAGTTGCGGTCCTCCGCCGCCGCGACCGCGTGCTGGACGTGCTCCGGGATCTGGTCGATGGTGACCAGCTGCCGGTTCTGGTCGCCGATCCGGGCGATGGGGGTCTTGCCGGTGGAGTCGTAGATGGTGGTCGACAGCGGCGGGATGGTGTCCTCCGGGAGCACCACCTTGGTGGAGTACCAGGTGAAGCTGACCACGCCGATGCCGGCGAGCATGATGAACACGGCGAAGCCGGCGATCAGCATGTTGAGCCGGCGCCGCTTCTTCGCCCGGCCCGGATCCCCACCGCGGCCGGCGCGACCGGGGCCGGTCGGACCACCCGGGCCACCCGGACCGCCGGGGCCGCCGGGGCCGCCGCTGAAGCCGGGCACCCCGGCCCGGGCCACCGCGGCACGGCCGCCGACGGGTGCCGCGCCGACGCTCGCCCGCCCGGCGCCGCCCACGCTCGCCGCGCCGACCGAGGCACGCCCGGCCGGTCCGGCCGGGGAGACCGGGACGGACGCCCGACCCGCGCCCGCGCGCCCGGCGACACCGGGTGCCGGCGAGACCGGCACCGAGGCGCGTCCCGCGCCGGCGCGTCCGACCGAGGCCGAGCCCGAGGCCCCACGGGGCACCGGGGCGACGCCGCCGACCGGGGCCCGGCCGCCGACACCGCCCGGGGTGACCGAGGCACGCGCCGAGGCGCCACCCTCGGGGGCGCCGGACCAACCGTTCCCGCGCGAACTCCGCTCGGAGCCGGGGTCGCCGTTCGGGCCCGGGATCTGGGCCCGCCCACGCGAAGAACTGGAATCGCCGTAGTTCATTCCTCACACCCTGCCGGTCGCGGTGGGGCGCGGGGGCGCCACCACCGGGTTGCCGTGAGCTGGAACACGGAAGATTACCGGCCCGCCGTGCCGGCCCGTGTCCGTCAAATCCGACCTAATCGGACCAATTACGCTTACCGGCTGTCGCGCGTGCCGCCCGGGTAACGGGCCGGCAGTGGTCGGGACAGCCGAGTTCACCGTTGCGCCTCTCGCCTTCGCCGGGCGGTGGAGCCGTCGGCCGCGGCCGACGCGGTCGCATCCGTCGCCTCGCCCGCGAGACCGTCCCGGCCGAGCAGGAACTGCTCGACGAGGTGGTTCCAGTCACAGCCGGGGCAGACCTCCACCACGAACACCTGGAACTCACGCAGCGTCATGGCCAGCACGGGCAACTCGGCCCGGGTACGCGCCTGACCCGCCGACTGCTTGAGTTCGTCACCGTAAATGTAGTGGACGTGGGTGAGGTTCTCGCTGCGGCAGATGGGGCAGCGGTGATCGGTCGGCTCGCCGTGGAAACGGGCGGCGTTCTTCAGGTACGGCGAGGCGTCGCAGACGTCGTACGTGCCGATCCGCCCGGCGAGGAGTTCACGCAGCACCGCTCGCTTCTGGAGCGAGTAGTCGACGACCTGGCGCTGCGTACGCATGCGGCAAAGGGTACGCGCTCCGACGAACCGAGGCGACCATGGTCACGATCAGTGAGGATCGCGTCGCGTAACCAGAGGTTTGCCCTGGCCACCGGTCTCGGCTACCGTGCGATGTATCGGCCCGATACATCGCGGCGGTTAAGCCTCCACCCAGGGGGAAAGAAGGGATGGCGCCCGTGCTCGAGTTCGCCATCCTGGGCCTCCTGCAGGAGGCGCCGATGCACGGCTACGAGCTGCGCAAGGAGTTGACCGCCAAGCTCGGCGCCATCCGGGCGGCGATCAGCTACGGCTCGCTCTACCCGACCCTGCGACGGCTGCAGGCGGCGGGGTGGATCACCGAAGCCGCCGAGACACCCGCGACCGCCGAGGAGGTTCCCGCGCTGACCAGCCGACGCGGTCGGGTGGTCTACACCATTACCGCGGAGGGCAAGGAACGCTTCGCCCAGCTCATAGCGCAGGCTGGACCCGAGACGTACGACGACACGGGCTTCGGCGTGCACTTCGCGTTCTTCGCCCGGACCGACCAGGCCACCCGGCTCCGGATCCTGGAAGGTCGCCGTCGCAAGATCGAGGAACGCCGCGAAGGTCTTCGTGACGTGCTCGGCCGGGCAGCCGAGCGCCTCGACGCGTACACCCTGGAACTGCAGCGCCACGGGCTCGACGCCTGCGAGCGCGAGGTCCGCTGGCTGGAGGAGCTCATCGCCAACGAGCGCTCCGGCCGGGCCCCGACCGCCCCGGATTCCCGGACGGTCGGCGGCCGAGGAGACAACGACAGCCCGCCCACGCCTGGAAAGTCCAGGACAGAGCGGCCGTGATGAAAAAGAAGGAGGCAGACGCTATGGGCTCCGTCCGCGTCGCCATCGTCGGTGTGGGTAACTGCGCCTCGTCCCTCGTGCAGGGCGTGGAGTACTACCGGAACGCCGACCCGAACGACCGCGTCCCGGGTCTCATGCACGTCACCTTCGGCGACTACCACGTCTCGGACGTGGAGTTTGTCGCGGCGTTCGACGTGGACGCCAAGAAGGTGGGCATGGACCTCGCGGAGGCGATCGTCGCCAGCGAGAACAACACGATCAAGCTCTGCGACGTGCCGCCGACCGGCGTCAGCGTGCAGCGCGGCCCGACCTTCGACGGTCTGGGCCAGTACTACCGCGAGATCGTCGAGGAGTCGGACGCCACGCCGGTCGACGTGGCCCAGGCGCTGCGCGACGCGCAGGTCGACGTGGTGGTCTCCTACCTGCCGGTGGGCTCCGAGCAGGCCGACAAGTTCTACGCCCAGGCCGCGATCGACGCCGGTTGCGCGTTCGTCAACGCCCTTCCGGTCTTCATCGCCTCCGACCCGGAGTGGGCCAAGAAGTTCGAGGACGCGGGCCTGCCGATCGTCGGTGACGACATCAAGAGCCAGGTCGGCGCCACCATCGTGCACCGCGCGCTGGCGAAGCTGTTCGAGGACCGCGGGGTCGAGCTGCTGCGCACGTACCAGCTCAACTTCGGCGGCAACATGGACTTCATGAACATGCTGGAGCGCAACCGCCTGGTCTCGAAGAAGATCTCGAAGACCCAGTCGGTGACCTCCCAGATCCCGCACGAGATGCAGAAGAGCGACGTGCACATCGGCCCGTCCGACCACGTGCCGTGGCTGGACGACCGCAAGTGGGCGTACATCCGCCTGGAGGGCCGCTCCTTCGGCGACACCCCGCTCAACGCGGAGCTGAAGCTCGAGGTGTGGGACTCGCCGAACTCGGCCGGCGTCATCATCGACGCCGTCCGCGCCGCGAAGATCGCGCTGGACCGGAAGATCGGTGGCCCGATCCTCTCCGCCTCCTCGTACTTCATGAAGTCCCCGCCGCAGCAGTACGCCGACCACGACGCGCACGCCGCCGTCGAGTCCTTCATCAAGGGCGAGATCGAGCGCTGACGCGCTGACCTCAGCACATTCGCGAGGGCCGGGTCCGTTCGGGACCCGGCCCTCCGTGTTCGGGCCGGCCGGTCGGGCGGGCGCGAACGTCAGGACCAGGCGCGGCGCAGCGCGACGCCCGCCTCCAGCTCCAGCAGCGTCACCTTGCGCGGCAGCCCGCCGCCGAAGCCGACCAGCTTGCCGCCCGCGCCGACGATCCGGTGACAGGGCACGATCACCGGCACCGGGTTGCGGTTGCACGCCACTCCCACCGCCCGGGCCGCGCCCGGGTCACCGAGCGCGCGGGCCACCTCGCCGTAGGTGGTCGTCTCGCCGTAGGGGATGCCGGTCATCTCCCGCCAGACCGCGCGCTCGAACTCCGAGCCGCGCGGCGCCGACACCGGCACGCCGAACTCGGTCAGCTCGCCGGCGAAGTAGGCCCGTAACTCGGCCACCGCCCGCCGGGCCAGGTCGTCGCCGGGTTCGTCGGACGCCGACGCCACCCGGCCGAAGTGCGCGCCGCGTACGGCGTCGGCGTCGGTGCCGACGGAGAACTCCCCGATCGGCGAGTCGAGCACGGTCCAGCGCATGCCACCCATTGTCGCGCGGCGGGCAAAGTTTCCCCCACCCCGGGCGTCTGAGACACGGAGGTGGACGGTGGCGGAGGTCGACGGGGAGTTCACCGCGTTCGTCAACGAACGGGGGCCGGTCCTGCTGCGGGTCGCGTACGCGCTCGCCGGCAACCAGCACGCGGCCGAGGACCTGCTCCAGAACGCGCTGGCCAAGGCGTACGCCCGGTGGCCCCGGATCCGCGGCGACGCGGAGCCGTACGTGAAACGGATCCTCTACCACGACCAGGTCTCCGGCTGGCGGCGGCGGGCGCGGCGCGCGGAGGTGCCGGTGGCGGACGTGCCGGAGCGGCCGGCGGTCGGGGACGACAGTGACCTGCGGATGCTGCTGCGGGACGCGCTCCGGGCGCTGCCACCCCGGCAGCGCGCGGTGCTGACGCTGCGCTACCTGGAGGACCTGAGCGTCGAGCAGACGGCCGCGCTGCTCGGCTGCCGGCCGGGCACGGTGGCCAGCCAGAGCGCCAAGGCACTGGCTCGGCTGCGGCAACTGGTGCCGGCCCTCGACGAACTGACCACCCGGGCGGAGGTGACCCGATGAGCACGTCGCTGGAGGAGACGCTCCGGACGGCCGTACGCGATCTGGCCGACGGCGTCGCGCCCGCGCCGGAACTGGCGCTGCGGGCGCTCGGGCGGGGCCGTCGGCTGCGTCGCCGCCGACGGGTCGCCGCGACCGCCGCCGCGCTGGTCGCGGTGGTGGCGGTGACGCTGCCGTTCGTGTTGTTGCGTCCCCGTTCCGCCCCGCCGCCCACGACCCCACCGGTCACCGTCACCCCCTCGCCGGCGCTCCGGGCCGAACCCGGCGCGAACTGGGCGGACCGGCCACTGGTGCTGCCCGGTGAGTGGGTGGTCACCCGGGCCCAGGTGGTGGGCGGCTCCGGCAGCGGGTTCCTGCTCGACCGCGGGCGCGGGCGCTACTTCGCCACCGACAAGTACGACGGCATCTTTCCGGCGCCGACCGGCTCCCTCGTCGCGGTCCGCGACGACGGCCGTCCCCGGGACGTCGGCGTGTTCGATCTGGCCACCGGAAAGACCCGCTGGTACGAGGTGGGCCGGGCGCTCTCCACGCCGAACTGGTCCCCGGACGGACGGCGGCTGCTGTTCACCACCCGCCAGGTCGACCACTTCGGTTTCATCGTGCTGGATCTGAACGGGCAGAAGAAGACCCATCCGGTGGGACGGCTCGGCTGGCCCTGCGCCGACCGGTGCGAATTCACCTGGATGCCGGACGGCCGGTCGGTCGCGTTGACGTTGAGCAGGCAGAAGTCGGAGTCGTGGCCCCGGGACCTCGCCAAGGGGGTGCAACTCCTGTCGGTCGACGACGGCCGGCCCACCCGACTGGTCGAGCTGCCGGGCGGGCCGGTCGGCCCGGACGCCTGGTCGCCGGACGGCACGTTGGTGGTCGTCCAGGGGCATCAGGAGCCGCTGCTGGTGGAGACCGCGACCGGCCGGGTGGTGAACCCGCTGCCCAGCGCCGACGTCGCCTGGGTCACCGGCGACCGGTTGCTCTACCGCCGGCCGTTCGGCGCCGGGGACTTCGTGCTCGCCGACCGTACCGGCCGGGAACTGGTCCGTCAGCCGCTGCCGAAGCAACTTGTCGACCTGGCGGTGACGATCGCGCCGTACTGAGCGCCCGCTCAGGGTGGGGGACGTTGCACCGGGTCGATACCGTGCAGGTCGTGGCCACGGGGACGCTCATTTTCCTGATCATCGGCGGAGTGGGTGTCGGCGTGCTGACGCTGGCCCTGCTCGGCTCGGGAGTGCTGCACCTCGGTCACCCGGACGTCGACGGGCCGGTGTCGCTGGAGGCGGTCGCCGGGTTCATCGGCGCGTTCGGGTTCGGCGGCGCGATCGTCAACGAGATGCTCGGGGCGCGTACCCCCGGCATGATCGCGGCGGCGGTGGCCGGCGGCGCGCTCGCCGCCGTGCCCACCGGCTGGCTGGCGGCCCGGTTGAGCCGCGCGGCCCGCGACATGCGCACCGATCCGACCCCCACCCGGGACCACCTGGCCGGCGCGATCGGTCTGGTGGTGACCCCGATCCCCAGCGACGGCTACGGCGAGGTGCGGGTCCGCCTCGCCGGCCAGCCGGTCAAACTCAACGCCCGGTCCGACCGGCCGATCCCGGTCGGCGCCCGGATCTTCGTGGTCGAAGCGCTCAGCGAGACCAGCGTGCACGTCGAGACCTACTGATCCCTCCGCACAGACGGGAACCCCCATGCCCCTGCTCGTCGCCATCGGCGGCGCGGTCCTCCTCGCCGTCCTGCTCGTCTTCTTCGTGCTCTCCCGGATCAAGGTGGCCGGGCCCAACGAGGCGTTCATCGTCACCGGCCGCAAGGGCCGCACCACCCAGACCGCCGACGGCATCCGGTCCACCGACATGTCCGGGCAGAAGGTCGTGCTCGGCGCCTCGGTGTTCGTGCTGCCGGTGGTGCAGAAGCTCCAGTCGCTCGACCTGTCCAGCCGGCGCATCGACGTCGGCATCCGGGGCGCGGTGAGCAAGCAGGGCATCCGCGCCGACCTGCACGGCGTCGCGATCGTCAAGGTCGGCGGCACCGAGGACGCCATCCGGGCCGCCGCCCAGCGCTTCCTGCACCAGCAGGACGAGATCGACAACTTCACCCGTGAGGTGCTGGCCGGCGCGCTGCGCTCGATCGTCGGCCGGCTCACCGTCGAGGAGGTCATCCGGGACCGGGCCGCGTTCGCCAGCGCGGTGGCCGAGGAGGCCGAGCACTCGATGACCAACCAGGGCCTGGTGCTGGACACGTTCCAGCTCCAGGACATCCTGGCCGAGGGGTCCTACCTGGCCGACCTGGGCCGGCCCGAGGCCGCCCGGGTACTCAAGGACGCCGCCATCGCCGAGGCCCGCGCCCGGCAGGCCGCCGAGCAGGAGCGGCTGCTCGCCGAGGAGGCGATCGCCGAGGCGAACCGGAACCTGTCGCTCAAGCAGGCCGGCATCCAGGCCGAGATCGACGCGGCGAAGGCGAAGTCGGCCGCGGCCGGGCCGCTCGCCCAGGCCGAGCGGGACCAGGCGATCCTCTCCGAGCAGCAGAAGGTGGCCGAGCGCAACGCCGAGCTGAAGCAGCGCCAGCTCGACACCGAGGTCCGCAAGCCGGCCGACGCGCAGCGGTACAAGGTGGAACAGGAGGCCGAGGCGGCCCGCAACGCGGCGGTGCTGCGCGCCGACGCCGAGCGGCAGGCCACCATCGCCGCCGCCCAGGCCATCGCCGAGCAGTCCCGGCTCACCGGTGAGGGTGAGCGGGCCCGCCGCGCCGCGCTGGCCGAGGCGAACGCGATCGAGGGCGCCAAGGAAGGTGAGGCGGAGCAGCGCCGGCGGTCCGCGATCGCCGAGGCGGTCGAGCGGGAGGGCCAGGCCGAGGCGGCGGCCATCCTGGCCAAGGGGCAGGCGGAGGCCGACGCGATGGCCCGCAAGGCCGAGGCGTTCGCCGCGTACGGCGAGGCGGCGGTGCTGGACCTGCTGGTCAAGGTGCTGCCCGAGGTGGTCGGAGCGGCGAGCGCCCCGATCGGCGCGATCGACAAGATGACCGTCATCTCCACCGACGGCGCCTCGTCGCTGACCAAGTCGGTGGCCGGCAACGTCGCCCAGGGCCTCCAGCTCGGCAGCGACCTGACCGGCATCGACCTGGCCGGGCTGCTCGCCCGGCTGGGCAGCGCGCACACCAACGGCAAGACCGCCGTGGACGGCAGCACGGTCACCCCGTGAACGACGGCGCCCGCCGGCTCCCCGAGGGGAACCGGCGGGCGACGTGCGGTGGTACGGGTCAGAGCACGGCGAGGACGAACTTCTCGCCGGCGCCCAGGCCGAGGGTGTCGCTGTCCCAGTCGATGACACGACTCGCGACGAGCTGGCTGGTGCCGGCACTGCCGGCGGTGACCGCCTTGCCGTTGGCGTTGGCGTAGAGGCTCACCGAGCCGTCACCGTAGTAGTCGAGGAAGACGAACGCCTCCCACGCGCCGATCGAGGTGCTGCGCGCGATCAGCGGCTTCGCCCCGGCGCTCTCCGCCGCCACGAACTTGCCGTTGGCCAGCGCCTTCAGGCCGAAGAAGCCGTCGCCATCGCTGACCACCTCGTACTTCTCCCAGGCGCCGACCGTCGTCGAGCGGGGGATCAGCGGCTTCGCGCCGCCGCTCTCCGCCGTGACGTACCGGCCGCCGGCCACCGCCTTGATGCCGACGATCGGGGACGGGGCGTCGAAGTCGAACTTCTCCGCCGCGCCGATCGAGGTCTTGCTGGCGATCAGCGGGGAGGTGGCGCTCGGCGCGGTGACGTACCGGCCGTTGACCGTGGCCTTCAGGCTGACCGTGCCGTCGGTGTTGTCGACGATCTGGAACTTCTCCCAGGCGCCGATGGTGGCGCCGCGCGCGATCAACGGCTTCGCGCCGGCGCTCTCCGCGGTGACGAACTTGTTGGTGACCCGGGCGCGCAGGCCGTACAGGCCACCGCCGGCGTCGACCACGTCGAACTTCTCCCACGCGCCGATGGTGGTGCCGCGCGCGATCAGCGGCTTCGTCCCGGCGCTCTCCGCCACGACGTAGCGGCCGTTGGCCCGGGCCTTGAGCCCGTACGAACCCCGGGCGGTGGGCACCGCGCCGAGGTGCAGGAGCCGGTCCAGCGAGCCCATGCTGTCGTGCACCGCGCCGCCGATGCCGGTGGTGACGACGGAGTCGCGCACCTGCTGCGGCGTCCAGGTCGGGTGTGCCTCCAGCAGCAGCGCGGCGGCGCCCGCCACGTGCGGGGACGCCATCGAGGTGCCGCTCATCGCCACCGACCCGTCGGTGGTGCCCTGCTCCGCCGAGACGATGCCGGCGCCCGGCGCGAACGTGTCCAGGCAGGAGCCGTAGTTGGAGAACCGGGCCCGGAAGTCGAGCCGGTCGGTGGCCCCGACCGTGATCGCCGTCGGCACGCTCGCCGGCGAGACCGTGCAGGCGTCCGCCGACTCGTTGCCGGCCGCGACCGCGTACGTGACGCCGGCGGCGATCGAACGGGTGACCGCGTCGTTGATCGCCTGGTCGACCCGGTCGGAACCCAGGCTCATGTTGGCCACCGCCGGCTTGACCGCGTTGGCGGTGACCCACTCGATGCCCGCCAGCACCTGGTCGGTACGACCGCTGCCGTCGCAGTCGAGCACCCGCACGGCGACGAGCTCGACGTCCTTGGCCACGCCGTACTTCGTTCCGCCGAGCGTGCCGGCCACGTGCGTGCCGTGGCCGTTGCAGTCCTGCGCGACGTCGTCGCCGTCGACGGCGTCGTAGCCGTAGCTGGCCCGCCCGCCGAAGTCCTTGTGGTCGATGTCGATGCCGGTGTCGATGACGTAGGCGGTGACCCCGGCGCCGGTCGCCGGGTAGGTGTACCGGCCGTCGGTCTTCGGCTTGAGCTGGTCGATCCGGTCCAGCCCCCAGGGCGGCGTGGTCTGGCTGCCGGAGGTCTTCCAGCGCTGGACCTGCTGGACGTACGCGACGGCCGGGTCGGCGGCGAGGCGCTCCGCCTGCCGGCGGTCCATGGCGGCGGAGTAGCCGTGCAGCGCCCGGCTGAACACGTGGCGGACGGAACCGCCGTGCTCGCCGGCGAGGGCCGACGCGGTGGACCGCACCTTGGCCGGGCTGGCCTTGCCGTCCTTCAGGACGACGATGTAGCTGCCCGGCACGGCGCTGGCCGTGCCGGCGCCCCGGATGTCGCCACGTGGTGGGGTGACCGGATCGGCCAGGGCGGCGCCGCCGGTGGCGGCGCAGATGATCGAGGTGGCGGAGGTGAGGGCGAGCCCCACCAGCGCGGAGCGGCGCAGCGCGCCGGGACGTGACACCGAATTGTCTCCCCGTGTCCAGCGACCGTCCGGACCGGACGGGCGGATGAGATCAGGACAGCCGCGCCCGTCGAGCGGGGGGCTGGCGATGACCAACATCATGCGGCAGAGATCGATCGGAACGCGTCAACCGTTCGGTCGACACGCCGGCGTATCGTCGTCGCTTTTTCCCGGCCGGCGGATCAGCCGACGATGCCCTCGCCACGGGCCCAGCGCAGCAGTTCCGCCTCGGCCTCGTCCCGGTCCAGCGGGCCACGCTCCAGGCGCAGCTCCTTGAGGTGCGCCCAGGCGCGGCCGACCACCGGGCCCGGCGGCACGCCGAGCAGCTCCATGATCGCGTTGCCGTCCAGGTCGGGCCGGACCCGGGCCAGGTCCTCCTCGGCGGCTATGCGGGCGATCCGCTCCTCCAACGCGTCGTAGTCGGCCGCGAGCTGGGCCGCCTTGCGCCGGTTGCGGGTGGTGCAGTCGGAACGGGTCAGCTTGTGCAGCCGGGACAGCAGGTCACCGGCGTCGGTGACGTACCGGCGGACCGCCGAGTCGGTCCACTCGCCCCGGCCGTACCCGTAGAAGCGCAGGTGCAGCCCGACCAGCTTGACCACCTGGGAGGTGACGTCCTTGGGGTAGCGCAGCGCCTTCATCCGGGCCTTGGTGAGCCGGGCCCCGACCACCTCGTGGTGGTGGAAGCTGACCCGGCCGTCCGGGCCGACCGCCTTGGTGCCCGGCTTGCCGACGTCGTGCATCAGCGCGGCCATCCGCAGCACGAAGTCGCAACCCTCGGACTCCATCGACATGGCGTTCAGCACCACGGTGAGCGTGTGCTCGTAGACGTCCTTGTGCTGGGCGTGCTCGTCGATGGTGAGCTTGAGGCCGGTCAGCTCCGGCAGGAAGCGCTCGGCCAGGCCGGTGTCGACAAGCAGGCGCAGCCCGGTCACCGGGTCGGCCGCGCACAGCAGCTTGGTGAACTCGTCCCGGATCCGCTCGGCGGTGATCCGGTCGAGGTCGGCCGCCATCCGGGTCATCGCGTCCCGGACGTCGGGGTGGACGGCGAAGCGGAGCTGGGCGGCGAACCGGGCCGCGCGCAGCATCCGCAGCGGGTCGTCACGGAACGACTCCTGCGGCGTGCCGGGGGTACGGATGACCTTGGCGCCGAGGTCGGCCAGGCCGCCGTACGGGTCGGTGAACCGGTGGTCCGGGAGGCTCACCGCCATCGCGTTGACGGTGAAGTCGCGACGCTTCAGGTCCTCGGCCAGGCTGGTGCCGTACTGCACCACCGGGTTGCGGCTCACCTGGTCGTAGACCTCGGCCCGGAAGGTGGTGATCTCCAGGGTGAGCCCGTCGCGCTGGCAGGCGATGGTGCCGAACTCGCGTCCGGTCTCCCAGATCGACTCGGCCCAGCCCCGGATGACCTTGACGGTCTCGTCCGGGTGGGCGTCGGTGCAGAAGTCGAGGTCGTTGCCGAGCCGGCCGAGCAGCGCGTCCCGGACCGATCCGCCCACCAGGTGCAGTTCGTGACCGGCACGGGCGAAGCGCCGACCCAGCTCGTCGGCGACCGGGGACACGCGGAGCAGCTCGGCGACGGCGTTGCGCTGCGCGGCGGTCAGCTCACGGCGATCGGCGGCGGAGGCGGAGGCTTCGGACATGGGATCGCCAGCCTAGCGGGCCGAGGGTGGATCGACCGCGCCGGGCGTGGGTAACCGGGCGAGGTTGACTAAGGTTCCGGTGGTGCGGGGCCGTCGGGCCCGGTTCCGACATCCCCCTGGGAGGCTGTGAGATGAGCGGCGGCGGGCTCTACCGCAGCGCGAACGCGCACGGCGGCGGCCTGCCGCCGGACGACGGCGCGACCTTCATCTCGGCGGAGCCGCTGAACCAGCCGGGCGTCGAGTCGGTGGCGCCACCGCAGGAGGTGGTCGCCGAGACCAGCGCCGCGGCGAACAGCGCGGTGATGGCGATCGGCAGCCTGGTCAGCCGCGGCACCGGCTTCATCCGCAATCTGATGATCGGCGCGGCGCTGGGCGGCGCGCTGGTCGGTGACGCGTTCACCACCGCGATCTTCCTGCCGAACCAGGTGTACGAGTTCCTGCTCGGCGGCGTGCTCACCAGCGTGCTGATCCCGGTGCTGGTCCGGCGGCGCAAGTCCGACCCGGACCGGGGCGAGGCGTACTCCCAGCGGCTGCTCACGCTCGCGGTGCTGGCGCTGGCCGCCACCGTGCTGCTCGCCCTGGTCGCGGCGCCGGTGCTGACCGCCATCTACGCCGGTGGCAAGGACGCCGACTACCGCGGGCTGGTCACCAGCCTGTCGTACCTGATGTTGCCGATGCTGTTCTTCACCGGCGTGAGCGCGCTGATCGCCGCGGTGCTGAACACCCGCGGGCACTTCGCCGCGCCGATGTGGGCGCCCATCCTCAACAATCTGGTGGTCATCGGCGTCTGCGCGCTCTACATCGCGGTCTTCGGCGCCAACATCGTCCAGCCCGGCGAGATGAGCTGGGAACGGATCCTACTAATCGGCGGCGGCACGCTGCTCGGTGTCGCGGTCCAGACCGCCGGCCTGCTGCCGGCGTTGCGCAAGGTGGGCTTCCGGTGGCGGTGGCGGTTCGACTTCCGGGCGCTCGGCCTCGCCGAGCTGGCCCGGCTCGGTGGCTGGATGTTCTGCTACGTCGGGGTCAACCAGCTCGGTCTCTTCGTGGTGGTCAACCTGCTCACCCGCGCCGCCGGCGGCAACAACGCCGGTCTGCTGATCTACAACAACGTCTTCCTGCTGCTGATGATGGCGCACGGCATCATCGCGGTCTCGATCATCACCGCGCTGATGCCCCGGATGAGCGCCGCCGCCGCCGAGAGCCGGTTCGGCGACGTCACCGCCGACCTGTCCCGGGGCACCCGGATGGTCACCGCGGTGCTGGCCCCGATCGCGGTCTGCTACGCGGTGCTGGCCGCGCCGATCTCCGTGGTGGTGTTCCGCTACGGCGCGTTCACCGGCGACAACGCGGTGGCCACCTCGACCGTGCTGCTGGTCGCGGCGCTCGGCCTGGTGCCGTTCGCGGTCAGCCAGCTCTTCACGTTCGCGTTCTACGCGCTGCCCGACACGCGCACCCCGGCACTGATCAACATTCCGGTGGTGGTCCTGCGGGTGCTGCTCCAGGTCGGCCTCTTCCTGATCTTCTCGAACACGTTCGCGGCGGCCGGGATGATGCTCGGCAACGCGGTGTCGTACCTGGCCGCGGCCATCATCTCGGCGATGCTGCTGCGCCCCCGGGTGGGGCGGATCGGGTTGGGCCGGATCATGCGCACGCTCGGCCGGGTCGTGGTGGCCGCGCTCGGCGCCGCGCTGGTCGGGCTGCTCGTGCTCGCGGTGCTCCCGGGCGACCCGGCGAAGCTGAGCTGGTTCGCCGCCGCGGTCCAGCTGGTGGTCGGCGGCGCGGCGATCGGCGGCACGTACCTCGGGCTGGCCATGCTGCTGCGGATCGGGGAGATCACCGAGGTGGTCGGCATGGTGCGCCGGCGGCTCGGGCGCTGAGCGCCCACCCGTGACCGACGGTGAACGAGGATCACCAGGCTGGGGATACGGCTGTGGATAACTCGGGATTCCGCCGTCCAGTGGGCCTCTCGGCCTGTGGACAACCAACCGTACGGACGAGGGTGCCCAGGCCGGGACGGGGAAAGCACCGGCACGCCACACCGGGACGCCCCTGCGCCGATCACTTGCCGTCAACCTCTAGATTGGCGGTGCGTGTTCGCTGCGACTGGCTTCCCGCCCGCCGCAGCGGGAAGATGACATGTCGGAGAACCGGGCATCCCGGGTAAGGTCGCTCTCGACGGGTACGTCCGGCGTCGACGTGGGCGTCGACGCCGACCGTGCCGGTTCCACCGAAGCCAGAGCGGGAAGCCACATGCCCAGCAGCACGGGTCCATCGATCGACACGATCACCGAGGGAGGACGGGTGACCCAGGTCGGCGAGGGTCAGGAAGCGGAGGAAAGTTCTCCCGCGGTCGTGACCCTCGGTGCTCCCACGGTCGGTGAGCTCCTCGCCGAGCGCTACGAACTGGTCGAGCACATCAACAACGACAGTGCCGGGCGGCTGGTCTGGCGCGGGGTCGACGTGGTGCTGCGCCGGCCCGTCGCGGTGGTCCTCCGCTACCCCGGCGGCGACTCCGCCACCGAGATGCTCCAGGCCGCGGTCGCGGCCAGCCGGGTCATCCACCCCAACCTGGTCGGCGTCTACGACGCCATCGACGAGGACGACCGGGCCTACGTGGTCCGCGAGTGGGTGGACGGCCAGTCGCTGCGGGAGCTGGTCGCCGCCGACGGGCCGCTGGATCCGGCCCGCGCGACCGCGATCGGCAACGCCGTCGCCAGCGCCCTGGCCGCGGTGCACGCCACCGGCATGGTGCACGGCAACCTCCACCCCGGCACCGTGATGATCAGCGACGACGGCCGGGTGGTGCTGGCCGACGCGCGCACCGACGGGGCGGACAGCCAGGAGAACGACCTGCGGGCCGTCGGCGGGGTGCTCTACTTCGCGCTGACCGGGCACTGGCCGCACGGTGAGGCCCCGCTGCACGGCGCCACCGCCGGGCACGGCCGGGCCGCCCTGCCGGACGCCGTCCGGGACGCCAGCGGCAGCATCGCCGCGCCCCGGCAGGTCCGCGCCGGGGTGCCGGCGTACCTCGACGACCTCACCATGGACCTGCTCGACCCGGAGATCGCCCCGCCCTCGTCGGACGTGCTGTCCGCCGAGCTGAGCCGGCTCGACATCCCGGCCGACGAGCAGTTCCTGGAGCAGGCCGGCCCGCTGCGCTTCACCGCCGACCCCGGCGAGGAGCCGTCGTCCCCGCTGGCCGCGGCCGGCGGGCGCAAGGTCGCCCTGGGCATCGCCGGCCTGCTGGTGGTGGCGCTGGTCGGTCTGCTCGTCGGGATCAGCGTGCTCGGGGGCGGTGACGACGACGCCAAGGAGCCGGTGGCCCAGCCCACCAACAGCGCCCCCGCCACGGGCGGCAGCACCGAGGCGGCCGCGCCGGTCCGCAAGCTCACCGTCTCCGACGTCCGGATCATCGACCCGGAGAGCGGGGACCGCGCCGAGGTGCGGAACGCCGAGAAGGTCATCGACGGCAGCGACGACGAGGGCTGGGAGACCCAGACCTACCGGAACAACGGCAAGTTCGGCGGCCTGAAGAAGGGCATGGGCGTCTGGATCGACCTGGGTGCCCCGCACACGGTCAAGTCGCTCCAGGCCACGCTCTCGTCCACCGGCGCCTCGGCCGAGCTGCGCGCCGGCACCAACGGTGAGTTCCCCTCCACCTCCAAGGGCGACAAGGACCTCGTCGCGGCGTACCCCACCGTGATCGGGCAGCCGTTCGAGGACCACGACGGCACCAAGATGACGTTCAACGGGTTCGACCCCGCCCAGAAGTACCAGTACCTCCTCTTCTGGATCACCGAGCTGCCGAAGAAGGACGACGGCAGCGGCTGGAAGATCGGGGTCCAGGAGATCACGGTCCAGGGCTCGTGAGCCGCTGGTCGGCGACCGGTGACGGCCCGCCGGCCGGCTCCGACCTGGAGCTGCTCCGGGCCCACGTCGCGGGTGACCGGGACGCCTTCACCGAGCTGTTCCACCGGCACCGCGACCGCCTCTGGGCGGTGGCGCTGCGGACCATCGGGGACCGCGAGGAGGCGGCCGACGCGCTCCAGGACGCGATGCTGTCGGCGCACCGCGCCGCGGCCCGTTTCCGGGGCGACTCGGCGGTCACCACCTGGCTGCACCGGATCGTGGTGAACGCGTGCCTGGACCGGATGCGGCGACGCCAGACCCACGCCACCGTCCCGCTGCCCGACGGGGTGCACACCGACGGGGATCCGGGACGCCACACCGGCGGCGTCGAACCGGCCGCGCCCGCCCCCGACCACGACACCGCGCTGGTGGTCCGGCAGGCGCTCGCGGCCCTGCCGGCGGAGCAGCGGGCCGCGCTGGTCCTGGTGGACGTGCAGGGCTACCCGGTGGCCGAGGTGGCCCGGATTCTCGACGTCGCCGAGGGGACGGTGAAGAGCCGGTGCGCCCGGGGTCGGGCGCGGCTCGCCGTGCTGCTGGGGCACCTGCGCACCGGTGCCGACGACGCCGTGCACGTGCCGCGGGTCACCGCAGGGAACCGCCGGCGGCCCGAGGGCGTCGGATCCTCGTCGGGACTCACCCGGCCGGACGCCAGCCAGGAGGAGCCGTGAGTTCGCGGGAGTTCAGCGAGGTCGACCACGACCTCCTCGCCGACTACCTCGGCGGGGCGCTGGACGGCACCCCCGAGCAGGCCACCGTGGCCCGGCTGGTCGAGCAGGACCCGGCCTGGCGCGCGGCGTACGCGGCCCTGGCCGGCGCGCTCGACCTGGTGCACGCCGACCTGGCCGACTGGGCGTCGTCGTCCGCGCCGGAGCTGCCGGTGGCGGTCTCCGACCGGATCACGGCCGCGCTCGCCGGCGCCGGTCCCGCCCCGACCGCCGACCACGTGCCCGAACACGCCGGTCGGGATGCGACGCCGGTCACCGTGCCGGCGCAGCCCGGCCGGACGACCCGCCCACCCGGCACGGTCGCCCGTCCCGACCGGCACACCGGGCCGGGGCGACGGTCCCGGCGCTGGGCCCGGGTCGCCGGGCCGGTGGCGCTGGCCGCCGCCTCGGTCGCCGCGGTCAGTCTCGGCGTCGGCCGGCTGGCGGACACGGGTGGGGACAGCAGCACCGTCGGGCGACCGGCCGGGGAGGCGGCGCCGGCGGCGGGCGCGCCGTACCGGACCACCGGGCCGGCCGTACGCAGCGGCACGGACTGGACCCCGGAACTCCTCGGCCGGGACGCCAAGGCGATGTCGGCCCGACCGGACATGGCCGGGCCGTCGGGCGCGACGGACAGCGGCCGGGAGACCCCCCTGGCCACCGACAAGTACCGCCTCGGCGCCGTCGGCGGGTTGGACCGGCTCGCCCGCCCGGAGGCACTGGCCGCCTGCCTGACCGCGATCGGCGCCGAACACGGCGCGGTGCCGCTCACCGTCGAGATGGTCGACTACGCCCGGTTCCAGGGCAGTCCGGCGCTGGTGGTGACGTTCTCGGACGCGGGCGGCGCCCGCTGGGGCTGGGTGAGCGGGCCGGAATGCGGCGTACCCGGGTCCGGCGCAGACACCCGGTTCCGCACGCGGGTAGGGTGAAACCGCGGTCAGGGGTCCTGTCCCGCCACGTGACGTGACCCACCAGATGACCGGCTCGGGAATCCCCGCTTCGTACGATGACGTTCTGGAAGTCAGGCGCCGGCGCCTCCGCGCGGTCGGCACTCGGATCGACATCGGTGCGTACCGGTGACGAACACACACATCGGGAGACGGCAGTGGACGAGGTCCGCAACCTGATCATCATCGGCTCCGGGCCGGCCGGCTACACCGCGGCGGTCTACGCCGCGCGCGCCAACCTCAAGCCGCTGGTGATCGAGGGCGTGCAGTCCGGTGGCGCGCTGATGACCACCACCGAGGTGGAGAACTTCCCCGGTTTCGCCGACGGGATCCTCGGCCCCGAGCTGATGGACAACATGCGCAAGCAGGCCGAGCGGTTCGGCGCGGAGTTCCTCACCGACGACGTGACCCGGGTCGAGCTGAAGGACACCGGCGAGATCGGCTCGGACGCGGTGAGCACGGTCTGGGTGGGCGAGACCGCCTACCGGGCCCGCGCCGTCATCCTCTCCACGGGTTCGGCGTGGCGACCGCTGGGCGTGCCGGGCGAGCAGGAATACCTCGGCCACGGCGTGTCGTCCTGCGCCACCTGTGACGGCTTCTTCTTCCGTAACCAGCACATCGTGGTGGTCGGCGGCGGCGACTCGGCCATGGAGGAGGCGAGCTTCCTCACCCGCTTCGCCGAGTCGGTGACGATCATCCACCGTCGCGACTCGTTCCGGGCCAGCAAGATCATGGCGGAGCGGGCGCTGGGCAACGAGAAGATCAAGGTGGAGTGGAACACCACGGTCGAGGAGATCCTCGGCGAGGACGGCAAGGTCAGCGGCGTACGGGTGCGCGACGTGCACACCGGCCAGACCAAGGTGCTCGACGTCACCGGCGTGTTCGTGGCGATCGGCCACGACCCGCGCAGCGAGCTGTTCCGCGACCAGGTGGAGCTGGACGACGAGGGTTACGTGAAGGTGCAGGCGCCGAGCACCCGCACCAACGTGCCGGGCGTGTTCGCCGCCGGCGACGTGGTCGACCACACCTACCGGCAGGCCATCACGGCGGCCGGCACCGGATGTGCGGCCGCGCTGGACGCCGAGCGGTTCATCGCCACCCTGCAGGGCTGAGAATTTCACCAAAGGGAGAAGGGGTTCATAGTGGGAGCAACCAAGGCGGTCACGGACGCGAGCTTCGCGAGCGACGTGCTGAAGTCCGACAAGCCGGTCCTGGTCGACTTCTGGGCGGAGTGGTGCAGTCCGTGCCGCAAGGTCTCGCCGCTCCTGGAGGAGATCGCGGGCGAGATGAGTGACCAGGTCACCATCGTCAAGCTCAACATCGACGAGAACCCCGAGACGGCCCGCGCCTACCGGGTGATGTCCGTGCCGACGCTGACCATCTTCAAGAACGGCGAGCCGGTGCAGTCGATCGCCGGCGCCAAGCCGAAGGGCGAGCTGCTCAAGCTCATCGAGTCGGCGCTCTGACCGACCCGACACCGCCGGAGCCCCCGTCACCCCACCCGGGTGTCGGGGGCTCCGGCGTTCCTGACCTGCGCGAACCCGAACCCGCCAGGTAACCGGCCACGGTACGCTCCGTAAGCGTCCGTCGGAGCTACCGCCTCCGCCAGCGCCCGTGCAGAGGGGGTCGTCGTGCGTCCGATCCGACCCGGTGACCGGGGCCCCGCGGTGGCCGAGATCCGAACCGTGCTCGCCGGCCTGGAACTGCTGCCCACCGACGGCCGCGCCGACGACTACGACGCCGCGACGGAACGCGCGGTCCGCGCCTTCCAGCAGTCCCGCGGCCTCAGCGTCGACGGGCGGGTGGGCGCGGAGACCTGGCGGGCGCTGGACGCGGCCCGCTGGCGGTTCGGCGCCCGCGCGCTCTACCACGCGGTGCCCGAGCCACTGACCGGTGAGGACGTCCGTTCGCTCCAGGAACGCCTGCTGGAGATGGGGTACGACGTGGGCCGCGCCGACGCCATCTACGGCATCCGCACCTCCCGCGCGGTGGCCCAGTTCCAACGCGAGATGGGGCTGAAGCCGGACGGGTCGTGCGGCCCGCACACCGTCAACGCGCTGCGCCGGCTCGGCCGCAAGGTGGTCGGCGGGCGCCCGCAGTGGCTACGCGAGTCCGACGCCATCCGCCAGGCCGGGCCGACGCTCGTCGGCCGGACCGTGGTGATCGATCCGGGCCACGGCGGCACCGACAGCGGAGTGGTGGTGCCCGACGGCTCGCTGCGTTGGACCGAGGCGGACCTCGTGCACGACCTCGCCAGCCGGCTGGAGGGGCGGCTCGCGGCGGCCGGCGTACGGGTGCAGCTCACCCGGGGCCCGTCGTCCCCGACCTGCCTGCCGGACGCGGACCGGGCCCAGCTCGCCAACTCGCTCGGCGCGGACGTGTTCATCTCGCTGCACACCGACGGGCACGCCAACCCGGAGGCCGACGGCGTCGCCACCTACCACTACGGCACCGACAACGGCGTCACCTCGGCCACCGGGGAGCGCCTGGCCGGGCTGGTGCAGCGGGAGATCGTGGCCCGCACCGGGCTGCGCGACTGCCGCACCCACGCCAAGGCGTGGGACCTGCTCCGGCTCACCCGGATGCCCGCGGTCCGCGTCGAGGTGGGCTACCTGACCTCCCCCACCGACCGGGGCCGGCTGATCGACCCGCGCTTCCGCGACCGGGTGGTCGAGGCGATCGTGGCCGGGGTGCAGCGGATGTACCTGCCGATCGAACGGGACGTGCCGACCGGCTCGATCGACGTCAGCGAGCTGCGGGCGATCGTGGCCGCCGGCACCGTGGTCGACTGAGCCCGGTCAGCTCGTCGAGCGGGTGGCCGGAGCCGGCCGCACCGGCCGCAGCAGCGTCTCCGGGCTCATCGAGCCGAGCAGCTTCTCCAACGCGTACTCGACGTCGGACTTCCAGCTCAGCGCCGTGCGCAGCTCCAGCCGCAGGCGCGGGTAACGGGGGTGCGGGCGGACCGTCTTGAAGCCCACCGAGAGGAAGAAGTCGGCCGGCGCGACACACGCCCGGGTGGGGCCGTCCGGCTCGTCACCGAACTTGGCGTCGCCGAACGCCTCGATGGCCTTGATGCCGCGCTTGGTGAGGTCCCGCGCCACGCCCTGCACCAGCATCCGGCCCAGACCGCCGTCGGCGAACGCGGGCACCACGTGCGCGGTCATCAGCAGCGCCGCGTCCGCCGAGACCGGCGACGTCGGAAACGCCATCGAACGCGGGACGTACGCCGGCGGGGCGTACATGACGAAACCGGCCGGCATGCCGTCGACGTAGACCAACTTGCCGCAGGAGCCCCACTCCAGCAGCGTCTGGGAGACCCACGCCTCCTTCTCCAGGCCCGGGTCGCCGGCCGCGCAGGCCCGCTCCGCGGAGACCGGATCCAGCTCCCAGTAGACGCACCGCCGGCAGGATCGGGGAAGGTCCTCCAGGGTGTCAAGCGTCAGGCTGACCAGACGTCGCGACATGAGCGCACCCCACCAACAATCTCGGAGCGTCGGTCACCGCGGTGTCCCGCCGCCCTCCTGCTCCCGACGAGCGATCGTACGCTTCCGCCCGCCGGTGCGGGAGGGGACGCGCGAACGCCCACCCGGGCGACGGACCCGGGAGTCCGGGATGTGGACGTGTCCACACGGCGGGTTCCGCGCCGGTCACCAGGGACTACGATCGACCAATCGGCCGCGCGCCGCCATTGGATGCCGGCATCGCGGGTACCACACCGGGCGGCAGCCCCGCCGACACCCGACCGAGGTGATGTCATGACCGGCACGACGCTCGACGACTACACCGACCGGTACGCCCGCCGCGTCCGGGGGATGACCGCCTCCGAGATCCGGGCGCTCTTCGCGGTCGCCAGCCGGCCGGAGGTCGTCTCGCTCGCCGGCGGAGCGCCCTACATCGCCGCGCTGCCGCTCGACGCGGTGGGCGAGATGCTCGGCCGGCTCGGCGCCGAGCACGGCGCCACCACCCTCCAGTACGGCATCGGCCAGGGCACCCTGGAGCTGCGCGAACGGATCTGCGAGGTGATGGCCCTCTCCGGGATCGACGCCTCCTGCGGGGCCTCCCCGGAGGACGTGGTGGTGACCGTCGGCGGGCAGCAGGCGCTCGACCTGGTGGCCCGCCTCTTCCTGGACCCGGGTGACGTGGTGCTCGCCGAGGGCCCGACCTACGTCGGCGCGCTCGGGGTGTTCCAGGCCGCCCAGGCGCAGGTGACCCACGTGCCGATGGACGACCAGGGCCTGATCCCGGAGGCGCTGGAGGTGGCCATCGCCGACCTGGCCCGGGCCGGCCGGCGGGTCAAGTTCCTCTACACCATCCCGACGTACCAGAACCCGGCCGGCGTGACGTTGAGCGAGGAGCGGCGCGAACGGGTGCTCGACATCTGCGAGCGTGCCGGCCTGCTCGTGGTGGAGGACGACCCGTACGGTCAGCTCGGTTTCGATGGCGAGGCGCCGGCACCGTTGCGGGCCCGGCGGCGCGACGGGGTCTTCTACCTGAGCACCTTCTCCAAGACGTTCGCCCCCGGCCTGCGGGTGGGCTGGATCCTCGCCCCGCACGCGGTGCGCGACAAGCTGGTCATCGCCAGCGAGGCGCAGATCCTCTGCCCCAGCGTCTTCGCGCAGTCCGCCGTCTCGACGTACCTCGGCACCATGCCGTGGCGGGAGCAGCTCAAGACCTACCGGGAGGTCTACCGCGAGCGTCGGGACGCGCTGCTCGGCGCGCTGACCGACCTGATGCCGGCCGGCACCACCTGGACCACCCCGACCGGTGGCCTCTTCGTGTGGGCCACCCTGCCGGACGGGCTGGACGCCAAGGCGATGATGCCGCGGGCCGTCGCCGCCCGGGTCGCGTACGTGCCCGGCACCGGCTTCTACGCCGACGGGACGGGCACGTCCAACATGCGGCTCAACTACTCCTTCCCGCCGCCGGAGCGGATTCGGGAGGGCGTGCGCCGGCTGGCCGGCGTGATGGAGCAGGAGATCGCCATGCGGAAGGTCTTCGGAGCGGTCGGCAACGCCGGGCCACGCCGACGCCAGGGCGGCTCCGACGCGCCCGGCCCCGACTTGGCATGATGCCGGCATGGCCGTCACCCCCGCCGCACCGACACCTGTGACCGGATCCTCCGCCGACGAGCTGCACGTGCTCGTGCTCGCCGGCGGTCTCTCCTACGAGCGGGACGTCTCCCTGCGGTCCGGCCGTCGCGTGCTGGACGCGCTGCGCGCGGTCGGCGTGCAGGCGGAGCTGCGGGACGCCGACGTCGCGCTGCTGCCCGCGCTGGCCGCCGACCCGCCGGACGCGGTGGTCATCGCCCTGCACGGCGCCACCGGCGAGGACGGCTCGCTGCGCGGCGTGCTCGACCTGTGTGACGTGCCCTACGTCGGTTGCGACGCCCGCTCCTCCCGGCTGGCCTGGGACAAGCCGTCCGCCAAGGCCGTCCTGCGCGAGGCCGGCATCCCCACGCCCGACTGGGTGGCGCTGCCGCACGACCGCTTCTCCGAGCTGGGCGCGGTCGCCGTCCTGGACCGGATCGTCGACCGCCTCGGGCTGCCGTTGATGGTCAAGCCGGCGCAGGGCGGTTCCGGGCTGGGCGCCGCCGTGGTCCGGGACGCCGCGTCGCTGCCGGCCGCGATGGTCGGCTGTTTCGCGTACGACCAGACGGCGCTGGTGGAGCGCTACGTGCCCGGCATGGACGTGGCGGTGTCCGTGCTCGACCTGGGCGACGGCCCGCAGGCCCTGCCCCCGGTCGAGATCGTGCCCCGCAACGGCGTCTACGACTACGCGGCCCGCTACACGGCGGGGCGCACCACCTGGCACGCGCCCGCCCGGCTCGACGCCGCCACGACCGCGCAGGTGACCGACGTGGCGCTCGCCGCGCACACGGCGCTCGGCCTGCGGGACGTGTCCCGCGTCGACCTGATTGTCGACGCGGAGGGCCGGCCGCACGTGCTGGAGGTCAACGTCTCGCCGGGCATGACGGAGACCTCACTGCTGCCGCTGGCGATCCAGGCGGCCGGGCTCGACTTCGGTCGCGTCCTGGGCTCACTGGTGGGCCGGGCCGCCGCGCGCCGCTGAGCTGACCCGACCGGCGCCACCACTTTCACTCCCGGTTCGGACCGGCCGTTCCTGTCGCCGGCTCCGCGTCGCCGTCCGACGCCGTGGGTTCGGCGTCGCCGGTCGCGGTCTCGCCATCCCCGTCGCGAGGGCCGCCGTCCGGCGTGTGCACGGAAGGCGTGTCATCGGCGGCGTCGTCGGCCGACCCCACCGGCTCGGCCTCCGGGATCTCGTCCGCCGCTTCGATCACCGACGCCGTCTCCTCGTCGGGTTCCTCGGTGGTGTCCGCCGGCGCCGGCGAGGAGAGGCTCGACGGAGCCTGCCACCGGATGCGCGGCGGCTCGGCGAGCGGTCGGCCACCGAACTCGGCGAGCCACGCCGCCACCATGGCGAGGTTCTCCCGCCACTGCTCCTCGGAGATCGGCGGCAGGATCGAGTCCCACAGCGACAGGAACGTGCCCCGCAGTTGCAGCCGCCCGTACGGGCGGGCCAGGAACCACATGTGCAGGTGCGCCGACCCGTCGCCCCAGCGGTTGACGTGCACCCGGGCGACCCCGTCCAGCGAGCGGATGGCCCGCTCCAGCCGGACGGTCATCACCCCCAGTTCGGCGGCGAGCAGGTTCGGCAGGTCACCAAGGTCCAGGTGGGAGCGGGACTCCAGGATCAGAACCATCGGCAGGCCGGTGGGCCGGTCCATGGTGCGGACCCGCCACCGCTCACCGACCCAGATGTACGCCTCGTCAGGCGCGTTGCAGGCGGTGCACTCCCGGTCCTCCTCGCCCCGACGGGGAGGTTCGACCGGCACGGGATCGTCGAGCTGCTTGACGCGAAGATCGCCCTCGAAGGGGAAGGAGGGCCACTGGGTGAAGTCCGGGACTGAGGGAGGGGTGTCCTGCACGACGCTGACCCTAACGGAGTTGGCGACGCCTGTCCCTCCCCGTTCCCACCGGAGTCGAGCCCGCTTCGACGATCCACAGCGCGTTGTCCACCACGTTGTCCACAGGCCGCCGAGATCACCACCACAGTGCGTCATCCACAGCTCAGCAAGGGTTTCCGGGTGTTGTTTCACGTGAAACGGAGTGAGCCTGTGGACAACCGCTGTGGATAACTTCTGCGGCCGTGAGGCTTCCCGTGACCCTTCCGTTCAACGAGCGGAGGGCTCCGACGCAGCGGCTCAACGGGGCTCAGTCCCGCCGCATGGGCTGGCTCGTTTCACGTGAAACGGAGCACTCCATGATTCCTGGCTGCGCGGGCCACCCGTCGCGGTTCAGCCCTGGAAGAGGCGCTCGGTTGGATGCGACCCCTCTCCCGTTTCACGTGAAACGGGCTACGGGGATCCGCCGGGTCCGGAGCGCTGCGGGTGGGCTCGCACTGCCGCAGACGCCGACCGGCGACCAAACTCGTCCCACCGGGCCGGCTCACGCCTGAAGCGCCCCGGGCCCGGCCGCACCGCGCGGTCGGATCTGCTCGGGCCCCTCAGCGGTCCGTAGGAACGGCACCGCATCTGCCCCGGGCGGAGAACTCATTCCGAAGTCGCTGGCCGCCGCCGGCCCGCGCACAAGACCGGAAGGTATGTGCGGCATGAGCGCGGCCCTCGCCTCTGCCGTCGCGCGTCACCGGAACCGCTGGGTGCTGCGCCGGTGACTCGGCCAGGCCGCGCCGGTGACTGAGCCAGGCTGTGGTGGGGATCGCCGCGAGGGCTGCGGGACGGCTGCCTTTCGACGCGCCGTTCCCGAAGCCGCGCACGTTGACCGCGCACCCGGCCTGTCGCGCCGTGCATGCCGTCATGGACAGCATCGCGAGGCCCGCCCGGAGATCGATCGGGTGAGGGCCCGGGCGCACCGCACATGCCCTGGACGGGACAGCACGGAGGCAAGGCCGATGATCAGCCGGGTCGAGGCAGATCGGCTCAGCGGCACGGCGAGCCTCTGTCCGTGAGAGGAGACGACCGAGCAACGCCGGCGACAAACAAGCCGCCGTCGCCACGGCTCATTCGCGTGCGATGAGCAAGCGCAAGGACACCGCTCCCGCCCCCGCAGGCCAAAGACGCGCCTATTCGGGTCGAGACCATCAAGGCGGATGGGGACCGCTCTTGCGGGCCCTGACAGGCCCATGCCGTTTCACGTAAAACCACACCGCTGGCCCTACCGCTTCACGGCCCCACGCCGGCCCGGCACGGCGTGCCTTATGGCAGGTGGCGCCGGCGGTCGACGGTCCTCGTGTCGAGCGCGGCACGACCAGCGAACGGCAACGGTGGCAGCGCAGCACGCCCGGGTGACCCAGCGGTCGGGACGCATCACGTCCGACGAACGACAACGGGTGCGAGGCACAGCACGTCGGAGGACCGACACGGGTGCGAGGCAGCACCGTGGGGCGAACCGCAGCGGTGGAAGGCTGCCGGAACGCCACCGGCCGCACCCCTCAACGGGAATGCGGCCGGTCGGGTCGAGCAGTGAGTCACTCCTCGGGCTGCTCCTCCTGGCCCACGCCGATGATGCCGACGATCCGCTCCAGGTCGTCGACGGTCGCGAACTCGATCGTGATCTTGCCCTTGCTCCGGCCGATGTCGACCTTCACGCGAGTGTCGAAGCGGTCGGCGAGCCGGTCGGCGAGATCGGAGAGCGCGGGAGCATGCGCCTTGGCCCGTCGCTTGGCCGCAGGGGGCTTTGCCGGCCCCTCAGCCAGCGCCAGAGCCACCAACTCCTCGGTGCCGCGTACCGATATGCCCTCGGCGACGATCCGCGTGGCGAGCTTCTCCTGGGCCTCACCGTCGTCGAGGCTGAGCAGCGCCCGGGCATGGCCGGCGGAGAGCACTCCGGCGGCGACCCGCCGCTGCACGGCCCCGGGGAGGTTCATCAGGCGAATGGTGTTGGAGATCTGCGGTCGGCTGCGGCCGATCCGGCGTGCCAGTTCCTCGTGGGTGGCACCGAACTCCTCCAGCAACTGCTGGTAGGCCGCCGCCTCTTCGAGCGGGTTCAGGTTGGCGCGGTGGATGTTCTCCAGCAGCGCGTCCCGGAGCATCGCGTCGTCCTTGGTCTCCCGGACGATCGCGGGAATGCTCTCCCGGCCGACCGCCTGGGCGGCACGCCAGCGCCGCTCACCCATGACGAGTTCGTACTTCTCGCCGTCGAGCTGCCGGACGACGATCGGCTGAAGGAAGCCGACCTCCTGGATCGAGGTCTTCAGCTCCTCCAACGCCTCCTCGTCGAAGACGTGCCGCGGCTGCTTCGGGTTCGGCACGATGCTGTCGACCGGAATCTCGGCGAAGCGCGCACCCGGCACCGGGCTCAGCTCGAACTCCGGCTCGGCGGCCGGCTTGCCACGGTCGAGGACCGCGCCGGCCCCGGTGGGGGGCGGGTCCGCGACGGGAGAAGCCGGGGTGGCCACCGTCGGGACGGATGCCTCATCGGCCTCCGGCGGGGCGACGCCCGGCGCCGGCCCGGTGGGGATGAGGGCGCCGAGCCCTCGGCCCAGACCGCCGCGGGGACGGTTCTTCATGCGACGCCTCCCAGCGACTTCTCCGCACTACGCATTCCGGCTCACCGGCTCCTTGACCCCTCGTTCGGCGATCTCCTGGGCGGCCTCGAAGTAGCTCGTGGCACCCCGCGAACCGGGATCGTAGGTCATGACCGACTGGCCGTAGCTCGGTGCCTCGGAGACACGCACGTTGCGGGGGATGACGGCCTGGAGCACCTTGTCCCCGAAGTGGTTCCGGACGTCCTGCTCCACCGCGTCGGCCAGCCGAGTACGCCGGTCGTACATGGTCAACAGGATGGTGGAGACGTCGAGCTTCGGGTTGAGGTGCTGGCGTACCAGGTTGATGTTGTTGATCAGCTGGTTGAGCCCCTCCAGCGCGTAGTACTCGCACTGGATGGGGATCAGCACCTCCTGCGCGGCCACCAACGCGTTGACGGTCAGCAGGCCGAGCGAGGGCGGGCAGTCGATGAAGACGTAGTCGAAATGGCCCGGGTACGCCTCGATGGCGCGCGACAGGCGGGACTCCCGGGCGACCACCGAGACCAGCTCGATCTCGGCACCGGCCAGGTCGATGGTCGCCGGCACGCACCACAGGTTGGGGATGCCCTCGACCGCCTGGGCCACCTCCTCCAGCGGCACGCTGTCGATGAGGCAGTCGTAGACGTCCGGCACACCGGTGTGGTGTGGCACGTTCAGCCCGGTGGACGCGTTGCCCTGCGGGTCGAGGTCGACCACGAGCACGCGGTTGCCGTGCAGCGCGAGCGCCACCGCCAGGTTCACGGTGGTGGTGGTCTTGCCCACGCCACCCTTCTGGTTGGCGACGCACATCACCCGGGTCCGGTCGGGGCGGGGCATGTTGACCTCGCCACTGGGATTCAGGATCTGCACGGCGCGCATCGCCTCCATAGCCAACGGTGGGTCATCCTCTTCGCGCGTCGGGGTTTCACGTGAAACGTACGTGTCGGCCGCGGCCTCGTCCCCGTATCCGGCGACCGGTGGCGTGTCGGCCGACACCGGGTCCGGAACGGGCTGGTGCGGTACGGCGGAGACCGGCGGTTGTGGTTCGTAACGGGCGGGGATCGCGACGTTCGCCCGCACCGATGCCGGCCGCGGGGACGGGGCGTTCACCGGGCCGTCGCTCGGGTCGTGCGGTTCGCGGGCCGGTGGGACGTTGGCCGGTGCGGACGAGACCGGCCGGAGAGCGCCCGCCACCGACGCCTCCGGCCGGTGGGCCGGGTCGACCGGAGAAGGCGGCGAGGTGTCACGGGAATCGTTCACCGCCCATTCCTGGTAGCTGGTTTCACGTGAAACGGAACCGTCCGGGGCTCGCCCGCCGGCGCCGGTCAGCCGTGGCTCGTCGTACCTGCCGTCGTCATGCACCTGTCATCCCTACCCGCTCCGGATGGTCGGTCCGCACCGTCGATCGGGCCTCCGCTGTGCGCGGCGTCACCGGCCGGCGAAACGGTCGGGTCGGGTGCCGCCCGGCACCGCCGCTCCACACTATCGACGCGCGGTCAGCCTACGGCCGACGGGCGTGGCGGGTCCATGTCGGGTTGTGATCGATCCGGTCACGCCCCACGGGTCCAACGACCCGTGGGGCATCCGGAAAGCTGCTCCGCTCAGCGATCCCGGTTACGGTCGCCGCGTCGGCGACCGCCACGCGAGCGCTTCGCCTTCGGCTTCTTCGGGTTGACCACCCGTTCCCGGACCACCTCGACCACAGTTGCCGCCAGCTCGATCAATCCGGTCCCGCACCGGTGCAGCGTGGGCTCCCCGCCGCCGAGCCGGGTCACCGCATCGGTGTGCTCGGCGATCTCCTCGGCGGCGGAGGCGCCCTTGAGCGCCAGCAGCCGGCCGCCCGGCACGATCAGCGGGAGGCACCAGCCGGCGAGCCGGTCCAGCGGGGCCACGGCCCGTGCGGTGACGATGTCGGCGGAGAGCGGATCGCGGTCCCGGGAACCGGCCGCCGCCTCGTCGGCCCGCCCTCGGAACACCCGGACGGACCGGGTCAGGCCGAGACGCTGCACCGCTTCCACCAGGAAGGCGACCCGCCGGGCGAGCGGTTCGACAAGGGTCACGGTGAGATCCGGACGGGCGATCGCCAGCACCAGGCCGGGGAGCCCGGCACCGGAGCCGACGTCGATCACGCGGGCATCCGCCGGGATCCGCTCCGCCACCACGGCGCAGTTGAGCAGGTGCCGGTCCCAGAGCCGGGGCGTCTCGCGGGGCCCGATCAGGCCCCGGAGCACGCCCTCGGTGGCCAGGAGTTCGGCGTACGCGGCAGCAAGGTCGAGCCGGTCGCCGAAGAGTGCGCGCGCGGCCTCCGCCAACTCCGGCGGCAACGTGGCGCCGGCCGGGTCGGGCGCGGCACCCGCGACGGGCCCGTCCGCCATGGACGGCTCGGGAGGGGTCGCCGGATCCGCGAAGGCCGGCACCGCCACCACGTCCGGTTCGGCGAAGAACGGGTCGACCGTCCCGGCCGGAGCTTCGGCGTCGACGGGTTCGGCCACTGCCGGCACGTCACCGGAGAAGGACGGTGTCACCTCGGTGGCGGCGGTCGGCTCGACGCCGTCCACCGTCGTGGTGCCGCCGGAGAACTCGGGATCGACCGCTGCCCCGGGCGCGTACGCCGGATCAGCCGCCCGGTCCTCGTCGGAGCGGAACGGGTCGGGAGTCGTTTCGGGCCGCACAGCCGGCGGCCCGGGTGGCGTACCACCCGGGCCGGCCACGGCGTCCGCCGTCGTGTCGTCGGAGGCCACTGACCTCAGTCCGCAACCGGCCGGACGACGATGCGGCGGTTCGGCTCCACGCCTTCGGACTCGCTCTCCACGCCGCTCATCGCGTTGACCACGTCGTGCACGCACTTGCGCTCGAACGCCGACATCGGCTCCAGGCGCACCGGCTCGCCGTGCTCCTTGACCTTCTCGACCGCGTTCTTGGCGACCGCGGCCAGTTCCTTACGCCGGGCGGCCCGGTAGCCGCCGACGTCCAGCAGCAGGCGGCTCGGCGTGCCGGTCTGCCGAAACACCGCCAGGCGGGCCAGCTCCTGAAGTGCCTCCAGGGTGGCGCCACGCTGGCCGACCAGGTTCTGCAGTCGACCGCCGACCACCTCGACGACGGGCCGGCCACCGGAGACCAACTCGTCGATGTCGCCGTCGTAGTCGAGGATGTCCAGCAGGCCCTCGACGTAGTCGGCGGCGATCTCGCTCTGCCGGAACAGGTCGCTGTCGGCCGGGGCCTTCTTCTCCCGGGTCCCGGCCGTGCCCTCGTCGGTCTCGGTGGCGGGAGCCGCGGGGATCTCCTCGTCCACGGACTGGTCGGCGCTGGGGATGCTGGTGTCGGTCACGGGTCTCATCTCCGTACTCGCTCGGCCGGACCGTCGAGGTCCGCTTGTCTCCCGGGGGCCGGCGGGAGGTTCGCCGGATGCCCCTCGGGCACGTCCGTACGGGCCAGTGTCGCCCGTGACCGCGCGTCGCGCGGCGGTTCCGGCCCGGCGCCGACTCCTCGGGTGCTGCTCGGGTCCGGAGGGGGCCGCCACCGGTCGCGGCGGCGGCCCGGTGCGGCTCAGCCCTGCCGCTTGGCAGGGCGGCTGCCGCCCTTCTTCGGGTTGGTCGGCTTGGCGCCCGGCTTCGGACCGGCCACCTTCGGCGCGGCGGCCGGGGCCTTGGCCACCGGCGGGGCGGCCTTGCGACCGAACAGGCCACTGGTCTTGGCCGGCTGGGCGGCGGTCTTGCCGGCGGTGGCGGTGGCCTTCTTCGGCGGCACCAGCGGCGGGAACTTCCGCAGCACCCACTGCTGCTGGCCGAGCGTGAAGAGGTTGTTGGTGACCCAGTAGATGATCACACCGATCGGGAAGATCGAGCCCGAGACCAGCAGCGAGACCGGGATGCCGTAGAGCATCAGCCGCTGCACCATGCGCTGCTGCGGGTCCTCCGCCCAGCCGGTCTTGAGGATCATCTGCCGGCTGGTGAGGTAGGTCGTGGCGATCATGATGAGCACCAGGATGCCGGCGATCAGCTTCACGGTGCCGGTGTTCGCGCCCAGCGGGGCCAGGTCGGCGGCGGTGGAGCCGAACCGGCCGGAGATCGGGGCAGTGAAGAGCTTCGCGCTGGAGGCGCTGTTGAACTGGTCGGCCGTCCAGCCGTAGAGCGTCTTGCCGGGGTTCGTCGGGTTGAGCCGCTTGAGCGTGTGGAACAGGCCCAGGAAGACCGGGATCTGGAGGAACATCGGAAGGCAGCCCATCAGGGGGTTGGCCTTTTCCTTCCGGTAGAGCTCCATCATCTCCTTCTGGAGCGTCTCCCGGTCACCCTTGTGCTTCTCCTGGAGCTCCTTCACCTTCGGCTGGAGCGCCTGCATGGCCCGTTGCGACTTGATCTGCTTGACGAAGACCGGGAACAGGATCACCCGGACCGTCACCACCAGGAAGATGATGGCGAGGATCCAGGCCCAGTTCGTGCCGATGACCGCGCCGACCGGCACCCCGATGGCGTCCCAGGCCGAGTGCCAGGTCAGCAGGATCCACGAGATCGCGTAGTAGATCCAGTCGAGACTCAATTCTCAGGCTCCAGTCACGTCGGCACGGCGGCGACCGCCCGGCTCCGGCACCGGGTCGTGTCCACCTGGGTGAAAGGGGTGGCAGCGCGACAGCCGCCGGACCGTCAGCCAGGCTCCCCGCAACGCGCCGTGCCGGGACACCGCCTCCACGGCGTAGGCACTGCACGACGGGTAGAACCGGCAGCGGGCCGGCAGTGCCGGACTTATCCACCGACGGTACGCGATGATGGGTACCAGCAGCATGCGGGCACCGGTTGTCGGCGAGGGGGTCGTGGTGCCGCCGTTCATCGCGACCGCCGTCCCCGGGGGGCCCGTGCGGCGGCGAGCGCGGCGTCCAGGTCGGCCCCGAGTCGGGCGTACGCCGCGTCGGCGGCCGGGGGCAGGGCGCGTACCACCAGGGTGGTGCCGGCGGGCAGCTCGGCCAGGCGTTCCCGGACCAGGTGCCGCAGCCGGCGGCGGACCTTGTTGCGCACCACCGCGCCGCCGACGGCCTTGGACACGACGAAGCCGGCGCGGCGGGGTGCGGAGATCTCCGCACCGCTGCTCCGCGCCGGCTCCGGCGAAGGTGTCGCGGTGGACTCGGTCGGGTCGGGGAGCGTCAGGTGGACCACGACGGCGCCACGGCCGACGCGTCGGCCACCACGAACCGCTGCGGCGAAGTCGCTACTGCGCCGCAGTCGCTGTGCGGCGGCCAGCACGACTGCCCACGTCCCCGGACCGGTCGGCCTCAGGCCGCCAGGCGGGTGCGGCCCTTGGCGCGACGGGTCGAAAGGATGGCGCGGCCGGCACGGGTGCGCATGCGCAGCCGGAAGCCGTGGGTCTTCGCGCGCCGGCGGTTGTTCGGCTGGTAGGTGCGCTTGCTCACGTCAGGCTCTCCGTTGTCGTACGCCCCGCGCGGCGGATCGCCCGGGGTCCTGTGCTGGTCCCGATCACCTCGACGGTGACCGCTGATCGACGCTGCCCGGCGAACCGGCCTCCGGTGGTGCTGGGAGGTGACCGCGGGCAACGAGCATCCATCACCCTAGCAGAGGGCGAGAGAGCATCCGCTCCAGCCTACGCAGCACCGCAATGACCGTCAAACCCTTCCCGCCCGGCCCCGACCTGCGTTGCGACGGCGGCCGACGGGGTCGTTTCCGGTGCGGTCGTCACCGCCTCAAGGGTGTCGGCGGTTGATGGCGCGGGGTCCGCGCTGTTAGCGTGCGCGATTGCGGTCGGCGTCGGGTGCCCGGGTTTGTCGCCGACCGGCAAGACCGGACAAGCTGTTGAATCGTTCGGCACGGTGAACCCGCTTCAGCGCCTCCGCCAATCAGGGGGCAGGTCCGACCCGCGTCCGGTGGGCGGCCACAATCGGTCGGTACACAGGCTGTGGATAACTTGTGGATGACGACCGGTCAGCCGTCCGGGCGGGCGTGAGGATCAGGCGAGGGGGTGGCACGACGGTGACCGGAGCGACAGACCTTGCCGCGGTGTGGGCGGCGGCCACCGAGGAACTCGCCGACGAGATCATCTCCGCCCAGCAGCGGGCGTACCTCCGGCTGACCCGACTCCGCGCGATCGTCGAGGACACCGCGCTGCTCTCCGTGCCGGACGCGTTCACCCGCGACGTGATCGAGTCCCGGCTCCGCCCGGCCATCACCGAGGCGTTGAGCCGCCGGCTCGGCCGGCCGATCCAGGTGGCCGTCACCGTACGGGTCGCCGACGATCCGAGCGGACGACCGGGCGGCACGGTGTACCGCAGCGGCCCGGAACCACTTCCCGACCGGGACGGCGCGGTCGGTCTGCTCCCCGGATTCGACCGGGCGGGCCCGCCCCCCGAGTCCGCCTACCCCGCGCCCCGCCCGGAGCCCCAGTACGCGGCGGACGCCCGGCCGGAGCATCCGATGGAGGAGCCCGCGCCACGGCAGCGGAACGCGGACGGCGGCCGGCCGCACCTGATCCCCGCCGGCCGGGACGGACAGGACACGCTCTTCGGCGCCGCGTTCGCCGAGCCGCTGCGCGCCGCCCCCGACCGCCGGTCCTTCGACGACCGCCCCGACCTGGAGCCGACCGCCCCGGACCGGGGTGGGTACGAGCCCCGCTACCGGGAGGCCCCGGGTCCGGTCGACTCCCCGCCGCTGCGCGGACTGCCCCGTGACGGTGTCACCGACAACGGTCCGGGGCGCGGCGCCACCGACAACGGTCCGGGCCGTGGTGCCACCGACAACGGCCCCGGCCGTGGTGCCCCCGATCACCACCGGCCGGGCGGGCAGGCCGACCGCCGGCTGCCCGGCGTGGAGAGCGGCGGCAACCGGCTCAACCCGAAGTACATGTTCGAGACGTTCGTCATCGGCTCGTCCAACCGCTTCGCGCACGCGGCGAGCGTGGCGGTGGCCGAGTCGCCGGCCAAGGCGTACAACCCGCTGTTCATCTACGGCAGCTCCGGGCTGGGCAAGACCCACCTGCTGCACGCCATCGGGCACTACGCCACCACGTTGGGCAACGCCCGCTCGGTCCGGTACGTCTCGACCGAGGAGTTCACCAACGACTTCATCAACTCGTTGCGGGACGACAAGACCAGCGCGTTCCAGCGCCGCTACCGGGACGTGGACATCCTCCTGATCGACGACATCCAGTTCCTGGAGAACCGGGAACGGACGCAGGAGGAGTTCTTCCACACCTTCAACACGCTGCACAACGCCAACAAGCAGATCGTGATCACCTCCGACCGCTCGCCGAAGCAGCTGGCGACCTTGGAGGACCGGCTCCGGACCCGGTTCGAGTGGGGCCTGCTCGCCGACATCCAGCCGCCCGACCTGGAGACCCGGATCGCGATCCTGCAGAAGAAGGCGGCACAGGAGCGGCTCTACGCCCCGCCGGACGTGCTGGAGTTCATCGCCTCCCGGGTGTCGAACTCGATCCGGGAACTCGAGGGCGCGTTGATCCGGGTCACCGCGTTCGCCAGCCTCACCCGGTCCTCGGTCGAGCTGTCGCTGGCCGAGGAGGTGCTGCGCGACTTCATCCCGGACGGCGCCGGCCCGGAGATCACCGCGGACCAGATCATGGTCTCGACCTCCGAGTACTTCGGGGTGAGCCTGGAGGACCTGCGCGGTCATTCCCGGTCCCGGGTGCTCGTCAACGCCCGCCAGGTGGCCATGTACCTGTGCCGCGAGCTGACCGACCTGTCGCTGCCCCGGATCGGCCAGGCGTTCGGCGGACGCGACCACACCACGGTGATGCACGCCGACCGCAAGATCCGGCAGCAGATGGCGGAGCGGCGTTCGCTCTACAACCAGATCGCCGAGCTGACGAACCGGATCAAGCAGAACACCTGAGACGCTCGTCTCGTACCCGTCACGACAGCCCGGCCGGACGACGTTCCCGGCCGGGCTTCTTCGTGCCCGTCGGGTGCCGCGTCGACGGCCCCGGGCCGCCCGTGGACGCCGCCGGTTGACCCTCGACCCGGTGGAGGGCCCAGAATCGGCGTCGTGGTTGTCCACAGCTCGTACCGGTTGTCCACATCCCCTGTGTCACAGGCGGTGGAAAACCACCCTGTGCACCCGGCCGGTTACCCACAGACTGTGGACAACTCCTGGGGACGAGCCTGTGGACGCCTGGGGACGACGGCCACGTTGTCCACCGACGACGGCCTGCCTGTGGGGATCCTGTTGAAGGTTCTGGGGACGACGGGGGTTCGGGCCGTCGGCGTTGTCCACAGCGCTGGGGAGAAAACCGGTGGATTACCGGTGGACAACCGGTGGACAGCGGTGGAAAACCCGGCGGCCGGCGGGGCCTGTGGACCGGGACCCGGGTTGTACCCCGGGTTATCCACCGGGAACCCACCTGTGGAAAACGTGTCTGACCTGGGCAGACGCCGGTTCTCCACAGTTTGCACAGGTGCGATGAAGACGATGAGTTATCTCTTCTAAACAACAAAAACCAATCATCACCGTTGGACTTCCTGTGGATCGGGCCGCAGCGCTGCCGTCGGCAGTCGGCCGGGCACCTGGATCCACGGGGTCGGGCGCACAGCCGATGCCCACGCGCCCTAAGGTGCGATGGGTACCCGCACGGTCGGGCGGGACGGGTGGCAGCGGTCGGCATGAGAGAGTTGTCGCTGACGTCGACGCGGAGGCATTGATGAAGTTCCGAGTGGAGCGCGACGCGCTCGCCGAGGCGGTCGCGTGGACCGCCAAGAGCCTGCCCAACCGACCCTCCGTGCCGGTGTTGGCCGGGGTGATGCTCCGGGTGACCGACGGCAACCTCCAGGTCTCCGGCTTCGACTACGAGGTCTCCAGCCAGGTGACCGTCGAGGTGCAGGGTGACGCGGACGGCGCGGCACTGGTCTCCGGTCGACTGCTCGCCGAGATCACCAAGGCGCTGCCGGCCAAGCCGGTGGACATCGCCGCCGTCGGCTCCCACCTGGAGCTGGTCTGCGGCAGCGCCCGGTTCACGCTGCCCACCATGCCGGTGGAGGACTACCCGACCCTGCCGGAGATGCCGGAGAGCGCCGGCACCGTCGACGCCGCCGCCTTCGCCGCCGCCGTGGCCCAGGTGGCCGTGGCCGCCGGCCGCGACGAGACGCTGCCGATGATGACCGGCGTCCGGATCGAGCTGTCCGGCGGCACCATGGCCATGCTCGCCACCGACCGCTACCGTCTCGCGCTGCGCGAGATGGAGTGGCACCCGGACGACCCGGAGATCAGCCTCAACGCGCTGGTGCCGGCCCGCACGCTGAACGACACCGCGAAGGCGCTCGGCCCGCTCGGCGGGCACGTCACCATGGCGCTCTCCGCCGGCGGCGCCGGCGAAGGCATGATCGGCTTCTCCGGCGGCACCCGCCGGACCACCAGCCGCCTGCTCGACGGCGCCAACTACCCGCCGGTGCGCTCGCTGTTCCCGGCCGACCACAACGCCGAGGCCCGGGTCGCGGTCGCCACTCTCATCGAGGTGGTCAAGCGGGTGGCGCTGGTCGCCGAGCGCACCACCCCGGTGCTGCTCAGCTTCAGCGCCGACGGCCTGGTCGTGGAGGCCGGCGGCACCGAGGAGGCCCGGGCCAGCGAGGCCATGGAGGCCACCTTCAGCGGTGACCCGCTCACCATCGGCTTCAACCCGCAGTACCTGATCGACGGCCTGTCCAACCTGGGTGCCCAGCACGTCCTGCTGCGGTTCGTCGACGCCTTCAAGCCCGCGGTCCTTTCTCCGGCCGGCGAGGATGGCGAGGTCATTCCGGGGTACCGGTACCTCATCATGCCGATCCGCGTCTCCCGCTGATCGCCGGCAGCACCACCCTGACGTACGGAGGTAGCAGCACATGCAGCTCGGCCTGGTAGGACTCGGCCGGATGGGCGGCAACATGCGCGAACGGCTGCGCGCCGCCGGGCACGAGGTGGTCGGCTACGACCGCAACCCCGAGCTCAGCGACGCCGCGAGCCTCGCGGAGCTGGCCGAGAAGCTCGACGCACCGCGCGCCATCTGGGTGATGGTCCCGGCCGGCGTCACCGACGCCACCATCGACGAGCTCGCCGGTGTGCTCGGCGAGGGCGACATCATCATCGACGGCGGCAACTCCCGGTTCAGCGACGACGCCCCGCGCGCCGAGCGGCTCAACGAGCACGGCATCGGCTACGTCGACGTCGGCGTCTCCGGCGGCGTCTGGGGCCGGCAGAACGGCTACGGCCTGATGGTCGGCGGCGCGCAGGAGCACGTCGACCGGCTCATGCCGATCTTCGACGCGCTCCGGCCCGAGGGCGATTTCGGCTTCGTGCACGCCGGCCCGGTCGGCGCCGGCCACTACGCCAAGATGGTGCACAACGGCATCGAGTACGGCCTGATGCACGCCTACGCGGAGGGCTTCGAGCTGCTCTCGGCGTCCGAACTGGTGACGAACGTCCCCGGTGTGGTCAAGTCGTGGCGCAAGGGCACCGTTGTCCAGTCCTGGCTGCTCGACCTGCTCGACCGGGCCCTCGACGAGGATCCGGAGCTGGCCGAGCTGAGCGACTACACCGAGGACACCGGCGAGGGCCGGTGGACGGTCGACGAGGCGGTCCGGCTCGCCGTGCCGCTCAACGTGATCACCGCCGCGCTGTTCGCCCGGTTCGCCTCCCGGCAGGACGAATCACCCGCCCTGAAGGCCGTCGCCGCGCTGCGCCAGCAGTTCGGCGGGCACGCCGTCCACAAGCGCTGACCGGCGTCCACAGCCTGTGTACGTCCGCCGGCTCGAACTGGTCGACTTCCGCTCGTACGAGCGGGTCGGCGTCGACCTGGAGCCGGGTCCGAGCGTGCTCGTCGGCGCCAACGGCGTCGGCAAGACCAACCTGGTCGAGGCGTTGGGCTACGTGGCGACCCTGGACTCGCACCGGGTCGCCACGGACGCCCCGCTGGTCCGGATGGGCGCCACCTCGGCGGTGATCCGCTGCGCGGTGGTGCACGACGGCCGGGAACTGCTCGTCGAGCTGGAGATCGTGCCGGGCAAGGCGAACCGGGCCCGGCTCGGCCGTTCCCCGGCCCGCCGCGCCCGGGACGTGCTCGGCGCGCTGCGGCTGGTGCTCTTCGCGCCGGAGGACCTGGAACTCGTCCGCGGTGACCCGGGCGAACGCCGCCGCTACCTGGACGACCTGCTGGTCAGCCGCCAACCCCGCTACGCCGGTGTCCGCGCCGACTACGAGCGGGTGGTGAAGCAGCGCAACGCGCTGCTGCGTTCCGCGTACCTGGCCCGCAAGACCGGCGGCTCCCGTGGCGGTGACCTGTCCACGCTCACCGTGTGGGACGCCCACCTCGCGCAGCACGGGGCCGACCTGCTCGCCGGCCGGCTGGAACTGGTCGCCGCGCTCACCCCGCACGTCGCCAAGGCGTACGACGCGGTGGCGGCCGGCCGGGGTGCGGCCGGGATCACCTACCGGCCGTCGGTCGACCTGCCCGAACCGGCCGCCGACCGGCCGGCGCTGGCCGAGGCGCTGACCGCCGCGCTCGCCGCGGGCCGCGCCGCCGAGATCGAACGCGGCACCACGCTGGTCGGTCCGCACCGTGACGACCTGGCCCTCACCCTCGGCCCGCTGCCGGTCAAGGGGTACGCCAGCCATGGCGAGTCCTGGTCCTACGCGCTGGCGCTGCGGCTGGCCGGGTACGACCTGCTGCGCGCCGACGGGATCGAGCCGGTGCTGGTGCTCGACGACGTCTTCGCCGAGCTGGACACCGGCCGGCGGGAACGCCTGGCCGAGCTGGTCGGCGGCGCCAGCCAGCTCCTGGTCACCTGCGCGGTGGACGACGACGTGCCGGTGACGCTGCGCGGTGCCCGTTACACGGTTGGCGAGGGGACGGTGCGACGTGCCGGATGACGACGAGGTCCGGCTCCCGCCGGCCCGGCTGGGGCCGGGACGCGACGGCGCGACGGCGGCACGTGGCGGCCGGGGCGAGCCTTCCGCGCGTACCCCCGGGAAGCCGGCGGACGGCGAACCGGGCCCGGCGACGGAGGGCACGGCCGGGCCGGAGCTGGCCCGAGCGGTGCTGGAGGCGGCGAAGGCCCGGCGCCAGGCCGCGGCCGGCCCCCGACGACGCAGCGCGGTCCGTGGCGACGGTGAGAAGCGGCTGCGCGGCTACTCCGGGCCCGGCCCGGATCCGCGTGACCCGCAGCCGCTCGGCGCGGTGCTCGACAAGCTGGTCAAGGCGCGGGGCTGGCAGCAGCCGGCGGCCGAGGCGACCGTCTTCGGCGCGTGGGAGAAGGTGGTCGGCGCGGAGGTCGCCCAGCACAGCCGCCCGGTGAAGCTGGAGAACGGCGAGCTGACCGTGGAGGCCCGCTCGACGGCCTGGGCCACCCAGTTGCGGCTGCTGGCCGGCTCGCTGCTCAAGCAGATCGCCAGCGAGGTCGGCCACAACGTGGTGCGCAAGCTGCACATCCACGGCCCGGCCGCGCCGTCCTGGTCGCGCGGCCCTCGGCGGGTACGCGGCCGTGGCCCCCGGGACACCTACGGCTGACCCGAGCGGCTGCTACGCGTCGGCGTAGACCGCGAAGCCCCGCTCCGCGCAGCGCCGGTAGAACGCGGCCAGCACGCTCAGCTCGGCGCAGGTGAAGTTCCACTGCGGCGGATCGCCGCTGTCGTCGCGCAGCTTGTCGAGCCGGCTCTCCAGCCAGCGGAGCTGCTGCTCGGCCAGCCGCCCGTCGCCGAGCAGCGCGCGCAGCACCTCGCTGACCGACTCGAACGTGACCGCCTCGCCGTACGGCCGGTGCCGGGCGATGAACTTCTCCACGCCCTCGGCGATCCAGGCGCAGCCGTCCGGGTCGATCACCGGGTCCTCGTCCTCGGCCGCGTTCTCCGTGGCGTAGAGCACATTCTCCAGCCCGAGGATCAGGTCGACCAGTTCGGTGTACGCGGTCGCCCGCACCGTGCCGGTCTTCGCGATCAACTCGGCGAGCGCGGCGGTCGGGGCGGAGATGCGTGGCATGTCCACGATTTCGCCGAAGTCCACGAACTCAGCCGGCGCGACCGGATCGTAGAAGCGGCCGGTACGCGGCCAGTGCACCGCGACGTTGTCCAGCCCCATCTGGCGTCACCTCTCACCAAGCGTCTGTCGGACCATCCAGGCGATGGTCCCCGGTCCGGGCGCGAAAGATCAAGACCGCAACGGCGGCGCCGCAAAAGGTACGGCACGTCGCGTTCCACCGCGACCCCCGGCCCGCGAACCGCCGATCACCGACCCGGCGGCCCGGACCGGTCGCGGTGGCCGATGGCACGGCGGGTGCCGGTGGCGTGTAGGGGGAGTCGCGGGCAGCGAGGTTCGTCCGGCTACGGCATTCTCAGCCGCCTCTCCAGGGGTGCCGAGTGGCGGTTTGGTCGGCTGCGCACAGTAAGATTGGGGGCGAGACGAAAGACCCGGCACGGAGCGATCGACATGGGCCCCCAGGGCCCTTGATCATTGTGCCGCATCGGGTCCGAGCCGATCGCGATCCGCGGGCAACCGCGGCGCCCGGCGTACCCGATCCGTGACCTGGTGATCCCAGGCACGGCCTGGGGTACGCCGACGTCGCGTCCTGTCCGCCGAACCCGCGCCCCGCGCCCACGCGCGGCCGGTGCGAGAAAGTGGCCGAGCGTGGCAGCGGAGGACAACAAGAAGTACGGCGCCGAGTCCATCACCGTGCTGGAGGGCCTGGAAGCGGTCCGGAAGCGGCCCGGTATGTACATCGGGTCCACCGGCGAGCGCGGTCTGCACCACCTGGTGTGGGAGGTCGTCGACAACGCGGTGGACGAGGCGCTGGCCGGATACTGCGACACCATCGACGTGGTGCTGCTGGCCGACGGGGGCGTCCGGGTCACCGACAACGGCCGGGGCTTCCCGGTCGACCTGCACCCCAAGCTGAAGAAGCCGGGTGTCGAGGTCGCGCTGACCGTGCTGCACGCGGGCGGCAAGTTCGACGGCAAGGCGTACGCGGTCTCCGGCGGCCTGCACGGCGTCGGCGTCTCGGTGGTCAACGCGCTCTCCAGCCGGATGGCCGTGGAGATCCACAAGGACGGCTTCGTCTGGCGGCAGCGCTACGACCAGTCGAAGCCGACGCCGCTGGAGAAGGGCGAGGCGACCGACCGGACCGGCTCCGCGGTCTCCTTCTGGCCCGACCCGGACGTCTTCGAGACCGTCGACTTCGACTTCCACACCATCTACCGGCGCCTCCAGGAGATGGCCTTCCTCACCCGCGGCCTCACCATCCACCTGCTGGACGAGCGGGTGCCGGAGGACGAGGAGGGCAAGCCCCGCGAGGTCACGTTCCACTACGACGGCGGCATCGCCGACTTCGTCCGGCACCTCAACGCGTCGAAGAGCCCGATCCACAAGACGGTGGTCGAGTTCGGCGCCGAGGAGACCGGCATGTCGGTCGAGATCGCCATGCAGTGGAACGAGTCGTACGGCGAGTCGGTCTACACCTTCGCCAACAACATCAACACCCACGAGGGCGGCACCCACGAGGAGGGCTTCCGGGCCGCGTTGACCAGCGTGGTCAACCGCTACGGCGCGGAGAAGAAGCTGCTCAAGGGCGACGAGCGGCTCTCCGGTGAGGACATCCGCGAGGGTCTGGCCGCGATCATCTCGGTCAAGCTGACCGACCCGCAGTTCGAGGGGCAGACCAAGACCAAGCTGGGCAACACCCCGGTGAAGGGCTTCGTCCAGCGGGTCTGCAACGAGTCGCTTGTCGACTGGTTCGACCGCAACCCCGCCGAGGCGAAGATCATCATCACCAAGGCGTCCCAGGCCGCCCGGGCCCGCATCGCCGCGCAGCAGGCGCGCAAGCTGGCCCGGCGCAAGTCGCTGCTGGAGTCCGGCTCGATGCCGGGCAAGCTGGCCGACTGCCAGTCCACCGATCCGCGCGAGTCCGAGGTCTTCATCGTCGAGGGCGACTCGGCCGGCGGCTCGGCCAAGCAGGGGCGTGACCCACGTACCCAGGCGATCCTGCCGATCCGCGGCAAGATCCTGAACGTGGAGAAGGCCCGGATCGACCGGGTGCTGAAGAACAACGAGGTGCAGGCGCTGATCACCGCGCTCGGCACCGGCATCCACGACGACTTCGACATGGAGAAGCTGCGCTACCACAAGGTGGTGCTGATGGCCGACGCGGACGTGGACGGTCAGCACATCCAGACGCTGCTGCTCACCCTGCTGTTCCGCTTCATGCGACCGCTCGTCGAGCTGGGTCACGTCTACCTGGCCGCCCCGCCGCTCTACAAGATCAAGTGGAACAAGAAGGGCGACGACGCCCAGTACGCGTACTCCGACCGGGAGCGGGACGGGCTGATCGCGCTGCGTCAGCAGAAGAAGCCCAACGCCAAGCCGGACGACATCCAGCGGTTCAAGGGCCTCGGCGAGATGAACTACCCGGAGCTGTGGGAGACCACGATGAACCCGGCCACCCGTACGCTGCGCCAGGTCACGCTCGACGACGCCGCCACCGCGGACGAGCTGTTCAGCGTCCTGATGGGCGAGGACGTCGAGGCGCGCCGGTCGTTCATCCAGCGCAACGCCAAGGACGTGCGGTTCCTGGACATCTGACGGACGCGTGCCCGGGCCGGCCGGAGATCCACCGACCGGCCCGGTGGTCCACAGAGTTATCCACAGCCTGGCCGCTTTCCACAGCCGTTATCCACAGCTAGATCACGACTCTGAGTCTGATAAGGGTTAACAGTGACCGATCTTCCCGAGTCCACCCCGAACGAGCCGGAGGCCCCGGAGACACTGGCCGCGGTCGTCCAGCACGACCGCATCGAGCCGGTCGGCCTCGAGGTCGAGATGCAGCGCTCGTACCTCGACTACGCGATGAGCGTCATCGTGGGGCGCGCCCTGCCGGACGTGCGGGACGGGCTCAAGCCGGTCCACCGCAAGATTCTCTACGCCATGTTCGACTCCGGCTACCGGCCGGACCGCGGCTACGTGAAGTGCTCCCGCGTCGTCGGCGACGTGATGGGCCAGTTCCACCCGCACGGCGACTCGGCCATCTACGACGCGCTGGTCCGGATGGCGCAGCCGTGGTCGCTGCGCTACCCGCTTGTCGACGGCAACGGCAACTTCGGCTCGCCCGGTAACGACCCGGCCGCCGCGATGCGCTACTGCCTTACCGCAGATGTCCGTATTCGCACCGTCGAGGGCAGTGTTCGGATCGGCGACATCGTCCCTGGTGCCGCGCCGAGCAGCGAGACCGACATTGAGCTCAAGGTCCGCGATCGCAACGGCGACCTGGTTCGCGCCTCGAAGTTCTTCCACTCCGGTGAGCACCCCACGCTGCGGCTGCGCACCCGCGAGGGGTACGAGCTGACCGGCACCCACAACCACCCGGTGCTCTGCCTGGTGAACGTGGCCGGCGTGCCGACCCTGCTGTGGAAGCTGCTCGCCGAGGTTTCCCCCGGTGACCGCGTGGTCCTCCAGCGCACCGTGCCGGACGAGATCGGCTACCCGATGCTGGAGCACGTCGAGGCGGCCGTCCTCGCCGGCGCGTTCGTGTCCGAGGGCTGGGTGTCCGAGGGTCGGGCCGGCTTCAACAACGTGGATCGGGAGTTCTTCGTCCGGGTCCTCGCCGCCTACGATCTCGCGGTCGGCGGCCCCCGGTATGTTTCCGAGCGGGTCATCGCGTCCGGCAGCACGCTGCACGAACTCGACGTGCAGAACCTTTCCGCGCTTCGGGCGAGCGTGCTCGGTGAACTGACCGGGGCGCGCAGCGCCGCCAAGTTCGTACCGGAGTTCGTCTGGCGCGGAACGGCGGCGGTCAAACGGGCCTTCCTCCAGGCGCTGTTCGAGGGCGACGGTTCGTCGTCGCTACTGCCGCGCCACACCATCCAGGTCTCGTACTCCACCCGCAGCGAGCGCCTGGCCCGCGAGGTGCAGCAGCTCCTGCTGGAGTTCGGCGTCATCAGCCGGCAGTGCCGGTACGAGGACGGCGAGATCAAGGTCGTGGTCACCAACCGCCGGGACGCCCGGATCTTCGCCGCTCACGTCGGCTTCCTCGGCCGCAAGCAGGCCAAGCTGGAGTCCGAGCTGGCCCAGGTGCCGGCGAGCAGCACGGCGCTCTCCGGCGACATGGTGCCGTTCGTCGGCGACTTCATCCGGGAGCACGGCGCCACGCGGTGGACCGAACGCGACTGGCTGCGCCGGCACAACGTGGACCGGGTCGAGCGGTGGGAGCGGGATCGCGACGAGATCGCGGCCCGGATCACCGAGCCGGGAATCCTCGACGTGGTCGAGCCGTTGGTCGACGGCCGGTTCTACTACGCCGAAGTGACCGAGGTCACCAATTCGGGTATGCGCCCGGTCTACAGCATTCGGGTCGACACCGACGACCACTCCTTCATCTCTGACGGCTTCGTCAGCCACAACACCGAGTGCAAGCTCGACCCGCTGGCCATGGAGATGCTGCGGGACATCGACGAGGACACCGTCGACCTCCAGGACAACTACGACGGCCGGGCCAAGGAGCCCACCATCCTGCCGTCGCGGATCCCGAACCTGCTGATCAACGGCTCCGAGGGCATCGCGGTCGGCATGGCCACCAAGATCCCGCCGCACAACCTGCGGGAGATCGGCGCGGCGGTGCAGTGGTGCCTGGGGCACCCGGAGGCCGACGAGGCGACCACGCTGGAAGCGCTGCTGGAGATCGTCAAGGGCCCGGACTTCCCGACCTACGGCCTGATCGTCGGGCAGCAGGCCATCCAGGACGCGTACCGGACCGGGCGCGGCTCGATCCGGATGCGCGCCGTGGTCGAGGTGGAGGAGGACAAGCGGGGCCGGCCGGCGCTCGTGGTCAGCGAGTTGCCCTACCAGGTCAACCCGGACAACCTCGCCGAGCGGATCGCCGAGCTGATCAAGGAGGGCAAGCTCGCCGGCATCGCCGACATCCGGGACGAGTCCTCCGGGCGCACCGGCATGCGGATCGTGCTGGTGCTCAAGCGCGACGCGGTCGCCAAGGTGGTGCTGAACAACCTCTACAAGCACACCCAGCTCCAGGAGACGTTCGGCGCCAACATGCTGGCGCTCGTCGACGGCGTGCCGCGCACGCTGAACCTGGCGCAGTTCATCCGCTACTACGTCGAGCACCAGATCGAGGTGATCCGCCGGCGGACCGCGTTCCGGCTGCGCAAGGCGGAGGAGCGGGCGCACATCCTGCGCGGCCTGAGCAAGGCGCTGGACGCGCTGGACGAGGTGATCGCGCTGATCCGGCGTTCGCCGACGGTGGAGGACGCCCGACAGGGGCTGATCCGGCTGCTGGAGATCGACGAGGTCCAGGCGACCGCGATCCTGGACATGCAGCTGCGCCGGCTGGCCGCGCTGGAGCGGCAGCGGATCCTGGACGACCTGGCCAAGCTCGAGGTGGAGATCGCCGACCTCAAGGACATCCTGGCGAAGCCGGAGCGGCAGCGGAAGATCGTCTCCGACGAGCTGGGCGAGATCGTCGCGAAGTGGGGCGACGACCGGCGCACCAAGATCGTGCCGTTCGACGGCGAGGTCTCGATGGAGGACCTCATCGCCCGCGAGGACGTGGTCGTGACGATCACCCGCACCGGGTACGCGAAGCGGACCAAGGTCGACCTGTACCGGTCGCAGCGGCGTGGCGGCAAGGGCGTGAGCGGGGCGACGCTCCGGCAGGACGACATCGTGAGCCACTTCTTCGTATGCTCTACCCACGACTGGATCCTGTTCTTCACGAACAAGGGTCGGGTCTACCGGGCGAAGGCGTACGAGCTTCCCGAGGCCAGTAGGGTGGCCAAGGGCCAGCACGTGGCCAACCTGCTCGCGTTCCAACCGGACGAGCAGATCGCGCAGATCATCGAAATCCCGAACTACCAGGTGGCGCCCTACCTGGTACTGGCCACGAAGAACGGCCTGGTGAAGAAGACGCGGCTCGAGGAGTTCGACTCCAACCGTTCCGGCGGCATCATCGCGGTCAACCTGCGCGATGAGGACGAGCTGGTCGGTGCGGTTCTGGTGGCGCCGGAGGACGACCTGTTGCTGGTTTCCAAGAACGCGCAGGCGATCCGCTTCAACGCCACCGACGAGGCGCTGCGTCCGATGGGCCGGGCCACCTCGGGGGTGATCGGCATGCGCTTCAGCGGTGAGGACGAGCTGCTCGCCGTCGAGGTCGTCCGGGAGGGCCTGGACGTGCTGGTGGCGACGAACGGGGGGTTCGCGAAACGTACCCCGATCGAGGAATACCCGGTCCAGGGCCGGGGAGGTAAGGGCGTGCTGACTGCGAAGATCACCGAGCGACGCGGTGGTCTGGTCGGCGCGGTCGTGATCGATCCGGAGGACGAGCTGTTCGCCATCACGAGCAACGGCGGCGTCATCCGGACTCCGGTGAAGCCTGTACGCCGTACGCGTGACCGGAACACAATGGGGGTCAAGCTGATGGACCTTCCGGACGGCGTGACTATCGTGGCGATTGCTCGCAATGCCGACGAGCCTGACGAACAGGACTAGTTGATGACGGAGACACAGGCGAAGTCGGGGAACAAGGGGACCTCGGCCACCCCGGTCGACGAGGAGGCCGCACAGGGCGGTACACCAGCGACCGGCCGTGCGGCCGTGGGTCGGGCCACGGTCCCCGCCGACGCGCCTGCCCCGAAGTTCACCCGGGCCCCCGGCATGGCCCCGCCTCCCGACAAGCCGACCGACGGTTCGGAGTCCCGCGAGGCGACCGAGACCAAGATCGACGCGCCGACGTCGGCCGACGGCTTCGCGGCTCCGGCCGCGGCGAAGCCCGCCACGAACACACCGCCGGCCAGGCCGACGGCCGCCGCCCGGGCCTCCACCGGCACCACCGGCACGCAGCCGCGCATCGGAGCGGGCCTGGGCACCGCCCCGAAGGGGGCACCCGAGGCCACCGGACCGGCCGGCGGCAACCCGGGGCGTCCCGCCAACGGGGGCGGCCTGCCGCCGGGCATCAGCGGCGCGGCGGCGGTCGGCGCCGCGCGCGTGGGTGAGGCGGTACGCGCCGCGCGTACCTCGGTCGGTTCGGCCGCTTCGCGCGGGCCGCGCCGGGCCCGGTTGAACCTGAAGCGCATCGACCCGTGGTCCGTGATGAAGTTCGCCTTCGCGGTCTCGGTGGTGCTCTTCATCGTGGTGGTGGTGGCCACGTCGGTGCTCTACCTCGCGCTCGACGCGATGGGTGTGTTCAAGAGCGTCAACGACAGCCTGACCGACCTGGTGAACGCCGGCGGCGGTTCGGGTGGCGGCGGGTTCCGCATCACCGCGAAGGGCGTGATCCTCACGTCCGCACTGATCGGCCTGGTGAACGTGGTGCTGTTCACCGCGCTGGCCACGCTGAGCGCGTTCGTCTACAACGTCTGCGCCGACCTGGTCGGCGGGATCGAGCTGACGCTCGCCGAGCGGGACTGATTCGATGACGCCGGGGCACCGCGTAAAGCGGTCGCCCCGGCGTCGTGCGTCCGGGTAGGTTCGGGACGGCGCGGGTGCTTCCGCCACGGGCCCCCCGATTTGGGCGCGCTGGCGGGCATGGGTTAACCTTGCTCGTCGCCACGCGGGGCTATAGCTCAGTCGGTTAGAGCGCAGAGCTGATAACTCTGAGGTCGCTGGTTCGATTCCAGCTAGCCCCACCGCACATCGTCCGACGGTAGTCGAGCGCAAGGGGTCAATCCCATGTTCAAGAAGCTCCTGATCCTGGCCGGTATCGTCGGGGTGGCCGCCGTCGTGGCCAAGAAGGTCAAGGCGTCGAACGACGAGCGCGCCCTGTGGCACGAGGCGACCACCGCTCCCGACCTGCGCTGAGCGCCGCCTCGGGGCCCTAGCTCAACTGGCAGAGCACTGCCTTTGCAAGGCAGGGGTTAGGGGTTCGAGTCCCCTGGGCTCCACCAGCACTTTCACTGAGGTACGGCCCGCTCCAGCTGAAGGAACGGGCCATAGCCGTGCGCAAGGGTGGACAGCCCGGCGGTGAGCCGATGAATCAGATGGTGAAGCCTCCGTCGACGTTGACTGTTGCCCCGGTGATGTAACGCCCGCCCGGGCTGGCGAGGAACGCCACCGCAGCGGCTACGTCGGCTGGCTTCGCGTAGTGGCCGAGGGCGGTGAACCCGTTGATCGTGTCGGCGTTGGGGCCGTCGGCCGGGTTCAGTTCGGTGTCCGTGGCTCCTGGGTTCACCAGATTCACGGTGATCGCCCTGCCGCCGAGTTCGCGTCCGAGTGCCTTGGTCAGGCCGATCAGGGCGGTCTTGCTCATCGCGTAGAGCGAGAAGCCCGGGAAGACCGCCCGCTCCGCCATGTTGCTGCCGATGTTGATGATCCGGCCACCGACCGACATGTGGGGCACTGCGGCCTGCGAGGCGACGAACGGTGCCCGGACGTTGACCGCGACGGTCTGTTCGAACTCTTCCAGGCTCAGCTGCTCCAGCGGTCCCAGCAGGAACGCGCCGGCATTGTTGACCAGGATGTCCAACCGACCCAACTCGCCGGCGGCCCGGTCCACTGCGGCGACCACTGCCGCCGGGTCGGCGCTGTCGGCCCGCACGGCGATCGCCCGCCGTCCTACCGCTTTGATCTGGTCCACCACGTCGTCGGCGCGCTGCTGATTCTGCTGGAACGTCAGCGCCACATCGGCGCCGTCCTGGGCCAGGCGCAGGGCCACCGCGGCGCCAATGCCACGACCACCACCTGTGACGAGAGCTACCTTGCCGTCAAGTGCGTTGTTCATGACGGAGAGCCTGGTCGACAAAGGGCCAGCCGTCTGGCGGTGATCGGACGACGCGCTCGCCCCGTGGGGACCGTCCGTGACCGCAGCGCTGAGTGCCAGGTTGAGGAGTAGATGCGCGACATTGTGAGGAAATGGCCCCGGAGGCCGAGCACGCCGAGATTGGGTGCTCGGCTGAAATGCGAAGGCCACTGAGTCAGAATTCTTGAAACGATCGGGCCATCTGTTCGAACGCCTGCCGTCGGCGTGTTTACCGTCAGGCTCGGCGAAGCTCATCCCGAGCTGATGCATGGCCGGAGCGCATCCTGTTCGGTCTTTGTCTACCTGGCCAAGGGTGGTCCTGTGGCTCGCCACCGGGGTGGGGGAGCGCTTCCAGAAGGGCGCGAACAGCCACCACCTCGACGCTAGCCAGATCGACAGGGGGCATGCCTATAATCCTCGCCATGAAAAATTTGAAAATTGCTGGCGGGGCCGCCACCGCCCTTGCCACGGTTCTCCTCGTCGGAGGGATTGCGACCCCGGCGCAGGCGGCGACCGGCCCGGAAATCTGTGGCGGCTCGGAGTATGTCCGCATTGAGGCGCACGAATTTGCCAACGGCCGTCTCGTGGTTTCGAAGCACCGGAACAGCAACACCATGTGTGCTGTGACGTTCAACACCACCGGCGCGACGAGATACACCAGAGCGACGCTCGTCAGGGTGCCCGCAGGCGGCGGGGTGACGTACGGATCGAAGGAGGATGCGGGCCAGTACACCCAGTACGCCGGGCCGATCTACCTCGCGAACCAGTACCCGAACAACGACTTCTACGCCGAAGGCCAGGTCGGCGGCAACAGCGTCCAGCTTTACTGCACGCTCACGTACTGCGCCGTTCCCCGCTAGTTCCAGGACGCCATAAGAAGCCAGGCACGGTGAGGGTCGCGCCCCGGTCGTCGTGCCGGTGCGGCGGGGCGGGAGTCCCTTTCTTCCTGAGGCGATGCGCCCGGCCCGACGAGATGTCGAGCCGGGCGCATCGGCGTCAGCTACGCCACGAAGCGGGAACGGCGTCGGCGTCCGATCAGGTAGCCCGCGCCGCCGAGCAGCAGAAGCACAGCGCCGATGGTGACCACGGTCGCGGTGTCGACACCGGTCAGGCGTCGACGGACGGCGCGTCCAGCACCTTATTCGCGGCGGCCTGCACGTTGGGGCCGGCGTTCGTCAGCGTCTGGGCCACCGCCACCCGCAGCGCCGTCGACCAGGCGTGCTCCAGCTCCGCCCGGAGGAATGCGCGGAGATCGTCGGCGGCGCCGTTCAGTCGCTCCTGGATGCCGTCGGGCAGCACGGGCAGCGACTCGCGGTTTGCCTCGGCCAGGATCTGATTGGCCAGCAGCCGTACCTGGGTGGTGGTGGCGTTGTCCAGGTCGATGGCGACCATGGTGCGGACGTCCTTGTACACCTCGCGGTCGACCGTCTGGCAGGCCTCGTTCGGCCTGGGTGACGGCGTTTGTGCGATGGCCGGAACAGAGGACATTACCGGCGACGAATCAGCCCCGGGTGCCCGAAGTTGGCCGGGGCGCGCCCGTTCCGGTGCTTGATAGGCAAGTCAGCACTTGCCTATGATGAGCGGCGTGGGCGACCTGTACCAGGCGCTGGCCGATCCCACCCGCCGCCTGATCCTCGACGAGCTGACCGAGCGCGACGGTCAGACGCTGTTCGAGATCTGCGGTCGGTTGGCCACCCGGCACCAGGTCGGCTCGTCCCGGCAGGCGATCTCCCAGCATCTCGATGTCCTGGAGGCCGCCGGCCTGATCGTCACGCGCCGGCAGGGCCGGTACAAGTTCCACCACCTCGACACCCGGCCGCTGCGTGCCATCACCGAGCGGTGGCTCAGGCCCGAACCCACCCGGGAGACCCCATGAGAATCAACCTGACCAGCGTGTACGTCGACGACCAGGAGAAGGCCCTGCGCTTCTACACCGACGTGCTGGGCTTCGTGAAGAAGACGGACGTGCCGACCGGCGAGCACCGCTGGCTGACCGTCGTCTCGCCGGACGCTCCCGACGGGGTCGAACTGCTGCTGGAACCGGAGGCCCACCCGGCCGCCAAGGCGTTCAAGGAGGCCCTGGCGGCCGACGGCATCCCGTTCACGCAGTTCGCGGTGGACGACGTGGCGGCCGAGCACGACCGGCTGCGGCAGCTCGGCGTGCTGTTCACGCAGGCGCCGGTCGACATGGGTCCGGTGGCCACCGCCGTGTTCGACGACACCTGCGGCAACCTCATCCAGATCGCGCAGTACAGGTAACGTCCGTGCCCGTCTGGCGAAGTCCGTTGCTGGCCGACACCGTGGCGGGGCTGGAAAGAGAGATCCGTGGTGCCTGGGAGCTGCTACTGCGCGAGCTGGACGTGGCTCCCGGGTCCCCGGAGGAAACCGAGCTGGCCTGGCTGGTCGTGGACGATCCTGCGGCGTACGACTGGCGGACGGTGGACGGTGCGCTCGACCGACTGACGTGTCCCGCCTCCCGGGCGCGCGTGGGCTACGAGCTGGCGTTGCCGGAGCTGGTCGCGGGCGCGTTGCCCACCACTCCGCAGGCTCAGGCGGCCAAGGCGCTGATCAACAGGCTGGCCGACGACGAGTGTGACCGGGTGGCGAGCTTCGCCGAGGTGGAGGCGCTGGCGAAGGGGCGCTGAGTTCCGTTGGTCAGCCCAACCGGTCGAGGAGGTCGCGGCTGCGGGTCACCACCAGCGCGGTCGCTTCCGCGTCGTACGACGGGAGCGAGCTGTCGGTGAAGAGGTGCCGGTCACCGGGGTAGACGAACAGCTCTCCCCGGTCCGGGCCGACGATCGAGACCAGTTCGCGGGCGGCGTCGACGTCACCCTCCAGCCCGAAGAACGGGTCCCGCTCCATGCCGTGCACCTGCACCGCCACGCCGTCGGGCCAGGGGCCGAGCGCCCATTCGCCGGTGACCGGCAGGCAGGCCTCGTAGAGCAGGGCGGCCCGCGCGCCGGGTCGGGTCTGGGCGAGCCGTTGGGCGGTGGCGGCGCCCCAGGAGACGCCGGCGTGGACCAGGTCGGGGCGCAGGTCCGCGGCGATCCGGTCGGCTCGCTGGTCGAGGACGTCCCTTCCGATGCGTTTGACCAGCGCCGAGCCCTCCTCGACGCTGGCCGGACGCTCGCCGTCGAAGAGGTCGGGCAGGTGCACGGTGTGCCCGCCGGCGCCGAGGGCGTCGGCGAGGGCGCGTACGCCGTCGGTGAGCCCTTGCAGGTGGTGGAAGAGGAGGATCTCGGCCATCTCTAGACTCCCGATTGTCGGACCGTAATCATCGAACGAACCAGAATATTAGAACGGTCGAGAAATGTCGGTCAATAAGCGGGTCCCGGACTACGACCTCGACGACCTGCTCGTGGTCACCGCGCCCGAGCAGTTGCGTGCGCTCGCCGACCCCCTGCGCGGCACCCTGCTGGAGCTGCTGCTGGAGCGCGCGGCCACGGTCAACGAGCTGGCCCGCGCCGTGGACCGGCCGAAGAGCAGCGTGGCCTACCACGTGAACCAGCTCGTCGACGCCGGCCTGCTGCGGGTGGTGCGTACCCGCCGGGTCCGGGCCATCGAGGAACGCTTCTACGGCCGGGTCGCGCGCACGTTCTACGTCGGCGTGCTCAACCGGCCCGAGGACAAGCAGGTCGTCGCCCGGATCAACGGGCTGGCCGAGGCCGCGGCGGAGGCCGCCGCCGCGCACGCCGCCGACGAGCTGCGGTGCACGCTGGTGCACGCGCGCATCCCGATCGAGGACGTGCGGGAGTTCTGGACGGAGGTGCAGGCGCTGGCCCGACGGTTCGCCCAGATCCCCCGCGCCGGTGACCAGGTCTACGGCTTCGCCGCCGGCCTCTACCCCACCGACGCACCCACTCTCCCCGACCCGGACCACCCCGCCGACTGACCATTGTGATCATGAAGTTGACGGCGGTGAAACGGACGAAACGTGCGGCCAACTTCATGATCACCGCAGTGCGGCGGGGCCGGGACGGGACGGGGAGCGGGGCAGGCTAGCGTCGCAGCGTGAGCAACGGATCCCCGCGTGTCCTGCCGGCCGGCAGCGGCATCGACGAGGCCGCCGCCGTCCTGCGCGCCGGCGGGCTGGTCGCGTTCCCCACCGAGACGGTCTACGGGCTGGGCGCGAACGCACTCGACGCCCGGGCCGCTGCGCGGATCTTCGAGGCGAAGGCGCGGCCCAGCTTCGACCCGCTGATCAGCCACCTGGCCGACGCCGCCGACCTGCCCGCGCTCGTCGGCGCCGTGCCGCCGGCCGTGGCCGCGCTGGTGCGGCGGTTCTGGCCGGGTCCGCTCACGCTGATCGTGGACCGGCCGGCGACGATCCCGCCGATCGTCACCTCCGGCCTGGACACGATGGCCGTCCGGGTGCCCGACGAGCCGGCCGCCCGCGCGCTGATCGCCGCCGCCGGCGTGCCGGTGGCCGCGCCGAGCGCCAACCGGTTCGGCCAGCTCAGCCCCACCCGGGCCGAGCACGTGGTGGCCGGGCTGGGCGGCGCGGTGGACGTGGTGCTCGACGGCGGGCCCACCCGCTGCGGCATCGAGTCGACGATCGTGGACGCCCGGGGCGAGCGGCCGGTGGTGCTGCGGTTGGGCGCGCTGCCGGTCGAGGCGCTGGTCGAGGCCGTCGGACCGGTCGAGGTCCGCCAGGGCAGCTCCGGTCAGCCGGTCGCGCCCGGGACGCTGGCCGCGCACTACGCCCCGCGTACCCCGTTGCGGTTAGGTGCGGCGGACGCGCGCGACGGCGGCCGGCGGGGATTCCTGGCCTTCCGGGAGCCACCGGCGGACGGCGACTGGACGGCGGTGGAGGTGCTGTCGCCGGCGGGTGACCTGACCGCGGCCGCCGCGCGGCTCTTCGACGCGTTGCACCGGCTCGACGCGGCCGGGGTGACCGAGATCGTCGCCGAGCCGGTGCCCGACGAAGGGGTCGGGCGGGCGATCAACGACCGGCTGCGCCGGGCGGCCGCCACCTGGCGGTAGGGCCGTCAGGACGAGCCGGGCTGCGGCAGGCGGTCCACCAGCCGGGTCAGCGCGCCGTTGGCGAACGTCGCGCCGAGCGCCGAACCGGTGGCGATGGTCCAGCCCACCGGGCCCAGCGGGGTGCAGCCGAAGAACTGGCTGACCCCGGGCGTCTGCACCACCAGGACCAGCACGCCGACGGACGCGGCGGTGGCGGCCAGCACGGTCGGGCTGGTGCCGCCGGCCAGCACGGTCTGACCGAGCTGGGTGCCGATCAGCGAGGCGAGCGCGACCGTACCGGCCCGGCGTTGCGTGCCGGTCCACCGGGCCAGCGTCCAGCCGGCGGTGGCACCCAGCGTGGTCGCCGCCGCGCGCAGCCCGATCTCCCGGGTCATGGTGGCGCCGAGCGACGAGTCGGGACCCTCCCGCAGCAGGTGGTCGGTGCGGTCGTCGGCCGGTGGCCGGACCGCGATGGCGAGTGCCGGCGCGAGGTCGGTGAGCAGGTTGACCAGCAGCAGTTGCCGCCCGGTCAGCGCGGACCGGCCGGTCGAGGCGGCGGTCAGCACACTGAACGCGATCTCGCCGAGGTTGCCGCCGACCAGGATGCTCAACGCGTGCCGGACGGACGACCACATGGCCCGCCCCTCGACCAGCGTGGCGATGATCGTCTCCAGCCGGTCGTCGGTGACCACCAGGTCGGCGGCGGCGCGGGCGGCCGGGGTGCCCCGCTGGCCGAGCGCGATGCCCACGTCGGCCAGCCGGATTGCCGGGGCGTCGTTGGCGCCGTCGCCGGTCATCGCCACGGTCCGGCCCCGCTGCTGCAACGCCTGGATGATCCGGACCTTGTGCGCGGGCGTGCAGCGGGCCACCACGTCGGTGGCCATCAGCCGCTCGGCGAGCGCGCCGTCGTCGAGCCGGTCCAGGTCGGTCGCGGTCACCACGCGCTGCTGGCCGTGGTCGGGGCTGATGGTGGCCGCGATCGCCTCGGCGGTGGCCGGATGGTCACCGGTGATCATGACGGTGTGCACGCCGGCCGCCCGGATCCGCTCCACCGCCGGACGGGCGCTCTCCCGCACCCCGTCCGCCAGCGTCAGGAAACCCACGAACACCAGGCCGTCGACCTGCTCGTCGGTGACCGCGTCGGTGGACACCCGACACTCGGCCACGGCGAGGACGCGGTGCCCGGCGCCGGCCCGGTCGGCCAGCATGGCCTGCACCTCGTCCCGGCCGGCCGGGTCCAACGGCCGGTCCCCGGTGGCGGTCCGCCGGGACGCGCAGCGCGGCAGCACCGACTCGGGCGCGCCCTTCACGCTGAGCAGCGACCCGTCGGCGGTGCGACCGACCGTGGCGCTGTAGCCCCGGGAGGGCTCGAACGGCAGCCCACCGGTCGCGGTCCACTCCGCCGCGCCGGTGCGTTCGGTCACCCCGGCCACGTTCGCGCCCCGGCGTACCGCGCGGTCGGTCTGCTGCGGCAACTCGTCCGGGTCGGCCGCGGCCGGAGTGGCCCGCAGCGCCGCGGCCAGCGTCGACCGGAGCGGCTCGTCGTCGAGGCGGTCCGCCGGGGCGTACCGGTCGTCGCCGGTGCCCACGCCGGCCAGCAGCAGCTTCCCCTCGGTCAGCGTGCCGGTCTTGTCGAAGCAGAGCACGTCGACCCGGCCCAGCGCCTCGATCGTGCGCGGGTTGCGGACCAGCGCGCCGTGCGCGGCCAGCCGCCGCGCCGCCGCCAACTGCGCGGCGCTGACCAGGAACGGCAGCCCCTCCGGCACTGACGCCACGGCCAGGTTCGCGGCGGTCGCCGCCGTTTCGGCCAGGGGTACGCCCCGGAGCAGCCCCGCCCCGGCCACCGCGATCGCCGAGCCGGCCGCCAGCGGTACGGCGCTGTTCGTCAGCTTTCCCAGCCGCGCCTCCACGCCGCTGACCGGCGGGGCCTGCCGGGCCAGCGCCAGGCTCCGCCCCGACTCGGTCTCCGCGCCGGTGGCCACCACCACGGCGGTGCCGTGCCCGGCGGCCACCGTGGTGCCCTCGAACAGCATCGAGTGCCGCTCGGCGATCGCCGCCGCGACCACCGGGTCGGGGCTCTTCGCCACCGGCAGTGACTCGCCGGTCAGCGACGACTCGTCGGCCTCCAGGCCGTCACTAGTCAGCACCCGGCAGTCGGCCGGTACGGCGTCCCCGGAGGAGATGCTCACCACGTCGCCCGGCACCAGGTCCTCGGCGGGCACCACCCGTTCCGCGCCGTCACGTCGTACCCGGGCGGCGACCGCCGAGCGGGACAACAACTCGGCCAGCGACCGTTCGGTGTTGCGCTGGTGCACGGCGCCGATCAGCGCGGAACCGCCGACCAGACCGCCGACCAGCGCCGCGTCGACGAGGGAGCCGAACGCGGCGGAGAGCACCGCGCCGGCGGCCAGCACCGGGGTGAGCGGGTTGGACAGCTCGTCGACGAACGCGCGGAGCAGCCCGGCCGGCCCGTGTCCGTCGCCGGGACCGGCACCCCGCCGACGGTCCGCCTCCTCGTCGGTCAGCCCGCCGGAGTGCGTGCCGAGCTGGTCGAGGACGGTCTCCACCGGCATGAGATGCCAGGCGGTGAGCGCGGGCACCGGGGTGCCGGTGCGGTCCGGCAGCCGGTGCGCCCGGAACACACCGTGCGCGAACGCGACCGCGGCGGCGCCGTTCACCGCCGCCATGGTCCGGCCGGGCAGTTGCCGCCGGTCGGCGGTGAACGCGCCGAGCGCGCCGAGCCCGCTGCCGGCCATGGCGATCCGGATGTTCTGCCGGGTCATCCGACGGGCCACCCCGGCGGCGTCGACGAGCAGGGCCGGGACGCGCAGGTCGTCGCCGACCAGCAGGTGCGCGCCCCACGGGGGCAGGTCGTCGGGCGCGGCCACGCCGAGTCCGCAGTCGGCAGCGGCGAGCGCCGACCGCTCGCCGGAGACCACCAGCACCACCGCGCCCTCGCGTTGCAGGTCGCGTACCGCGTCGGCGATCCGGGTGCCACCCGGTACGCGACGGTCCGCGTCGCCGGGGCCACCGCCCTCGGCGCCACCGATCACGAGCCGGAACCCGGCCTGGCGGGTGGCGGACACCAGCGCGTCCACCCCGGGGGCGGGCTCCGGCTCGACCCGCAGCACGGCGGCGAGCCGACCGTCCCGGGCCAGCCCGAGCAGCCGTCCGCCGTCGGCGCGCAACCGCTCGCTGTCCGGGGTGTCCCCCGGGTCCTCGGCGGCCAGGCGGTCCAGGGGCCCGATCTGCCAGCCGTCGTCGGCGCGTACCGCCTCCGGATCGGCCGGGTCGAAGAGGGCGAACGCCCGGGCGGCCACCTGGCCGGTGTCGGCGCCGGGCAGCGGCGCCAGGTCGGCCAGCACGCCCCGGTCCGAGCCGAGCACCGCCGCGTCCAGCAGCACCGTGTCGATCCGGTCCAGCTCGCGCAGCACGCTGCGGTCCATCGCGATCACGCCACGCCGGGCCAGCATCCGGCCGAGCTGCGCCGCGTACCCCTCGCGACCGCTGCCGGGCGCCTTGGACAGCGCGGAGAGCGCCAGCGCGGCGGCCCGCTTGCCGCCGGCGAACGGAACCGCCGCCGCGCCGGCCGCCGCGCCCGCCGCGAGCATCCGCTGGACGTAACGCTCGGCCTGGCCGTCCGGGACCGGGCAGGGACGCTCACCGTCCGGCACCCGGGCGACCGCCCGGTCCGGGTCGCCGGTCAGCCGCGGTTCGGCGCGGCTCCAGGCGGCGAGCTGGGCGCGCGCCTCACCCCACTGCACCACCCGCTGCGCGCCGTCGAGCACGATGCCGGCCCAGCCTCCGGTGAGACCCTGCACCACCGCCTCGACCAGCGGGAAGACCACCTCGGCGCGGGGGTCGGCGCGGAGGCCCCGGTCGGCGAGCGCGTGCAGCTTCGGGTGCAGGTCGACCGCGTTCAGCAGTCCCGCGACCTCCCCGGGGACCGGAGTGAACGGCAGGATTCGGGTGGCCGCCGAGATGGTCAGGCCGAGCGCGTCGGAGGCCAACGCGCCGAGCGTACGAGGGGTGCGCGGCCCTTCCTCGGGCGGATGCGGCGGCGGAATCTCCGGGTCCGGCTCGTACGGGCAGGTGTGCTCGGCGCGCGCCACCGTGTCGATCAGGTCCCGCAGCTTCGGCGCCGGCTCCCGGGTCGCCACCACCACCCGGCCGGACGGCGCGTTCACCCGCGCCCAGGCCACGCCGGGCACCGCCTCCAGCGCCGCCTCGACCTGCCGGGCCAGCCGGTCCCCGCCGTCCTGACAGACACCGTGCACCTCGATGTGGTGCCGGCCGTCGGCGGACCACACCCGACGGCGGGTCAGGCCGGCCACCCGGGCCAGCCGGGTGGCGGCCGTGCCGACCGCGCCCGCCGCCTCGGTGACCCCGGTCGGCACGGCGGCGCCGGGCAGGACCGAACCGACGGTACGGGCGACCCGCGCGACCGCGTCCGGAACGGCGGCCGGCGACAGCAGGAGACCGGCGAAGCCGTACGCCATCTCGCCTCCCGGACTCGTCCCGGTGGCCCGACTTCCCGGCGCGGCGTCCGTTATGCCCTCCGGGAGGGGGAAGTTTCCCCACTGCCCGGCGCATGGACGACGGGGGCGGTGGAATGCCGATCGGGTCGATGCCGTCGTCGCAACCGGGGAGGCTGGGATGAGCACACTGACCCGACATCTGAGCGGATCGCGGGAGATGGTCAGGGCGTACAGCCGGCGGGTGGACGTGCCGCTGCTGGGTGAGGTGGCGGTGCCCCCGCCGGACAAGCTGGCCTACTACGCCGGCATCGGGGTGCTCACCGCGTTGCAGGTCATCGAGTGGCCGCTGGCCCTGGTCATCACCGCCGGGCACGTCCTGGCCGACCAGCACTTCTCCGGCCTGGTGAAGGGCGTGGGCGAGGCGCTGGAGACCGCCTGACGAGACCGGGCCCACAGTTGACCTCAACCGCGGTTGAGGTCGCAGGCTGGGGTACATGACAATCGCCGCCGCCACCGCCGTAGCGGAGGACCGGGACCTCTGGTCGCCACGCCTGCGGGCGATGACCGTGGGCAGCGTCGCCCTGGTGTCGCTGCTCGCGTTCGAGGCGCTCGCGGTGGGCACCGCCATGCCGACGGTCGCGCGTCACCTGGACGGTCTCGGCCTGTACGCGCTGGCCTTCGGCGGCCCGTTCGCCTCCGGCGTGGTGGCGATGGTGGCGTCCGGCATCTGGTGCGACGCGCGCGGACCCCGGCCGGCGATGTGGCACGGGGTCGCCTGGTTCGTCACCGGGCTGGCGGTGGCGGGCGCCGCCACCAGCATGGGGACGCTTGTCGTCGGGCGGGTGGTGCAGGGCTTCGGCTCCGGTCTGCTCTCCGTGGCGCTCTATGTGATCGTCGGGCACGCGTACCCGGAGCGGCTGCGGCGGCGGATGTTCGCCGCCTTCGCGGCGGCCTGGGTGGTGCCGTCGCTCGTCGGTCCGGCGCTGGCCGGCCTGATCGTCGAGCACCTGGGCTGGCGCTGGGTGTTCCTCGCGGTTCCGGCGGTCGCGGTGCCGGCGGTGCTGCTGATCCAGCCGGGGCTGCGGACGCTGGCCGGCGTGGTGCCGACCCGGCCGCCGGTCGGCGCGCTGGCCCGGGTGGGTTGGGCCTGCGGCGCCGGGGCGAGCGCCGCGCTGCTGCACTACGGGGGGCAGCAGCGCGGCGCGTACGCCGTCGGCCTGATCGGCGTGGCGCTGGCCGGGATGCTCGCCTGCGTACCCCGGTTGCTGCCGCCCGGGTTCCTGCGGGCGGCGCGCGGGCTGCCGACGGTGATCGGCCTGCGCGGGCTGGCGTCGGCGGCGTTCGTCGGCGCGGAGGTGGTGATCCCGCTGATGCTCTCCCGAGAACGCGGGTTCACGCCCACCGGTGCCGGTCTGGTGCTCACCGTCGGGGCGCTCTCCTGGTCGGTGGGCTCCTGGTTCCAGGGGCGGATCGCCGCTCCCCGGTCCGCCGCCAGCCTGCCCCGGGCCGGGCTGGCCTGCATCGCGGTCGGTACGGCGGGTGTCGCGTCGGCGCTGCTGCCGGCAGTCCCGGTGGCGCTCGCGGTGTCCGCCTGGGCGGTCGCCGGCCTCGGCATGGGGCTGCTCTACCCCTCGTTGTCGGTGCTCACGCTGGAGCTGTCCGCCCCGGCCGAGCAGGGCCGGAACTCCTCGGCGCTGCAACTGGGCGACTCGCTGGCGGCGGCCACCGTGTTGGCGCTGACCGGGGCGGTGCTGGCCGCTGGTTCGTCGCCCGGCCCGGCCAGCTACGCGGCCACGCTCGCCGTCGCGGCCGGCTGCGGCGTGCTCGGTCTGGTGCTCGCCGGCCGGGTGTCCCCGTCGGCAGCGGGCTGACCGGACCCGTACGGGGGAACGGGGCGAAGACGAGAGCCGGTCGCGTCCGCCGTCGACCTACCGTGACCCCATGCTGGTCTTTGTCGCCACCGTGGTGCTCTACGTCTTCGGCTTCGTCTTCCTCTACGGCGTGATCCGGGTCGGGGTCCGGCACGGCATCCAGGACGCCGAGGCGAACCGCCCGGAGCCGCTGCAACGCCGCCAGCTCACCGAGGTGTAAGGAGGGGCCCCTTCTTAACGCATTCTGCATAGCAGGGGGCCCCGCTTAACACGCTGGCGAGCGGATTCTCCGCACAGGTGCGAGGATCGCACCCGTGATGGGGACGCTGAAGACCGAGCCGGCCCGCCTCCGGCTGGACCTGCTGGCTCCGCCGGTCGCCGCGGCGGTGGAGCGGTGGCCGGACGAAGCACCGGTCGACGTGGACGAGATGCTGGTCGCCCCGATCGACGCCGAGTTGGCCGACACCGCGGCCTTCTGCGCGGCGTACGAGGTGGAGTTGGCGGAGTCGGCCAACTGCGTGGTGGTCGCCGGCAAGCGTGGCGGCGAGACCCGGTACGCCGCCTGCATCGTGCTCGCCACCACCCGCGCCGACGTGAACGGCGTGGTCCGCAAGCTGCTCGACGTCCGCAAGGCGAGCTTCGCGCCGATGGCCGAGGCGGTGGAGCTGACCGGGATGGAGTACGGCGGGATCACCCCGATCGGGCTGCCCGAGGAGTGGCCGATCCTGGTCGACGCGCGGGTGATCGCCACGCCGCACGTGATCATCGGATCGGGCGTACGTCACAGCAAGATCGCCCTGCCCGGGCCGGCGCTCGGCGCGCTGCCCGGAGCGCAGGTGGTGGACGGCCTGGCCCGACCGGCCTAGCCGCTCACTGGCATCGATCTTGTTCCACGTGAAACATCACCCGGCCGCCTCACGCTGCTCGACCTCGCGCAACGCGGCGAGCAGCGTCTCCGGCTCCTGGGCGCCGGTGACCGCGTACTTCCCGGCCAGCACGAACGTCGGCACGCTGGAGACGCCGAGCTGGTGCGCGGCGCTCAGCTCGGCGGCCACCTCGCGGCGACCGAGGTTCGACGTCAGGTAGCGGCGCGCCTCGTCCTCGTCCAGCCCGACCTCACCGGCGAGCGTGACAAGCACGTCGATCGAGCCGACGTCGAGGCCGTCGAAGAAGTGCGCCCGGTAGAGCCGCTCGACCGTCTCGGCGGCCCGACCGTGCTCGGTGGCGAACCGCACCAGTCGGTGCGCGTCGAACGTGTTCGCCGCCACCGCGCGGTCGAACCGCAGATCGAGCCCCGCGCCGGCGGCGACGCCGGAGACGTGGGCGGCCATGCCCTCGGCCTTGTCCCGGCCGCCGAACTTGTCGCCCAGCGCGTCCAGCAGCGGCCTCGGCTCGGCGACCGGCGTCGGGTCGAGCTGGAACGGCCGGAACCGGACGGTCACCTCGCCGTCGTACGAGTCGAGTGCCTGTTCGAGTCGGCGCTTGCCGATCCAGCACCAGGGGCAGACGACGTCGGCGTAGATCTCGATCTCCATGACCAGCGACAACCCGCCGGTCAGGCGATCTGTTCCCGGACCTGCCGCTTCAGCCGGGCCAGGATGGCCGTGCCGCCGCGTACGCGGAGCGGGCTGATCGCCTGGGCCAGGCCCATCCGCTGGTAGAGGTCGTCCGGCACGGCCAGCACCTGCTCGGCGCTCGCCCCGGCCAGCCCTTCGGCGAGGATGCCGGCGAACGCCCGGGTGGTCGGCGCCTCCGGCGGGCAGTCGAAGACCGTGTTCACCGTGCGGTCCGGGTTCACCTCGGCGCGCAGGAAGAACGCGGTCTGGCACTCCGGGACCTGCTCCAACTCCTCCCGGTCGACTCCTTCCGGCAGGGGCGGGATCACGTCGGCGAACTCCAGCAGCATCTCCAACACGACGTCGCGCGGGGCGGCGGCGAACTCGTCGACGATCTCGGCCAGCTTGGTCGGCATCTCGGGCATGGGTCGAGGCTATCCGCCCGCCTGGTGGTGAGAAGGGGCCCCTTCTCTACCGGAGGCGTTAAGGAGGGGCCCCGCCTTTCACGAGTTCGGGGCGGCCTCGCTGATGTCGCTGAGGGCCGACTGGGGGTCCAGCTGCATGGCCAGGTCGCCGAGGGAGACGATGCCGACCAGCTTGCGGTCGCTGTCGCACACCAGCACGCGCCGGATGTTGCGCTCGCGCATCAGCGCCGCCGCCTCGTTCGCGGTGCAGTGCTGCTCGATCATGACGACCTCGCGGGTGATGATCGACCCGATCGTGGTCGTGCCCGGGTCGGCGCGCTCGGCCACGGCGCGTACCACGATGTCGCGGTCGGTCAGCATGCCGGCGAGCGTGGCGCCGTCGGTCACCACCACGTCGCCGATGTCCGACTCCTTCATCACCCGGGCCGCCTCGTCCAACGGGGTCTCTGCGGGAAGGTAGACGACCTGCTTGGTCATCACGTCACTGACGCGGTACATGAGAGCCTCCGAAACGCCTCGGTCGATCCAATTGCGGTACCCGGTGGCACGATCGCTACACCCGGTTGCGGCGCGTCGCGGCAAGCTCGTCGCGCAGGCGCTCGACGACCGCCCCGACCGGCAACTCGGTGCGCTCACCGGTGGCCCGGTCGCGCAGTTCGGCGTACCCGTCGGCCAGCCGGCGGCCGAGCACGACGGCGCGCGGGATGCCGATCAGCTCGGCGTCGGTGAACTTCACCCCGGCGGAGACGGTGGCCCGGTCGTCGACGAGCACCCGCAGGCCGGCGTCGGCCAGCCGCCCGCCGAGGTCGAGCGCCGCGTCGAGCTGCGGCCCCTTCCCGGCCACCACCAGGTGTACGTCGCACGGCGCGACAGCGGCCGGCCAGACCAGCCCCCGGTCGTCGTGGTGCTGCTCGGCCACGGCGGCGACCGCCCGGGACACGCCGATGCCGTAGCAGCCCATGACGGGCCGGACCGGCCTGCCCTCGCGGCCGAGCACGTCCACCGCGAACGCGTCGGTGTACCGGCGGCCGAGTTGGAAGACGTGCCCCACCTCGATGCCGCGCCGCATGGTCAGCTCACCGTCGGCACAGGACGGGCAGGGGTCGCCGGGCCGCACCTCGGCCGCCTCGATGGTGCCGTCGGGCACGAAGTCGCGCCCGCACACCACGTCGGTGGCGTGCCGCCCCGGCTCGTTGGCCCCGGTCAGCCACGCCGTGCCGGCGACCACCCGGGGGTCGACCAGGTAACGGATGCCGTGCTTGGCCAGGATCTGCGGCCCCAGGTAGCCCCGGACCAGCTCCGGATGCGCGGCCCAGTCGTCGAACACGGCCACGGTGGCCGGGGCCAGCACCGCCCCGAGCCGTCTCAGGTCCACCTCGCGGTCTCCGGGCAGGCCGACGACCAGCAGGTCGGCCCGCTCGGCACCGGGCCGGCGAACGGCCAGCACCACGTTCTTCAGCGTGTCCGCCGCGGTCCAGTCGGTGCGGCCGGCGAGCGCGCGGTTGTTCGCCACCTCCACCACGGCCGCGATGGTCGGCGTCTCCGGGGTGTCGTGCACCGCCATGGCGGGATGCGCGTCCGGGTCACCGGCGGCCGGGGCACGGATCACCACCGCCTCGGTGTTGGCCGCGTAGTCACAGGCCGTGCAGCCGACGTAGGTGTCCTCCCCGACCGGCGTGGCGGCCAGGAACTCCTCGGACGCCGAGCCGCCCATCGCGCCGGACGTCGCGCGCACCACCGTGAAGTCCAACCCGAGCCGGGTGAAGATCCGCTGGTACGCCTCGCGGTGCCGGGCGTAGGTAGCCGCCAGCCCGGCCGGATCCAGATCGAAGGAGTAGGCGTCCTTCATCAGGAACTCGCGCCCGCGCAGCACGCCGGCCCGGGGGCGGGCCTCGTCCCGGAACTTCGTCTGGATCTGGAACAGCGTCACCGGGAAGTCCCGGTACGAGGTGAACAGGTCCTTCACCAGCAGCGCGGCCATCTCCTCGTGGGTCGGCGCGAGCAGGTGCTCGGCTCCCCGACGGTCGGCGAGCGTGAAGATGTCGTCCCCGTACTCCGTCCACCGCCCGCTGGTCCGGTACGGCTCGGCCGGCAGCAGCGCCGGGAAGTGCACCTCCTGGTCGCCGATCGCGACCATCTCGTCCCGAACGATCGCGGTGATCCGGTCCAGCACCAGCTTGCCCAGCGGCAGCCAGGTGTAGCCGCCCGGCGCGGCCCGGCGGACGTAGCCGGCGCGGAGCAGCAGCCGGTGGCTCGGCACCTCCGCGTCGGCCGGGTCCTCGCGCAGGGTCCGGAGCAGCAGGGTCGACATGCGCAGCAGCATTGCCGCAGCGTACGGCGACCAGCCGGGACCGGGCGATCCGTTTCGGCCCGGTGCTGCCGCACCGGCTGCCGGTTCGGGTGACTGTCGTAGGCGTCGGGTAGGAAGGCCGCCATGAGTGAGCGACCGCGTTTCTCGTTGACGTCCACCGTGCTCGACGCGCCCTCCGCGCAGGAACTCGCCGGCTTCTACGAGCGGCTGCTCGACTGGCCGCGAAGCGAGGACGAGCCGGAGTGGGTGGTGCTGGCCGCGCCGGGCGGCGGGGCCACGCTGGCGTTCCAGGACGAGCCGGCGTACGTGCGTCCGGTGTGGCCGGCCGGCCCGGGGGACCCGCCGATGATGCTCCACCTCGACATCAAGGTCGACGACCTGGAGGCCGCCTCGGCGTACGCGGTGTCGCTCGGGGCCACGCTGGCCGACCACCAGCCGCAGGACGACGTACGGGTGCACCTCGACCCGGCCGGCCACCCGTTCTGCCTCTACCTGTGAGGACGTGCGAGCAGGCCTACGAACCTGATGGCGTGAACGGTTCGTGGCCCCCGCTGAACCGGACGAAGGCACGCCAGGCGTCGGCGGTGAAGGTGAGCACGGGACCGGTCGGGTCCTTGCTGTCCCGCACCCCGACCACCCCGACCAGGCTGCCCGCCACCTCGACGCACTCACTCTGGCCACTACGGCTCGACTTCCGCCAGATCGCGCCGGTCAGCTCCATGACTCGACCACTTCCTTCATCAGCTCGATCGACTGGCGGCGGGACAGCGCGTCGCTCCGGACGCTCTCCCATCTGGACAGCAGGGCAGCCACGTCCTCATCGCGGTCGATCACCGTTCCGCCGAGCTGGTTTTCCAGGTAGCCGATCCACCCACCGTCGCCGCCCCGGGCGAGCGTGAACGGGCCGGTCAGTCCGATGTGCAGGCTGACGTCGGTCGGAACGACATGGACAGCGACATGGCGCAGCTCGCTCGCCTCTATCAGATGCGTGAGTTGCTGGCTCATCACCGCACGAAAGGACTCGTTCGCGCGTCGCAGCACCGCTTCCTCGATCACCGCCACGAACTTGGGTGGGTCCGCCCGGGTGAGCACGGACTGCCGGTCGAGCCGGACCGCCAGCCGGCGGTCGGCGTCCTCGGTGCCGAGCATGTCGTCCGTACCGATCATGGCGCGGGCGTAGTTCTCGGTCTGCAACAGGCCCGGAATCAGGCTCGGCTGGTAACAGCGCAGTTGTTGGGCCTGGCGTTCGGCGTCCAGCCAGGGGCGGAACCAGCTCGGCTGGCCGTCCCGTTCGGCGAGCTTCAGCAGCGACATCAACAGCCCGCCGGTGCCCAGCACCTCGTCGGCCCGGCTCAGGAAGAACCGGTCCAGCGGACGCTGGCCCAGCTCCACGGCCGACACCTGCGAGTTGGAGAAGTGCACGAGTTTCCCGAACTCCTCCTGACTCAGTTCGGCCTTCAGCCGCAGCCGGCGGAGTTGTGCGCGGATCAGCTCAGCGGTCGGCTCGTTCTCCACCCGTCCTCCTCGATCGGCCGTGCGGTTCCCGGATCCGCCCCGCCCCGGCCGTGGCGACTTCCGAGCGTAGTGGTCCGATCAGCACACTGTCACGCATGAACCTGCCCGTACCTCGGCTCGGGCCGCACCCGGACCGACCGCGTCCCTGCCCGCCGGGCCACCCGGCGCACCTGCCGCTCCGGCCGCTGTGGCTCTGCCGCGCCTGCGGCGGCCCGTGGCCCTGCGCCCCGGCCCGGCTGCTGCTCACCGCCGAGTACGCCGACCACCCGGTCGACCTGGCCGTCTACCTCTCCGGGCTCTACCACGAGGCCACCCATGACCTGTTCCGGCTCGCCCCGCACGACGGACCCACCCCACGCGAGTTGTTCGACAGGTTCGTCGGCTGGGGGCCCTACCGTCGAGGCGCTGCCGGGCGAGGCTGACCGGGAGCGTCGGGGATACGATCCACCGACGTGACCGCCCGCAGGAATGTCGTGTCCGGGGACTTCGACCTGACCATGGACGAGTTGCGTGTCGTGGCGCACTACGTGCTCCGGCACGCCGAGGACGTCCTGCCGGTCTTCGAGCGGGCCGTACCCGATGATCCGCGTCCCCGCGCCGCGATCGACGCGGCGCGGACGTTCGCGGATGGCGCCGACCGGACGCGACGGCAACGCGTGACGTCCGTGGATGCCCACCGGGCGGCCCGGTCCGCGCCCACCGAAGCCGCGCGTCTGGCCGCGCGGTCCGCCGGGGACGCCGCTGCGGCGGCGTACCTGCATCCGCTCGCGCAGGCCAGCCAGGTCGGCCACATCCTGCGGGCCGCGGCGAGCGCGGCGTACATCGGAGAGCTGACGGCCGGCGGCGACCCGGCGGTCGGCGACGCGTTGCTGGACCGTTCGCGGCGGTGGGCCACCCCGGCGCTCGTCGACGTGCTCCGCCGCTATCCGCCCGTGACCGGGCGAAGTAGCCGGGTGGCTCACCTGATGAGCATCTTGGACGACGCCCTGCGGCGGACGCCGGCCGCTGGTGAGGAGAGGGACGACTCGTGATCCTGCCGAAGGTCCGGGACCCCCGCTTCGTGACGATCCGTCGCGGCGGGACGCTCACCGACGACGACCACCGGCTGCTCGCGCTCTGGGCCGCCGACTGCGCGGAGCACGTCCTCGGCCTGTTCGAGGCGGTCCGGCCGGACGACCTGCGTCCGCGTGAGGCGATCGCGCACATCCGGGCCTGGGTGCGGGGCGAGGTCACGATGATGGTGTCCCGCGCGGCCGGCGGCCACGCCATGGGGGCGGCCCGGGACCTGCGGGGAGCCGCCCGGCACGCCGCGTACGCGGCCGGTCAGGCCGGGGCCGTCGCCCACGTCGCCGCGCACGAACTGGGCGCCGCCGCGTACGCCATCAAGGCGGTGCGGGCCGCCGCGCCGGACGGGCAGGCGGACGCGGCGGGCCGACGCGAGTGCCGGTGGCAGCGCGACCGCCTCCCGGCAGCGATCCGTGAGCTGGTCCTCGACGACCAGCGGCTGCGCAACGACATCTGCTGGTCGGTGTTCGAGGACTGAGCCACCGGAACCGACCATCCGACGGCGGCAACCATCGAGCGGCGGGGCGACGTCTGGGGAGGCATCAGACCGACGCACCACTGACCCGAAGGATCGGCTCGTGTGGACCCTCTCCTGAGTGAGTTCGACTCGTTCGTGCGCACCCGCACACCGGCGCTCCTGCGCTCGGCGTACCTGCTCACCGGTGACCAGCACCTGGCCGAGGATCTCGTCCAGTCCGCCCTCGCCCGTACCCACCGCTCCTGGAGCCGGCTGCACGACAGCGGCAACGCGGAGGCGTACACCCGGAAGATCATGTACCACCTCCAGGTCTCCTGGTGGCGACGCCGCCGGGTGGCCGAGTCGATGACGGGCGACCTGCCCGAGCCACGCGGAGGCGACTCGGCCCCCGACCACGCCCAGCAGACCACGCTCCGGCTCACGCTCCGGGCCGCGCTGGCCCGACTGTCCGCGAAACAGCGGGCCGTGCTGGTGCTGCGGTTCTTCGAGGACCGCACCGAGACCGAGGCCGCCGACCTGCTCGGCGTCACCGTCGGCACGGTCAAGAGTCAGACCTCGAAGGCGCTCGCCAAGCTGCGCACCGTCGCCCCGGAACTCGCCGACCTGTACGCCACGGAAGGGACCGTCCGATGAACCAGGATCGTCTGCGCTTCGACCTGGCCGACCTGGCCGACGAGGTCACCCCGGTCGACCTGCGGGACCGGGCCCTGCGTACCTCCCGCCGGCTCGGCATCCGGCGGGCCGTCGCCACCTCCGCCGCCGTACTGCTGGTGCTGGCCGCCGCGACCGGGACCGCGCTCGCGATCCGGCCGGACGGTTCGGCGCCCGCGCCGGCCGTCCCGTCGGTGACCAGCACTCCGCCGCCGGTGGAGCCCACCCCGACGCCGTCCGTCGAGCCGTCCGGCACGCCATCGTCGTCGAGGGAGCCGGGCACGAGCCCCGGCCAGCCGCAGTCGGTGTTGACCGGCACCCGCTTCTACCTGGAGCAGGCGCCCACCCGGTCCCGCATCCACGCGGTCCGGGGCACCGAGGACCGGGTGGTCCACGAGGTCGTCCACTCCGGCGACGGCTGCGAGGCCAACACCGTGACCGTCTCGCCGGACGGCCGGCGGGTGGTGTGGGTGCAGGACAGCACCGACAACAACATGAGCGGCGTCCTGTTGATCGCCACCGTCGGGAAGGCCGGGGCACGGACGTTCGCCGAGGGGATCAGCTGCCTCGGCAGCCGGCCGCTGCGCTGGCAGCGCAGCGACCTGCTGATGGTGCAGAAGAAGAACGGCCAGTCCCTGCTGCTGGACGCGTCGACCCGCCAGCCGGTGCCCGGCGACCCCGGCCAGGAGACGGATCGCTGCTGGTCCGTCGACGGCACCTGGCTGGCCGCCGTGGCCGAGGGCACGCCTTACGTCACGGGCGGCACCGGAATACGGCAGTACACCTACACGCCGCCGAAGCAGGAGGCCGACAAGTGGGGCGGCTGGGAGGCGCGCAGCGTCTCCACGGACGGCCGGTACCTCGCGGTGGGCTGGATCGGCACCGACCCGTCCCGCCGGGACGGTAGCTTCGCGGTGGTCGACACCACCACCAGCAAGGTCGTCGACCTGCCCGGGTCGGGTGAGGTGCGCTCGGTCCTGTTCAACGCCGACGGCACCGTGCTGCTGCGGCGGGGAACCGGCATCACGGTCCTCGACAGCACGTTCACGCCGCTCGGCACGGTGACCGAGCCGGCACCGACCCGCAGTCGGGCGCTGCTGGCGTACCTGCCGTGAGTTGATCTCGACGCCGGGCGGTCCAGCCGATGGATCGCCCGGCGCCGAGACGTCCACCACGTCCGGGCCCGGGGGGCGAGCGGGAGCGCACCGGACGGTGACAGACTGGACGACGCTTCTGCGGGGGACGTCGGAGGGAGGCGCCGTGCGCTGGCGCAGCTTCGTGGCGGTGGGCGACAGCTTCACCGAGGGTATGGACGACGCATATCCGGACGGCAGCTACCGAGGGTGGGCCGACCTGGTCGCGACCCGGCTCGCCGCCGAGGCCGGCCCCGACTTCCGCTACGCCAACCTGGCCATCCGGGGCCGGCTGTTCCCGAACGTCGTGGCCGAGCAGGTGCCGGCCGCGCTGGCCATGAAGCCCGACCTGATCAGCTTCGCGGCCGGCGGCAACGACGTGCTGCGCCGCAGCTTCGACCCGGACGTCTTCGTCCCGCGCTTCGACGCGGTGATCGGGCGGCTGCGGTCCGGCGGTAGCGACGTGGTGCTGTTCCGGTTCGCCGACGTGATGGCCCGGCTGCCCGGCCAGCGGCTGGTGGCGCCCCGGGTGACGCTGCTCAACAGGGCCGTCGGTGAGGTCGCCGAGCGGCACGGCGCGATCCTGGTCGACCTCTACGCCGACGAGGCGTACCTCAACCCGATGCTCTGGAGCACCGACCGGCTGCACCTGTCGGCGGCCGGGCACCGGCGGGTCGCCGCGCAGGTGCTCACCGCGCTCGGCGTGGGCTGCGAGGAGGAGTGGCTGATGGTGCCGCCGCACCCGGCGCCCACCCCGTGGCTCGCCGCCCGCGGCGCCGACCTGCGCTGGGCCGGCCGGCACCTGGCCCCGTGGATCAAGCGTCGGCTGACCGGCCGCTCCTCCGGCGACTTCGTCACCGCCAAGCGGCCCGTGCTCGGCCCGGTCGACGCCGGCTGAGCGGTGCGCACCGTCCACGTCGCCGACCTGCTGCGGCTCACCCTCGACGACGAGCCCCGCGCCGGGCTGGCGGTCCTGGTGGGCGGCGACCGCGTCGAGGCGGTCGCGCCGCTGGGCGAGCTGACCGGCGCGTACCCCGAGGTGCGGGTGCGGCGGTGGGCCGGCACGCTCGGGCCGGCGCGGGTGCACGACGGCCCGCTGCCGCCCGCGCCGACGCCGCGTGAACGGGTGCACGCGCTGTTCCGGCTCGGCGTCGCCGCGGTGCTCGACGCCCATGTCACCGATCCGGCGCTACGCGCCGCCGCGACCCGCAACGGGATGACGGTGCGGCCCGCCGCCCGGCCCCCGACGCTGGTGGCCGGTGGCCGGGCCGACCTCGCCGTGTTCGACGCGGACGGCGCCTGCCGGGCCACCGTGGTCGCCGGACGGCTGGTGCACCGCCGCGCCTGACCACCGTCGGTCAGCCAGGCGGGTCAGGAGAACCGCACCCACGTCCGGTCCGTCCCCCGACCGATGCCGAGGAACCACGACGGCCCGCGCCGGACCGTGATCGTGCCGTCCGGCAGGACGCCCAGCGCCGTGTCCGGTGCCGGCGTCGGCAACGCCTCGCGCAGCTCGGGCACCTCGGCGTAGCGACCGCTGGTCACGAACCCCAACCCGCCGTACGCGTCGGCGACCACCAGGAGACCGTCGCCGGGCGCGGCTACCGTCGCGGTGTCGTCCGGCAGGTCCGCCCCGGGCTGCCAACCGTCGCCGGCCGGTCGCCACGTGCCGTTCGGCCGGTCGGTCCGGATCAGCCAGACGTCCCGCCCGTCCGGGGCGAGCGCGAGCTGCCGGGCACCCGCGACCGTCGGCAGCTTCCGCCAGGTGGAACCCTGGTCGGAACTGGTGACCACGGTCAGTCTCCCGGCGGACCAGACGGTCAGCCAGAGCCGGCCGTCCGCGCCCTCGACCAGGGTGTCCTCCGTGTCCGACCGCATCGTGACCGGCGGCTGCCGGAAGTGCTGGCCACCGCTCACCCGGAGCACGCGTCGTCGCTCGCAGTCCGGTCGGACGCCGTCCGGGGGACAGCCGAGGTAGAGCCCGCTCGGGGTGGCGAAGACACGCCGGACGGCCGCCGGCGGCGCGTCGTACGGGTGGCTGGTGAACGCGCGCCCGCCGTCGGTCGTGACCAGGTAGCCGCCGCGCGTCGTCACGACCAGCGTGTCCGCGTCCACGGGCAGGATCTGCACCAGGCCGTCGGGCACCGCCGGCAGGTCGGTGGGCCGCCAGGTCACGCCGCCGTCGGTGGTCCGCGCGACGGTACGCCGGCAACCACTCACCGACTCGTCGGCCGGACAGGTGTCGAAGAGCGCCCAACCGGCCCGGGAGGAGACGAAGCGCAGGTCGGCCAGCTCACCGCGTACCCCGGGAAGGGTGACCGTGCGGATGGTGAGCCGGTCGCCCGCGCTCGGCGAGACCGACGGCGTCGGCAGCGGTCCCGGCCGGTCGCCGCGATGGGCGACCGCGAGCGCCGAGGCCGGCCCGGCCAGCGCCACGGCGAGCAGGCCGGCCAGCAGGCCGCGCCGCCGCCGGCGCTCCCGGATGCGACGTTGCGCGTCGGCCACGCCGGGCGGCCGGAAGGTCGGTACCGCCGCGGTCTCGAACTCGACGAACAGTTCCTCCAGGTCAGGCACGGCGCAACTCCGATCCGGTCTCGGTGAGGTGACGGGCCAGCGCGGCCCGGCCCCGGGACAGCCGGGAACGGACGGTGCCTTCCGGCGCACCGACCTGCTGGGCGATCTCGGCGACGCTCAGGTGCGCCAGGTGGTGCAGCACGATCGCGTGGCGCTGGTCGGCGGGCAGGACGGCCAGCGCGTCGAGCAACGCCACCCGGTCCGGCTCCGGGCCGGGCACGTGCTCCTCCCGCTGCCGGGCCAGGTGCCGCACGGCGGTACGCATCCGGCGCAGCCGACTGGTGGCCAGGTTCCAGGCCACCCGACGGACGAACGCGGACGGATCGTCGTACCCGGCGATGCGGGGCCAGCGTTCCAGCGCCCGGCAGAACGCCTCCTGGGTCAGGTCCTGCGCCTCGCCGTGGTCACCCAGGTACGCGTAGAGCTGCACCGCGATGCGGTGGAAGTGGGCCCGGTAGAACTCGGTGAAGTCCGCCGGTGCGGTCCCGGCCCGGGGTGGCCCGGTCTGTTGCCGTGGGGTCATCGCGGTCCTCCGCGGTCGGGGGCGTTCGCAACTGTCACGTACGACCCGCCGGGTTCGCTGCATCCCGATCCTCCGGTCGACGTGATCATCCGGATGGTTCGGTCGCCTGACCGTTCCGTTCGGGGTGGCCGATTCCCGCGAATCGGGATCGCCCGATGTCCGTCCGCTGGATAGCGGCCGGTGTCACATCCGGCGCGTCCGATCCGGCGTACCTTGGGGCTCATGCCTGTGCCGAGTGATCCGCATCCCCGCCTCCAGTCGTACGCCGACCCGCAGCGCCTGGTCACCACGGAGTGGTTGGCCGAGCACCTGGGCGACGAGGGCCTCGTGGTGGTCGAGTCGGACGAGGACGTGCTCCTCTACGACACCGGTCACCTTCCCGGCGCCGTCAAGGTCGACTGGCACACCGAGCTGAACGACCAGGTCACCCGCGACTACCTGGACGCCGCCAGCTTCGCCGAGCTGTGCGCGGCCAAGGGCATCGGCCGCGACGACACGGTCGTCTTCTACGGCGACAACTTCAACTGGTGGGCCGCGTACGCCCTCTGGGTCTTCTCCCTGTTCGGCCACGCCGACGTGCGGCTGCTCGACGGCGGCCGGCAGAAGTGGATCGCCGAGGGGCGGGAGCTGACCCGGGACAAGGTCAGCCGGCCCCGCGCCTCCTACCCGGTGCCGGAGCGCGACGACGCGCCTATCCGGGCGTACCGGGAGCAGGTCATGGCGCACGTGGCGGCCGGCCGGCCGCTCGTCGACGTGCGGTCGCCGGGTGAGTACACCGGCGAGATGCTGCACATGCCGGACTATCCGCAGGAGGGCGCGCTGCGCGGCGGGCACATCCCGGGCGCGGTGAGCAAGCCGTGGAAGTCCGCCGCGAACGACGACGGCACGTTCAAGTCGGCCGACGAGCTGCGCGCCATCTACGCCGACCAGCTCGGGCTGAGCCCGGCCGACGACGTGGTGGCGTACTGCCGGATCGGCGAGCGGTCCAGCCACACCTGGTTCGTGCTGCACCACCTGCTCGGGTTCCCGCAGGTGCGCAACTACGACGGCTCGTGGACCGAGTGGGGCAACCTGGTCCGGGCGCCCGTCGTCAAGGGCGACCAGCCCGGCGGCCTGAACCGCTGAGCGTTCCCGGCCGGCTCCGGTCGGAGCCGGCCGGTCACCCCTCGATCGCCTCGGGGAACGGCTGGGTCAGATAGCGCTGGATCGTCGGGCCGACCCACCCGGCCAGCTCGTCCGCGTCGAGGTCGACCACCGGGGGCAGCCGGATCACGTACCGGGTGAGGGCGAGCCCGAGGATCTGGCTGGCCACCAGGCCGGCCCGACGGGCGGCAGTGGCCGGGTCGGCGCCGGAGCGGGCCACCGCCGAGGCGAGCTGCCCGGCGAAGATGCCGCGCATCCGTTCGGCCGCGCCGGGGTTGGTGCTGGCGGCCCGGAGCAGGGCGACAAGCGTGCCGTCGGCCTCCCACCGCCGCAGGAAGTGCCGGGCCAGCCTCTCGCCGAGCTGTTCGGAGGGCACCTGGGCCAGGTCGGGCAGGTGCAGGTCGAACTCGGCCGCCGCCGCGAAGAGCCCCTCCTTGCTGCCGTAGTAGCGCATCACCATGGACGGGTCGATCCGGGCGTCGGCGGCGACGGCCCGGATGGTGGCCCGGTCGTACCCGTCGGCGGCGAAGCGTTCCCGCGCAGCGCGCAGGATGGCGGCCCGGGTGGCGTCGGAGCGGCGGGTGCGGGACGGCGGCTCGGTCATGTCCACGACTGTAGGCCAACGCGCGTTGACATCGACGCTAGTGTTATGTCAACAAGCGTTGGCAAACAGTTGTTGACCTAACTTGGAGGTGAAGCGATGCTGACCGAACGCACGGACGTCCTGGTGGTCGGGGCCGGGCCGACCGGCTTGGCCGTAGCCGTCACCCTGGCCGGGCACGGGGTGCGCACGACAGTGGTCGACCGGCTGGTCGAGCCGCCGATCACCTCGCGTGCCGCGGTGGTGCACGCCGGCACGCTCGAGGTGCTCGACCGGATCGGGATCGCCGACCCGCTCGCCGACCGGGGCCTGCACTCGGCCCGGTTCAGCATCCGCGATCGGGACCGGCTGCTGCTCACCGTCCCGTTCGACAGGTTGCCGTCCCGCTATCCGTACGCGCTGCTGATCTCGCAGGCGGAGACCGAGGCGGTGCTCGCCGACCGACTCACCGCGCTCGGTGGGCGGGTGCTGCGGCCGTACGAGCTGACCGGGCTGGACCTCGACGACGACGGCGCGACCGCCCGCTTCGCCGATGGCGGCGCGGTCCGGGCCCGCTGGGTGGTCGGCGCGGACGGGATGCACAGCCGGGTCCGCGAGCTGGCCGGCATCGGTTTCGGCGGCCCGGCCGACCCCGGTGAGTCTTTCCTGCTCGGTGACGTGCGGGTGGACAGCGCGCTCCCGCGCGACCAGGTCAACCTGTTCCTGTCCCGTGGCGGCCCGCTGGTCTGGGCGCCGCTGCCCGACGGCACGGTCCGGCTGGTCGCCACCGTCGACGCCGCGCCGCGCGAGCCGCGGGCGCACCATTTTCAGGCACTGCTCGACGAGCGCGGCCCGGTCCGGCGGCCGGACCGGGTCACCGAGGTGGCGTGGGCGTCCCGGTTCCGGATCCACCACCGGATCGCCAGCCGGTACCGGTCCGGTCCGGTGCTGCTCGCCGGCGACGCGGCGCACGTGCACAGCCCGGCCGGTGGGCAGGGGATGAACCTCGGGCTGCGCGACGCGGTCGCCCTCGGTGAGGCGCTCGCCGCCGGCCCGGAGGCCCTCGACCGGTACGCCGCCGACCGTCGCCCCCGCGCCGAGGAGGTGCTCGGCTTCGCCGCCGGGCTCACCCGGCTCGCCGCTGCCCCGCCCCCCTTGCGACCACTGCGGAACCTCCTGCTCCGAACGGCCTCCGCACTGCCCCCCGCCCGACAACGACTGGCGGTCCGCCTGGCCGGTTTCGAGCCCTCTCCCGCCACGGCCCCGACCCCCTGACTTCGCCGGATCTTGCAGTTGCTGCCCGGGTCAGGTCCGCTTTCTGCCTTTCGCCGGGGCCAGAAGCGCAAGATCGGCGGGTTGGGGTGGGGTGGGTGACCTGACCGGCGGGTAACCACGGGTCCCCCACCTCGAAGGCGAGGTCTAGGCTGGCCCGGTGGCGGTGGAACAGCAGGCGCGGGGGGCGACGGGCGGGGCCCGGCGCCGGTCCCGGCGGGACGAGATCCTGGAGATCGCGGTCGGCCTCTTCGCCCAACGGGGCTATCACGGCGTGTCGATGGACGACATCGGTGCGGCGGCCGGCGTCACCGGTCCGGCGCTCTACCATCACTTCGCCGGCAAGGAGGCGATGCTGGTCGCGGCGCTGGTGCCGGTCAGTGAGGGGCTGCTCGCCGGGGGCCGGGAGCGGGCCGCCGGCCGCCCGGGCGACCCGCGCGGCGCGCTGGAGTCGCTGATCGACTTCCACGTCGAGTTCGCGCTGGCCAACCCGGCGGTGATCGCGCTGCACCTGCACGAACTGGACCGCCTCCCGGACGAGCCGCGCCGCCGGATCCGCCGGCTCCAGCGGATGTACGTCGAGGAGTGGGTCACGGTGCTGACCGCGCTGCACCCGGGCCTGCCGGACGGCGCCGCCCGGGTGCTCGCGCACGCCGCGTTCGGCCTGATGAACTCCACTCCGTTCCTCGGTGGCGAGGTGGATCGTCGGCGCCGGGCCGAGCTGCTGCGCGGCGCGACCCTGGCGGCCCTGCTGGCCCCCACCGACCCGGCGACCCCACCTGACACGCCGCACGCGCCTTAACGCATGTTAAGAAGGGGCCCTGGCTATACATCAGGCGTTAAGAAGGGGCCCTTCCTTGCCGAACATGTTTGATTCGCTGCTGGTGGCCAACCGTGGGGAGATCGCGCGCCGGGTCATCCGCACGGCCCGACGGCTCGGGGTGCGGGCGATCGCGGTGCACTCGGAGGCGGACGCCGACCTGCCGTTCGTGACCGAGGCCGACGAGGCGGTCTGCGTCGGCCCGGCCAACCCGGCGCTGAGCTACCGCAACGTGGAGGCGATCCTCGACGCGGCCCGGAGCACCGGCGCACAGGCGATCCACCCCGGCTACGGCTTCCTGTCGGAGAACGCCGACTTCGCCCGTACCGTCGAGGGGGCCGGCCTGGTCTGGGTCGGGCCCGGCGCGGACGCGATCACCGCGATGGGCGACAAGATCAACGCTCGGAACCTGATGGCGGCGGCCGGCGTGCCGGTCGCGCCCGGCACCACCGAGCCGGCGGCCGACCTGGACGCGGCGGTCACCGCCGCCGCCGAGATCGGCTACCCGGTGATGGTCAAGGCCGCGGCCGGTGGCGGCGGCATGGGCATGGGCGTGGCCGTCGACGAGGCCGCGCTGCGCACCGAGTACGACAAGGTCCGCGCGTTCGCCGAGCGCATGTTCGGCGACGGCTCGGTGCTGATCGAGCGGTACTTCCCCCGGGTGCGCCACGTCGAGGTGCAGATCCTCGGCCTGGCCGACGGCCGGGTGGTGGCGCTCGGCGAGCGCGAGTGCTCGGTGCAGCGGCGCAACCAGAAGCTGGTCGAGGAGTCCCCCTCCCCGGCGGTCTCGGAGGAGCTGCGGGCACGGTTCCTGGCCGCCGCGGTCCGGGCCGGCGAGGCGGTCGGCTACCGCAACGCGGGCACCGTCGAATGTCTGCTCGACCCCACCACGCAGGAGTTCTTCTTCCTGGAGATGAACACGCGGCTCCAGGTCGAGCATCCGGTCACCGAGTACGTCTACGGCGTCGACCTGGTCGAGGAGCAGTTGCGGGTGGCCGCCGGCCTGCCGCCGACGTTCGACCCGGACGCGCTCACCCCGCGCGGGCACGCCATCGAGCTGCGGATCAACGCGGAGGACCCGAAGCGCTTCCTGCCCGGACCGGGCGCGATCACCACCTGGAACGAGCCGTCCGGCACCGGCGTGCGGGTCGACTCCGGTTACGTCGCCGGCAACACGGTCACCCCGTTCTACGACAGCCTGCTGGCCAAGCTGATCGTCAGCGGTGACACCCGGGAGGAGGCCGTCGAGCGGGCGCGGGCGGCGGTCGCGCAGTTCGAGGTCGCCGGCCCGAAGTGCAACCTGCCGTTCTTCGCCGAGCTGCTGGAGAACCCGGAGTTCCGCTCCGGCGACTACGACACCGGCATCGTCTCCCGAATGCGCTGACCGTCGACACGAGTGAGGTGAACCTGATGGCTGAACTGCCCACGTCGGTGAGCATCCGCGAGGTCGGTCCCCGGGACGGGCTCCAGAACGAGGAACCGATCCCCACCGACTCGAAGGTGAAGCTGCTCGACGCGTTGTCCCGGACCGGGGTACGCCGCATCGAGGCCGTCTCCTTCGTGCACCCGAAGGCCATCCCGCAGATGGCCGACGCCGACGAGGTGTGGCAGCGGGCCGAGAAGGTCGACGGCGTGCGCTACTCGGCGCTGGTGCCGAACACCCGGGGCGCGCAGCGGGCCCTGGCCGCCGGCTTCACCGAGATCGAGGTGGTGGTGTCGGCGAGCGACACGCACAACCGGCGCAACGTGAACCGTGCGACCGAGGAGTCGCTCGACGACATCGCCGAGCTGATCGCGCTGCTGCACGAGGCGGGCGCGACCGCCGAGGTGATCGTGGCGACCAGCTTCGGCTGCCCCTACGAGGGCGACGTCGACCCGACGCGGGTGGCCGCCATCGTGGACCGGGTGGTCCGGGACGGCGCGGACCGCGTCGCCTTCGGCGACACCACCGGCATGGGTACGCCCCGGCGGGTCCGCGAGCTGGTCACCGCCGTACGCGACCGCAACGCGCAGGTGCCGGTGCTGCTGCACTTCCACAACACCCGGGGCACCGCGCTGGCGAACATGCTGACCGCCATGGAGCTGGGGGTCACCGAGTTCGACGCCAGCGTCGGTGGCCTCGGTGGCTGCCCGTACGCCCCGGGGGCGAGCGGCAACCTGGCCACCGAGGAGGCGGTGCACATGCTGCACGACATGGGCATCGAGACCGGCATCGACCTGGACGCCCTGATCGAGGCGGCCGAGTTGGCCGAGCACCTGCTCGACAAGAAGCTCCCCTCCGGCGTCCTCCGAGCCGGCCCCCGAACCCGCCTGACCCCCCTCCCCTCCTCTCCCCGTTGATCTTGCACTTCGGGCCCCCTTGTCGTGCGTCTTTTGTGCCGCATGTCGGGGCCGGAAGTGCAAGATCGCGCGGGTGGGGATCGTGGGGGTGGGTGGGGGTGGTGGGTCGCCGGAGGGGGTGGGGGTGGGGTAGCCTAACGATCGTTCAGGTCGGTGGGTGGCAGAGGGAGTTGGCGTGACGCTCGACGGTGAGGCACTGGAGCAGCTGCGCAAGCGCGCCCGCGCCGGCGGTGCGGACAAATACCACGCGGCCAACGCCGCCAAGGGCAAGCTCTTCGCCCGCGAGCGAGTGGCCTACCTGGTCGACGAGGGCTCCTTCGTCGAGGACGGGCTCTACGCCAACGCGATGGCCGACGGCCTGCCCGCCGACGGCGTGGTGACCGGCACCGCGACCATCGACGGGCGACCGGTCTGCCTGATGGCGAACGACTCCACGGTCAAGGCCGGCAGTTGGGGTGCGCGTACCGTCGAGAAGATCATCCGGATCATCGAGCGGGCCTACTCGACAAGCGTCCCGATGGTCTACCTGGTCGACTCCGCCGGCGCCCGGATCACCGACCAGGTCGACCTCTTCCCGGGCCGGCGCGGCGCCGGGAAGATCTTCTGGAACCAGGTCCGCGCCTCGGGTTCGATCCCGCAGGTCTGCGCGCTGTTCGGGCCGAGCGCGGCGGGCGGGGCCTACATCCCGGCGTTCTGCGACGTGGTGGCCATGGTCGAGGGCAACGCCAGCATGTATCTCGGCTCCGACCGCATGGTCGAGATGGTCACCGGCGAGAAGACCACGCTGGAGGCGATGGGCGGCGCCAAGGTGCACTGCGCCGAGTCCGGCGTGGGGCACTTCCTCTGCAAGACCGAGAACGACGCGCTCGACGTGGTGCGGACCTACCTGTCCTACCTGCCGTCGAACTGGCAGCAGGGCCCGCCGGCCGTCGAGGCGAAGCCGGCGCCGGAGAAGGCCGACCTGGCGGCGCTGGTCCCGGCCAGCGAGCGGCAGGCGTTCGACATGCGCCGGTACGTCAAGGGCCTGCTCGACGAGGGCAGCTTCTTCGAGATCCAGGCGCTCTGGGCCAAGGAGCTGACCATCGGCTTCGGCCGGCTGAACGGCGAGGTCGTCGGCGTGGTCGGCAACAACTCGATGTTCAAGGGCGGCGTGCTCTTCGTCGACTCGGCCGACAAGGCGACCCGGTTCGTGCAGCTCTGCGACGCGTTCAACGTGCCGCTGCTGTTCCTGAGCGACGTGCCCGGGTTCATGGTCGGCAGCGCGGTGGAGAAGCAGGGCATCATCCGGCACGGCGCGAAGATGATCACGGCGATCTCCGAGGCGACCGTACCGAAGATCTGCGTGGTGGTCCGCAAGGCGTACGGCGCGGGTCTCTACGCGATGGCCGGCCCCGGCTTCGAGCCCGACGCCACGATCGCGCTGCCCACCGCGAAGATCGCGGTGATGGGCGCGGAGGCCGCGGTCAACGCGGTCTACGCGAACAAGATCGCCGCCATCGCCGACGCGGACGAGCGGGCCGCGTTCGTCGCCGCCAAGCGCGAGGAGTACGAGCGCGACATCGACGTCGTCCGGCTCGCCAGCGAGCTGGTGGTGGACGCGATCGTCGAGCCGCACGAACTGCGCGCCGAGCTGGTCCGCCGGTACGCCGCCGCCCGTACCAAGTCCCGCCACTTCTCCACCCGCCGCCACGGCGTCACCCCCGTCTGACCGGTAAGGACGGGCCCCCTCCTAACGCCTGATGCAGAGGGCGGGGACCCTCCTGACGCTTCCGCCGCTCCCGGCGTCACGAGCGCCCGGCGGCCCGCCCCCTTCCAGGAGGATCGACATGGACTTCCGGCTCGACGAGGAGCAGCAGGCGCTGCGGGAGAGCGTGCGGGACTTCGCGCGCGAGGTGGTCGCCCCGGTGATCGGCGAGCACTACGAGAACCACACCTTCCCGTACGAGGTCGTCCGCCAGATGGGCAAGATGGGGCTGTTCGGGCTCCCGTTCCCGGAGGAGCACGGCGGCATGGGCGGCGACTACTTCGCGCTCTGCCTGGCGTTGGAGGAGCTGGCTCGGGTCGACTCCAGCGTGGCCATCACGCTGGAGGCGGCGGTCTCGCTCGGCGCGATGCCGATCCACCGGTTCGGCACCGCGGAGCAGAAGGAGCGGTGGCTGCCGAAGCTGCTCAGCGGCGAGGCGCTGGCCGGCTTCGGGCTCACCGAGCCGGGCACCGGCTCGGACGCGGGCGGCACCCAGACCCGGGCGGTGCTGGACGGCGACGAGTGGGTGATCAACGGCTCGAAGGCGTTCATCACCAACTCCGGCACCGACATCACCGCGCTGGTCACGGTCACCGCGGTCACCGGCACCAAGCCGGACGGCAGCAAGGAGCTGTCCACCATCATCGTGCCGTCGGGCACGCCCGGCTTCACGGTCGCGCCCGGCTACTCCAAGGTCGGTTGGAACGCCTCGGACACCCACGAGCTGACGTTCGACGACTGCCGGGTGCCGGCGGGCAACCTGCTCGGTGAGCGCGGCCGGGGCTTCGCCCAGTTCCTGCGCATCCTCGACGAGGGCCGGATCGCCATCGCCGCGCTGGCGGTCGGTCTGGCCCAGGGCTGCGTCGACGAGTCGATCAAGTACGCCAAGGAGCGTCAGGCGTTCGGCCAGCCGATCGGCAACTACCAGGCGATCCAGTTCAAGATCGCCGACATGGAGCTGAAGGCGCACACCGCCCGACTGGCCTACTACGACGCCGCCGCCCGGATGCTCGCCGGTGAGCCGTTCAAGCGGCAGGCGGCGATCGCGAAGTTGCACGCCAGCACCGTCGCGGTGGACAACGCGCGGGAGGCCACCCAGATCCACGGCGGCTACGGCTTCATGAACGAGTACCCGGTGGCCCGCTTCTGGCGCGACTCCAAGATCCTGGAGATCGGCGAGGGCACCAGCGAGGTGCAGCGCATGATCATCGCGCGCGACCTCGGCATGTGACCGAGGCCCGGCTCGGCCGTCTGTCGGATATCGGCGTCGGACGGTCGGGTGGTTGACGGTGGACTGTGGAGCGTCGGATCCCCTCCGTACTCTTCCTGCCCATGACTCCCGAACATGATCGTTCGCGGAGCCCGGGTGGTCGGGCGGCGCTGTCCGATCTGTTGCGCGGGCACCGGCTCGCACTCGGCCTGACCCAGGCCGAGCTGGCGGGCCGGGCCGGCGTGGGCGTGCGGACCGTCCGCGATCTGGAGCGGGGGCACGCGACCCGACCCCAACGCACCACCGTCGACCTGCTCGCCGACGCGCTCGGCCTGACCGGCTCGGCCCGCCGGGATTTCGTCGCCACCGCCCGGCCCGTGCCGGCCGCCGCGCCGCCCGCCGCGCCGGTCGAGGCCGATCCGGGTACGCCGATCGCGCTGCCCCAGCCCGTGCCGCTGCTCGGCCGGGACCGCGACGTGGCCGAGGTGACCGCCCTGCTCGACGCGCACCCGGTGGTGAGCCTGGTCGGGCTCGCCGGCGTCGGCAAGACCGCGCTCGCGCTCACCGTCGCCCACGCGGTCGCGGCCCGGCACCCCGGCGGCGTGGTCGGCGTGCTGGTCGGCGACGGCTCGGATGCCGCCGACGTGCTCGCCGCCTCGGTGGCGGTGTTCGGCGTGAGCCGCCTCACCGACCTGCCCTGCCGGCTCGCCGGCCGACCGGCGCTGCTGCTTGTCGACGCCGTCGAGCGGGCGCCCGGGCCGGTGGCCGAGGCGGTGCGGACGCTGACCGCCGCCGCGCCGACCGTACGGATCCTGGCGACCGGCCGTCGTCCGGTCGGGCTGCCCGGCGAACTGGTCCGGCCGGTGGCGCCGCTCGACGTGCCACCCGCCGGCGCCGAGCCGGCGGACCGGGCCGACCTGGACCGCTGGCCCGCCGCGGCGCTCTTCGCCGCCCGGTTCACCCAGGCCCGGCACGCGCCGCCCGCCCCGGCCGAGCTGCCGGCGCTCGCGGCGCTGGTCCGCCGCCTCGGCGGCCTGCCGCTGGCGATCGAGCTGATGGCGGCGCGGGGCCGCATCCTCGACGTCCCCGAGCTGCTGGACCGGTACGGCGACCGGGTCCTCGACCTGGCCGGCGGGCGTCCCGGCTGGGCACCCGCCGACCCGGTCGCCGGCACGGTGACGCTGCGGGAGGCGGTCGCGACCAGCTACCACCTGCTCGCCCCGGCCGAACGCGCGGCGCTGCGCCGGCTCTCCGCCTTCCGTAACCGCTGGTCGGTCGCGCTGGCCGAGGAACTGCTCGCCGACGGCGACGACCGGTGGGACGCGGTGCCGCTGCTGGACCGGCTCAGCGAGCTGGGCCTGCTGAGCGTCCGGGGCACCGGCCCGTTCCGGTTCCGGCTGCTCGACGCGGTCCGCGACTTCGCGGCCGAGCAGGCCGACCTGGCGGGCGAGACGGCGGCGATCCGGCTCCGGCACGCGTCGGTGATCGCCGCACTGGTCCGGCGTACCGCGCCCGGCCTGGTCGGAGCGGATCTGCCCGGCACCGTGCACCTGCTCGACGAGGCGACCGGTGACATCATCGCCGCGCTGGCGTACGCCGCCGAGGAGGCGCCGGCCACCGCGTTGCTGTTGGCCGCCGCGTTGCCCCGGTGGTGGCGGTTGCGCGGGCGGGACGTCTCCGGCCGTCGATGGCTGCGGCGGCTGCTCGCCGATCCGCGTACCGCCGACGCCCGCCCGGTGCTGCGGGCCTGGGCCCTGCTCGGGTCGGCGCGGCTGGCCGCGGAGCACGGTGCGGGGCCGGAGGAGCTGCCGGCGGCCCAGGCGGCGCTGGCCGTCTTCGCCGAGGTCGGCGACGTGACCGGGGAACTGTCCGCCCGGTCGGTGCTCTGCGCCGTGCTGCGCGGCCTCGGGGCCCACGACGAGGCGCGTGCGCAGGCCGAGGCGGCGCTGACGCTGGCCACCCGGCACGGCCGGGTACGCGAGATGGCGGTGGCGCAGCACCACCTGACCTGGCACGACGTACGCGTGGGGGAGCTGGCCGACGCCCGGCGGCGGCTGGCCACGGTGGACCGGTTGGCGGCGCAGTGCGGCGACCAGCGGCTCCGCCTGCTGGCGCGGGCTGATCTGGCCGAGCTGGCCCGGTTGGAGGGTCGCTACGCCGAGGCGGTCGAGCAGGGTCGGCGGGCGGCGTCCGCGCTCGTGGAGCTGGGTGATCCGGGGCGGCGTCGCCGGGCCATCGGTACGGTCGGGTTGGCGCTCGCACTTCAGGGGCGGGACGACGAGGCGCTCGCGGTGGTGACCGAGCTGTGGCCGTCCGGCCCGGTGCCGGGCCCGCGTCGCGCACCGGCCGTCGAGCGGTGGGAACCGGCCGGTACGAGCCGGGACGCCCACACCGAGGACGCGCTCCGCGCGTTGATCGAGGGTCAGGTGGCGCTGCACCGCGGCGACCGCGAGTTGGCGGCGGAGTGGTTCGCCGCGGCGGCGGAAGCGGCGGCCGGGGGCGCGGACCGGCGGGATCTGGTCGAGGCGCTGGTGGGTTTGGCGGCCAGCACCGGCGACCCGGCCGTGCTGGACCGGCTGGACCGGGCACGGCAGATCACCGGCGTGAATTTGCTGCCCCGTGAGGAGGAGTTGCTCTACGCGCTGGCTGCGCAGCGGAGACGCCCGGGCCGGACCTGACGCCTGGCTGCTGTGGCGGAGGGCGCGGGGGTGGCGCGAGCGAGGTAGCCCCCTGGTGCTGCCCCTCGCTCCACGCTCGCGCCGGCACCCCCCGGTGCTCCCCCCGCGTCGAAAGCTTATCCAGCCACCCTGACGGCTTTGGGAGTTATTGATCGCTTTTGCCCTGGCGTACCGGCGGTTCTGCCGGTCATTCTGCCGGTGACCGGCGGGTAGCGACCGGTCTCAGCAGTCGGCGTTCCCGGCCGGTTCGGTGCTGCCGGCCGTGGCGCCCGGGTGGACCGCGTCCCGCACCCGGCGCAACCCGTCCAGAAGCCCGTCGAGCTGGGCCGGTTCGAGCTGGCCGGTGAACCACTGCTCGATGATCTTCAGGTGGCCGGGCAGGATCTCGTCCAGCCGGCCCAGGCCCGCGGCGGTCACCACCGCGAACGAGCTGCGCCGGTCGGAGGGGCAGGCCCGACGACGGATCAGGCCGTCACGCTCCATCCGGTCCACCACCCGGGTCACCCCGCTGGTGGAGAGCGAGGTCTGGGCCGCCAGGTCGGTCATCCGGAGCTGGTTGTTGGGGGAGCGGGCCAGCCGGGTGAGCACCTCGAACTCGACCGGGGAGAGTCCGTGCTCCTCGAACTGGGCCGCGAACCGGGCGGAGAGCCCGGCGTGCGCCTCGACGAGCAGGCCGACGGCGGTGATCCGGGGGTCGTCGAACACGTTCTGATCCACGTCACCATCCTAGCAACACTTGACACAGGGAATATTGCTGTGGCTATAGTTGCTCAGTCAGTCGTTGGGCTACTAAACAATCTTCTCCGGAGGAGCGCATCATGACCAGCAGCACCGAGGCGACTACCCGCGACTGGGAGGGTCTCACCATCCCCGCCCCCGGCACGTACCTCCTGGACGCCGCGCACAAGCGCGTCGGCTTCGTCGCCCGGCACATGATGGTCAGCAAGGTACGCGGCGAGTTCGCCGACGCCACCGCCACCATCACCGTCGCCGACGACCCGCTGCAGTCCTCGGTCACCGCCAGCATCCAGGCGGCCAGCATCAACACCGCGCAGGCGGACCGGGACGGGCACCTGCGCAGCCCGGAGTTCCTCGACGCCGAGCAGTTCCCGACGCTGGAGTTCCGCAGCACCGGCGTGAAGTCCCGCGAGGGCAACGAGTTCGTGCTCGCCGGTGAGCTGACCGTGAAGGGCGTGACCCGTCCGGTGGACCTCCAGGTCGAGTTCGAGGGCGTCGGCCGCAGCCCCTTCGGGCAGGACATCTTCGGCTTCTCCGCGCACACCGAGATCGACCGGGAGGACTTCGGTCTCACCTGGAACGTGGCGCTGGAGACCGGTGGCGTCCTGGTCGGCCGCAAGGTCAAGATCGAGATCGAGGGCGAGGCCATCCGCCAGGGCTGAGCCCCTCGCCGGACCCACGGGCCCGCACCGTCCACCGACGGTGCGGGCCCGTCCCCGTCTCCCGCTCCGCCGGGTGCGGATTGTCACGTGTTGTTCGCTGGTTGACGGCGCTGGGCGGGGCGGCGGCGGGGTACAGGTGCAGACCTGCGCCCGGTCGGCAGTTCACGAGCCGGGCGCTCTTACGCACACCACCTGAATGGTTCACAATGCGTTGCGGAACGCCAACGGTTCCGTGGCACCGGCGCCGGGAGGACACATGGGCAGGGACGTCGAGCAGGGCGCCTTCTCCCGGGAGGATCGGGTCCGCTACCGGCAGAAGGTCCGGCGATGCCTGGACGTCTTCGCGCTGATGCTCGACGACTTCGGCTTCGACGCCGACCGGCCGATGACCGGGCTGGAGATCGAGCTGAACCTGGTCGACGCCACCGCCGAACCGGCCATGCGCAACGACCAGATCCTGGCCGACATCGCCGACCCGCTGTTCCAGACCGAGCTGGGGCAGTTCAACCTCGAACTGAACGCCTCGCCCCGGCTGATCGACGGCACCGGGTTCAGCGACTACGAGCAGGATCTGCGCGGCAGCCTCAGCCGCGCCGACGAGCGGGCCGCCAAGTCCGACGCCACCATCGTGATGGTCGGCATCCTGCCCACCCTCACCGAGGGGCACCTGGTCGCCGACAACCTCTCCACCGACGAGCGCTACCGGGTGCTCAACGACCAGATCGTCGGCGCTCGCGGCGAGGACATCGAGCTGGACATCAACGGTGTCGAGCGGCTGCGGACGCACACCGACTCGATCGCGCCGGAGGCTGCCTGCACCAGCCTCCAGTTCCACCTCCAGGTCGCCCCGGACAGCTTCGCCGACCACTGGAACGCCTCCCAGGCGATCGCCGGCGTGCAGGTGGCCGTCGGGGCCAACTCGCCGTTCCTCTACGGCCGGCAGCTCTGGGCGGAGACCCGCATCGCGCTCTTCGAGCAGGCCACCGACACCCGGCCCGACGAGCTGAAGGCCCAGGGCGTACGCCCGCGGGTCTGGTTCGGCGAACGCTGGATCACCTCGATCTTCGACCTGTTCGAGGAGAACGTCCGCTACTTCCCGCCGCTGCTGCCGATCTGCGAGGAGGAGGACCCGGTCGAGGTGCTGCACGCCGGCGGCGTGCCCCAACTCGGCGAGCTGCGGTTGCACAACGGCACCGTCTACCGCTGGAACCGACCGGTCTACGACATCATGAACGGCCGCCCGCACCTGCGGGTGGAGAACCGGGTGCTGCCCGCCGGCCCGACCGTGGTGGACATGCTCGCCAACGCGGCGCTCTACTTCGGCCTCGCCCGTGGCCTCGCCGAATCGGACCGTCCCATCTGGAGCCAGCTCACGTTCAGCTCGGCGGAGGAGAACTTCCACGCCGCCGCCCGGCGCGGCATCGACGCGGTGCTGCACTGGCCCAAGCTCGGCGACGTGCCGGTCACCACGCTCGTCCTCGACACGCTGCTGCCGGTGGCCGCGCAGGGGCTGGACCGGTTCGGCGTCGCCCCGGCCGAGCGGGACCGCCTCCTCGGCGTGATCGAGGGGCGCTGCCGTACCGGCCGCAACGGGGCGGTCTGGCAGACCGAGACGGTGTGGGCGGCCGAGCGGCACCGGGGCATGGACCGGAAGGCCGCGCTGCACCACATGGTCCAGCGCTACGCCAAGTTGCAACGCACCAACGAGCCCGTCCACACCTGGCCCGTCGACTGATCGTCGCCCGCCCGGCTGTTCGCCAGCCACCCGGGCGTGTCGCCTTCAGGAAAGAAGTCGGCCGGAACGGTATGACACAGAGGCATAAATATGCCCTGGAGGTATATCGCCTCCTGCGGTTTCCTCCCCGTGCAGACGTGACGGAGCGTATCCGTCGGTTCGCCTGCGTCGTGCCGGCCCGGACGCCGGCTGGCTGTCGGGCCGGCTGTCGGAGTCGGGCGGGATCAGCGGGCGCGGCGGCGCGTCTTCGGTTCGACGATCGGGGACCCCGACTCGGGCTGTGGCCCGGCCGGCGTGTCCTCGGTGCCCGACTCGCCCGGGCCCGGCTCCTCGTCGCGGCTGCCGGCGGGCCGGTCCGGCACCACCCCGGGCTGCCGCTGCTGCGGCACCGCCCGGCCCCGACGGTCGGCACCGGTCCGGGCGGCGCGACTCGGCGACCCGGGCCGCTCGCCGGCGCGGCCGGGTGACGCGTCCGGCTTCTCCGCGGTCGTCGGCTGCGAACCGGGGTCGGCCTCGCCGGCCGGCTCGGTGCCCGACGTGCTCTCCGGCTCCGGCTCGACGGAACTCGGCGACGTGGACCCGACCGGCTCCGGCTCGACGGGCCTCTGCGGCGTGCGACCGGCCGGCTCCGCCGGGTCGGGGCCGGTCGGCGTCGCGGTCGCGTCGACCGGCGGTTCCACCTCCGTGCCGCCCCGGCGGTCGGCCCGCTGGGCCAGCGCGGCCATCAGCATCGAGCCGCCCACCCCGGCGATCACCGCGTACGGGGCGATCAGGTGGGCCGACAACTGCTCGGCGGCGATCCCGGCCAGTCGCGGCACGGCCAGCAGGTAGGCCAACGCCACCAGCAGCGGCCCGGCCGCGCCGGAGGCGGCCGCACCCACCCGCACCCGCGGCGACCGGGTCGCGCGCCGGGCGGCCAGCACCCCGATCACCAGCGCGGAGCCCAGCGAGAGCAGCGCCCCCGGCCAGTAGAAGTAGTCACGGATCCAGAAGCGGGCGCTGTCCGCGCTGATCTGCCAGATGCCGAGTTGGGCGGTGGTCAGGCCCCGGCCGGAGAGCACCCCGTCCACCACCGACACCACGGCGAGCAGCCAGAGCCAGCCGGTGGTGGCGATCAGGTTGGTGGCGGCGGCACGGGTGTGCAACGCCCAGGTCGCCAGCAGCACGCCGAGCACCAGCCCCGCCGCCGCGTACGCGGCGGCGACGGTCTGCGGCGCGGTGGTGTCCGGCACCCGCGCGGCCCGGGCCGGCACCGCCACCAGCAGCACGGTGACCAGCGCGCCGACACCGGCGGCCAGGGCGAGCCCGAGCCGGGGCAGCACACCCACCGGCTCGTCGCCACCACCGCGCAGGCGCTGGGCGCAGACCGCACCGGCGATGACCGAGGTCGCGGCGATCCAGGTGGCCCAGGCGAGGCTCGCCACCCAGGCCGACTCGACGCGTACGGTGCCGGTGGGCGCCCAGTTGATGATGCCCAGCCCGTAGCCGAAGCCGAGCTGAGCGGCGCCCGCGCCGGCAGCGACGCCGAGCGCCGCGGCGATCGATGCTCCCCAGCCCCGTCTGGCCATGCCGGGCAGCGTAGCGTCCCGAGGTCGGCCCGGCGAGTCGTGGGAGCGGCCGGCCGGGCCCGGACGGCTTGGCGGCACCGGCTACGGTCGCCGATGACTGAGGCGGGAGACGCGATGACGGACGAGCAGCAGCCAGTACGCGACGAGACCGGTCCGGACCGGACCCGGCTGCTCGTCGGAGGCGGACTGGCGGCGGTCCTGCTGGCCGTGATCGGAGCCAGCGGTGGCTGGATCCTGGCCGGTGACCCGGACCGGCCCACCGCCTCCTCCGAGGCCGTCTCGCCGCCGGCCGCCCCGCCGCCCGTTCCGTCCGGCCCGACCGGGGCGGCCCCCACGACGGACCGTCCGGGCGACGACCGACCCACCGGTACGCGTTCGCGCACCCCGGCCGGCCTCACCGTGCCGGAACTGGTGGGTACCGACTTCGAGCGGGCCCGGCAGCAGTTGCGCGACCGTCGACTCGGTTGGCGGCTGGTGTTCGGCAGCGGCTCGGGACGCGCCGTGGAGCGCACGTCGCCCCGGCCGGGGGCGCCGGTGAAGCGCGGGGTCACCGTCACCGTCTGGGTCACCGGGCCGGCGCCCGAGGTCACCGTGCCCGACGTGGGCGGCGAGTCCTGCTCCGACGCCGCCGACGACCTGGTGGAGGCGGGGCTCTATCCCCGTTACCCGGCCGGTCGGCAGGGGCCGGTCAGCGGGCAGGATCCGGTCGCCGGGGGCACCGCCCACTGGAACGACCAGGTGTCGTTGACCTGTGGGAACGAGCCGTCGAGCACGCCGAGCGACGGCCCGCCGCCGACGCCCTGACGCCGTCCGGCGCGCTGATCCCGGCCGGCCCGGCCGGGGCCCGCTACCGTGGACGTCCGAGGCCGCGAGCCCCGTCCCGGTGCGGGAAGGACGAGTGTCATGAGCGACGACCGTCAGGAACCACCCGCCGACGACGCGGACGCCACCCGGGCCCTGCCCCGGAACGCGGCCGGGACGGGCGAGGACGTCGACGCCACCCGGGCCATGCCGCGGAACGCGGCCGGCGTGGGCGAGGACGCGGACGCGACCCGGGCGGTGCCACGCGACGCGGCCGGCGCCGGTGCCGGTGCCGGTGCGGACGCGACCCGGCCGTTGCCCGGCGGGGCACCTCGGCCCCTCGACGCCACCAGCCGGCAGGAGCCGGTCGGTGGCGCGCCCTGGTCCGGCCGGGCCGGCGTGCCACCGCCACGGTCGGCGGCCTATCCGGAGCCGGGTGCCGAGTGGTACGCCGACGAGCAGGCCGGTCGTCGCTGGTGGATGCCGATCCTGCTGGGCGTCCTGGCCCTGGTCCTGATCGGGCTGATCGCGGCCGGGGCGTGGCTGGCGTTGCGGGCCGCCGACCGCGACTCCGGTCCCGGGCCGGCACCGTCGGCGGTGCCGAGCACCTCCGCACCGACGAGCGCCGCCCCGACCAGCGCGTCGCCGAGCAGTTCACCGACGACCACGCCGCCGACCACGACGGCAGCCGCCGAGGTGCCGATGCCGCCGCTGGTCGGGCTGCCGGAGTCGGCCGCCCGAACGGTGCTGGACCGGCTCGGCATCGACTACCGCGTTCAGCGCCGAGCGTCGGACCGGCCGGCCGGGACGGTGATCGCCACGGATCCGGAGGCCGGTTACGCAGTGGGCGAGGGCGAGCGGGTCACCCTGGTGGTGGCCGCGTCCGCCGCGCCCACCACTGGCGCACCGACGACCGGGACGACCACTCCGGGCTCCGCGCCGGCCACCTCCGCCACGCCCTGACGCGTACTCACCACTGTCGGCGGCGGGCGCCGACCAGGCCGAGCCCGGCCAGCGAGATGGCGAGACCGAATAGACCGGAGTAGAACAGCGGTCGGCTGAGGTCCGTCGGCTCGGTGGGGCGGTCGGCGAGCATGCCGCCGCCGGCCCCGCTGCCCGCCGCACCGGACGGGGGTGACGCGTCGGCCCCGTCCGCCACCGACGGCTGCTCGATCTCGTCCGGCTCGTCGTCGTCCGGTTCGACGGTCGGCCGGGCGTCCGCGCCGGCCACGGTGATCTCCGGGGCCGGTACGGGTTCGGCCAGTTGCTGGGTGGTGGAGAAGGCCGGGTGGCGGACCACGAGCGCGAGCGCGGTCGCGACCCCGAGGAAGACGAAGAGCCCGAGGGCGTAGCCGGTGCGGGACCTGTGGTGCCGCCGCGCGGTGGGCAGATTGACCATGACCATCCCTGGTTCAGGGTCCGTGGCGCGCGGGGTGGAACGTGCCGGGGTGGGCGTACCGATTCTATGGCGGCGGCACGCCCACCGGTCGGGAATCGTGAGGTCAGCCCACCCGGGCCGGGGTCCGGGTGACCGGACGGCGGGCGGTCCGGACGGTGTGCTGCCGGGGGACCGGGGCGGCCTGGATCTGCCGCAGCCCCTCCTGCTGTACGAAGATCGACCGTCGGTTGACCGCGTCCCCCGCCGCGTTCAACTCGTAGCCGTCGAGCCAGAGCCAACCGTCGTAGGCCGGCCAGTCGAGCACCCGGATCATCCGGAACATGATCGGTCGGAAGAACTGGACACTCGCCGCGCGCGTCACGTGCAGTACGTCACCGGAGCGGGGAAGCACATGGGCTCCTGGGAGGGTTCGGCCGGCACGGGGCCGGCGAGTTTGAACGGGTCGGTGCGGTCCGGTGACGGGGGGTCTACCTCGTGGACCGGCGGTCGGTCGGTGCTGGTCGGGCCGTACCCGCGGTGGCGAGCCGCCACCCGACCATCACCCGGCTGCTCCCGGTTACCGCTCCCGCCGCCGCAGCCGAGACGGCGTGCAGCAGCGGGGTCTTCTACTCCGGGGCAGGTCGCACGGCGCGGGACGGCTCCCCTCCGGCCGTCCCGCGGATCGTGGTGTCACCACGCGCGGAGATCAAGCGAAGACGGTGAGTAACCCGTGCCATACGGACAGAGTGCATCAGCGAGGTGCGACATGCAAGTTGCACGTCGACTTTTGCCGATAGGTGAGCGGGACACGTGAACCGGACGCTTGAAGCCTCAGGTGCCGGGCCGGCACACTGGACGCCGGTTTCGCCCGTCGCGGCCGGTCGACGACCGGCACCACCCCCGCCGCGAACGCTTGCCCGCCGCCCGCCGGTCGCGCCCACGGCGGGTGTGGAACCGGGCGCGACCGACCGGAGGTAGCCGGGTGACTGCGAGTCCTGGAGCCGCGTCGTGAGCGAACGGCGCAGCCCGACCATCCGTCGGCGCCGACTCGGCGCCGAACTCCGCCGGCAACGGGAAGCCGCCGGCATCACCATCGAGGTGGTCGCCGAGCAGCTGGAGTGTTCGGCGTCCAAGGTCTCCCGGATCGAGACCGGCCACACCACCGCGACGCCCCGCGACGTGCGGGACATGCTCCGCATCTACGGGGTGGTCGGCGCGGAGAGCGACGAGCTGGTGCAGATCGCCCGCGAGGCACGGCAGAAGGGGTGGTGGCATCCGTACAGCACGGTGCTGGTGGGCGCGTACGTCGGCCTGGAGGCCGCGGCCAGCCAGATCCGGGCGTACGAGCAGCAGGTCGTGCCCGGCCTGCTGGAGACCGAGGAGTACGCCGGGGCGATGATCCGCGCCGCCCGTCCGGACTTCACCGCCGATCAGATCGACCAACGGGTGCGTGTCCGATTGGGCCGACAGTCGTTGTTGACCCAGGACGATCCGGTCGATCTGTGGGTGGTGCTCGATGAAGCGGTGCTGAGCCGGCCGGTTGGCGGCGACGCGGTGATGCGTAGTCAGCTCAAGCGGCTGGTGGAGGTGGCCCAACTGCCGAACGTGACGGTGCAGGTCCTCCCTTTCGAGGTGGGGGCACACGCCGGTATGGACGGCACCTTCACGATCCTCAGCTTCCCCGAACCGAGTGATCCCGATGTCGTGTACGCGGAGAACGCCACGGGTGGGCTCTTCCTGGAGAAGAGCGACGAGCTTCAGAAGTACAGCTTCATCTTCGATCACATTCGAGCAGCGGCCATGAGACCGGAGGAGTCCGTCGCACACATCGCGAGACTGGCAGAGGAGCCGCTGTGGAAATGGCGACCAAGGAGTTCCCCGTGGACCTGACGCAGGCGACGTGGTTCAAAAGCTCGAAGAGCGGACCGAACTGCGACAACTGCGTGGAGGTCGCGTACGTGACCGGGGCGGTCGGTGTCCGGGACTCGAAGGACAAGGCGGGCCCCGCCCTGGTCTTCGCCCCCGGTGACTGGCATGCATTCGTCGCCCGGGCCCGGGGCGGAGCCTTCGGCCAAAGCTGATCGGTACCCCCGAGAAGCGGTCCCGCCCGCCAGCGTCGTCGGGCGGGACCGTTCCACGTCCACCGGCCGCCGACGCCGGGCACCCGTCGCCTGTTCCGTTCCGCCTCGTTGAACCGCACGGATCGGCAACCGAACGAGGCAGGCGAGACTGATGACGACGATCGGTTCAGAGAATCTCACCAACGGCCCGGGCAAGCCCGAGCGGTTCGGTGGCAAGTACCGTGGGGCCCGCCGGGACACCGTCCTGACCGAGGTGGTCTCCACCGACGGCGAGGACCTCGCCGCTCGGGACGCGGGCGCGCCGGAGCCGTCCGCGCCGACGCTCTCCCTGCCGTCGCTGGACCCGAACCCGCTGACCGAGCCGTCGTTCCCGCCCAGCGGGTGGCCGATGGAGCAGCAGGAGTCCCTGGTGGACCACCCGCTGCTGCGCGGGCTGCTGCTGGAGCTGCCGCCCAGGGGGAGCGTGCCCCCGCCCGGCTGGCTGGACCGCTGGTTCGAGGCGACCCGGGCAATCCTCGAACTGCTATACGTGCAGGGCGCCGGCCGGACGCGTTGACACCACGGTCGCCCGGGGCATCGCCCGCTCGGCGAGCCGGTTGTGCCGCAGCGCGTGGCGTACCCCGATCGCGGCCACGCCGAGCACCGCGACGGTGATCGCGGGGCCGGCCACCCCCGGCGCGGCGAACAGGTCGACCCCGACGGCCGGCAGCACCGCCACCAGCGCCGCGAGCGCGGTCGCCTGGATCGGGAGCACGATCAGCGGGTGCGCGGCGGCGGCCCGCAGCCCGTGCGGCGCCGGGGTGCCCGGCGCCGCGGTGAAGGCGCTCGCGCCGGCCCGCAGCCGCCGGAGCCGGCGTACCGTGCAGACCGCGACGAGAGCCGCCGGGGCCGCCGCGACCGCGAGCCCGGCGGCAGCCCGGTCGAGCGCCGTGTCGCCGCCACTCTGCAGGCCCGCGACGAGGACCGCCGCCGTGAGCGTGAGGCCGGTCAGCACCAGTGCGGACAACCATCCGGTACGCCGGCGCAGCGCGCGGGCGCGGCGCCGCCCGGGCAGGCCCTCCGCGACCAGGCCGGCGGCCAGCCAGACGGCGGCGACGGGGAGCAGCAGAGCGAGACGGTCATCCATGGCCTCAGCCTTGCCCAGTTCGACGTCCACCGAATCCGGGACGGCACCCCGGTCGACCCGGAACGTCGTCCCGTAGGGGGCGGGCCGGATCAGACGTCGAAGGTGGACGGACGCCCGGTGGCCGGCGCCGGCGGGGTGGCCTTCCACAGGCCGGTCTTCTGCGCCGCGAGCCGGGCCAGGTAGGCCGGGTTGAGGATGACGTACCGGCGCCAGAGCCGCTTCGGCTCCAGGCCGAGCCGCCAGAACCACTCCAGCCCGGCGCGCTGCATCCACGGCGGCGGGTTGCGCAGCAGGCCGGCGTGGTAGTCGAACGCCGCGCCGACCGCCATCAGGGGCATGTCCAGCAGCGGTCGCATGGCGTACGCGAAGACCTCCTGGCGGGGGCAGCCCAGCCCGACCAGGACGAGGCGCGCGCCACTGCTCCGGATCCGGTCGGCGATCTCGGCGTCCTCGCCCGGCTGGACGGCCCGGAACTTGGACGGCTCGACACCGGCGATCTTCAGCGCCGGGAACTTGCGCTCTAGCGCCGGGACCAGCCGGGACAGCGTCTCCTCGGTGGAGCCGTAGAGGTAGACCGGCAGCCCCTCGTCGGCGAACCGGGCGAGCACCCGCAGGGTCAGCTCCGGCCCGTAGACGCGGTCGGTGAGGCCGGCGCCGTGCAGCAGGTTGAGCGCCCACCGCACCGGCTGGCCGTCCGGGGTCACCACGTCGAACGCGTTGAGCCGGGCGTTGTGCGCCGGGTCGAGCACCCCGGTCATCACGCCGTGCACGGCCAGCGCGGTCAGCGCCAGGGGACGGCGTTCCCGGGCGGCGTCGACCACCGCCTCGGTGGCCCGGGCGTAGTCGGTCGCGTCGACGCCGACGCCGAGCACGTTGCGCTTCGTGCCGCCGTTCATGCCTGCGGCACCCACTTGTCGACGTTCGCCTCGTGGATCTCGCGGAGGATCATCGGCACGTCGTATGTGATCTTCCAGGCCGGGTAGTGCTCCTCGAACCGGGCCATGCTGCTGACGTACCACTGGTGGTCGCCGGTGCGGGCCTGCTCGACGTAGTTGATCCGCGCCTCGCGGCCGGTGATCTCCTGGGCGATCCGGAACGCCTCGATGTGCGAGGTGTTCGAGTGCCGGCCACCGCCGAGGTTGTAGACCTGGGCGGAACGCGGCTCCCGGAAGAACGCCTCGAACGCGGTGAGCACGTCGTGGGAGTGGATCGCGTCCCGGACCATCTTCCCCTTGTAGCCGAAGAGGTTGTACGTCCGGCCCTCCATCACGCACCGCATCAGGTAGGCGAGGAAGCCGTGCAGCTCGGCCGCGGAGTGCGCCGGGCCGGTCAGCGTGCCGCCCCGGAAGCAGGCGGTCTTCATGTCGAAGTACCGGCCGTACTCCTGGACCATCACGTCCGAGGCGACCTTCGAGGCGCCGAAGATCGAGTGCAGCGACTCGTCGATCGACATGTCCTCGGTGATGCCGCCGTACCAGTGGTGGTCCTCGGGCAGCTCGTAGCGCGTCTCCAGCTCGATCAGCGGGAGCGAGTTCGGCCGGTCGCCGTAGACCTTGTTGGTGGAACAGTGGATGAACGGCGCGTCGATCGCGTGCCGCCGGGTGTTCTCCAGCACGTTGAGCGTGCCGCCGGCGTTGACGTCGAAGTCGGTGAACGGCTCCTTGGCGGCCCAGTCGTGGCTCGGCTGGGCGGCGCTGTGGATCACCACGGCGATGTCCCGGCCGTACCGGGTGAAGACCTGCTCCAGGCCGTCGCGGTCCCGGATGTCCACGGCGTGGTGGGTGTACGCGGAGCCGAGGTCGGCGGCGAGCCGGTCGAGGCTCCACGCGGTCGAGCCGTCCTCGCCGAAGAAGTACCGCCGCATGTCGTTGTCGATGCCGACCACGTCGAGGCCGAGGCCGGCGAAGTGCCGGGCCGCCTCGGAGCCGATCAGACCGCCGGAACCGGTCACCAACGCGACACTCACACGCCACTCCTGGTCCATGGGAGGCAGGGAAACCATCGGAGCATAGCGTGACGTCCGGTACGCCCCGATACGGCGCGAGGGCCCCGCAGCCTGCGGAGCCCTCGTTCTGGTGGGGATGGGGGGAGTTGAACCCCCACGTCCTTTCGGACACACGGACCTGAACCGTGCGCGTCTGCCATTCCGCCACATCCCCGTGGCACGACCGGAACACCATATCGCATCCCTCGCCCGCCATCTGCGGCGGGTGTCGGGACATATTACGCTGTCCACTGGTCACGCCACGAACGATCACCGCTCGTGGCGGGCGAAACTGTAGCACGCTCGCGGGCCTGGTCACGAACGGGTCGACGGTAGCCGGCCGAGCGGCGTGTGAGCTGCGGAGGCGGTGTCCGGATACCATCATTGCCTCGGGACCCGAGGAGGAGCCGGTGAGCGTGCTGCAACGCTTCGAGAAGCGTCTGGAAGGCCTGGTCGAGGGGGCCTTCGCCAAGGTCTTCAAAGGGGTGGTCCACCCCGTGGAGATCCTCAACGCCATGCAGCGGGAGGCCGAGGCGCACAAGGCGATCCTGGCCGGTGGGCGCACGTTGGTGCCCAACCGCTACGTGATCGATCTCTCGCCGTACGACCACAGTCGGTTGGCGCCGTACGCCGCCGCGCTGGCCCAGGAGCTGGCCCAGTCGCAGGCGGAGTTCATCGGCGAGCAGGCCTGGACGGTCTACGGCGACGTGATCGTCGAGGTCGAACGTGGTGAGGGGCTGGACACCGGCATGTTCCGGGTCACCGCCGAGGTCTACACCGGCGGCGACGTCGCGCCGGTCTCCGCGCCGGGCGGCTACGACCAGGGCGGCTACGACGCCGGCCCGGCGTACCCGGCCTACGACCAGGGTGGCGGCTACGGTCCGCCGCCCGGCCACGGCGGCGGTCGCAACGTCCGCCTGGTCTCCGGCGACGGGCGCACCTACCCGCTCCAGATGGGCTCGACCGTGATCGGTCGCGGTGACCAGGCCAACCTGCGTCTGCCCGACGTCGGCATCTCCCGGCGCCACGCCCGGCTGGACTTCGACGGCGGCCAGGTCGTGCTGACCGACCTCGGCTCCACGAACGGCACGATGGTCAACGGCCAGCGGGTCTCGGCCGTCGCCCTCAACCCGGGCGACATGATCCAGCTCGGCACCACGACGCTGACCTTCCGCGTGGACGGCTGATCCCCGTTGCCGGAGCTCGTCATCACCGTCGCCCGGTTCGGGTTCCTCATCCTGCTGTGGATCTTCGTCTTCACGGTGGTCGGCGTGATCCGCCGGGACCTCTTCGCCGGGGCCCGGTCGAGTCGCCTGGTGGCCGCGCCACGCGGGGTCGGCGCGTCGACCAACCAGCCCGCCCCGCCCGGCAAGCCGGCGAAGGGTAAGCGGGGCCGCGCCGCCCACCAGATGGTGGTCACCGCCGGTCAACTCGCCGGCACCCGGATCACGCTCGGGGAAGCGCAGATCACCATCGGTCGTGCGGAGGACTCGACACTGGTGATCACCGACGACTACGCCTCGGCGCGACACGCCCGGCTCGTGCCGCGTGACGGGCAGTGGTACGTCGAGGACCTCGGATCAACTAACGGCACCTACCTGGATCGCGCTAAGGTCACCGGACCAACCCCCGTCCCCCTCGGCGTGCCGATCCGGATCGGCCGCACTTCCCTCGAATTACGGCCATGACTCTGACCCTGCGCTACGCGGCCCACAGTGACCGCGGTCTGATCCGAGACGGTAATCAGGATTCCGTCTACGCCGGACCGCGGCTGCTCGCCGTTGCCGACGGCATGGGCGGCATGGCCGCCGGTGACGTCGCCAGCAACATCGTCATCGGTGCCATGGCGCCCCTCGACGAGGACGTCCCCGGTGACGCCCTGGTCGACGCGCTCCGATCCGCCGTGGGCACCGCCAACCAGCAACTCCGCGACACCGTGGACGCCAACCCGCAGCTGGAGGGGATGGGCACGACGCTCACCGCGACCCTCTTCTCCGGCAGCAAGCTCGGCATGGTCCACATCGGTGACTCGCGGGCCTACCTCCTGCGCAACGGCGAGTTCGCGCAGATCACCAAGGACGACACCTACGTCCAGATGCTCGTCGACGAGGGCCGGATCAGCGCCGAGGAGGCGAGCAGTCACCCCCAGCGCTCGCTGCTCACCCGTGCGCTCGACGGCCGGGACATCGACCCGGAGTACAGCGTCCGCCAGGTGCTGCCCGGCGACCGTTACCTGATCTGCTCCGACGGCCTCTCCGGCGTGGTCAGCGCGGACACCATCGGCGACACCCTGCGGGAGTACCCGGACCCGCAGCAGTGCGTGGAACGCCTGGTGCAGCTCGCGCTGCGCGGCGGCGGTCCGGACAACATCACGGTGATCATCGCCGACGCGACCGACCAGGACATCGTCGAGGCGTCCCCGATCGTCGGCGGCGCCGCCGCCCGGGACCGGGGCATGGCGACATCGGCCGACGACTCCACCCCGGCGGCCCGCGCCTCGGCGCTGTCCGCGCCCCGGGCGCCCGTGCCCGAGGAGCCGGCCGACAACCGCGACGACGAGCCCGAGCCGCGCCGGCGACGGCCGCTGCGGACCGTGGCCATGGCGCTCGCGCTGGCGGTCATCGTCGCCGGCGCCGTCTTCGGTGGCTGGACGTACACCCAGCGGCAGTACTACGTCGGTGCCACCGACGACGGTCAGCTCGCGGTGTTCCGGGGGGTGCCCGGCCAGGTCGCCGGCCTCGACCTGTCGGACGTGCACGCCCGCAGCGAGTCCCGGCTCGACGACCTGACCCTGGCCGCCCAGGAGCGGGTGAAGCAGGGCATCCAGGCCAAGAGCGAACCGGACGCCGAGCGCCGACTGGCGGAACTGACAAGCGACGACCCGGCCAACCCGAACCTCAAGCCGCTCTGCCCGCCGAGTCCGGCGCCCGGCACGGCGCCGGCCACGCCCAGCCCGACGCCGGTGGCGACGACTGGTGCGCTGTCCCCGGCGGCCACCGGCAGCGCCGTCCCGCCGACCCCGTCGCCCGTCCCGCCGACGCCCACACCGACGTTGACCATCACGCCCGACGCCGTAGTCTCCGACACCGTTCCGCCGGCCGATCCCGCCGGTTGCCGGTCGCCGGAGTGAGCGCCGGCTCGATCCCGAGGACGCATCCGTGACCGCAGCCGCCGCACCGGCCGCCTCGCCCGCATCGACGGGCGAGCAGTCCGGCGTACGCCTGGCCCGGTCCCGGCGTAACGCCGAGCTGTCCCTGCTCCTGCTCGCCATGGTGCTGGTGGCGGCGTACGCGGCGATGATCGAGGCCAAGGCGCTGGACACCATCACGTCGGATTTCTGGGTTCCGGCCGCCGCGCTGGGGCTGGTCTTCCTGGGTCTGCACCTGGTGATCCGGTGGCTGGCGCCGTACGCCGATCCGGCGCTGCTGCCGGCGGTGGCGCTGCTCAACGGCATCGGGGTCGGCTTCCTGCGCCGCTACGACCTGGCCCAGGCCGCGCCGGCGGAGCGGGCCGACCTGGCCATCTTCGCCGGCACCGGGGGCCGGCAACTGGCGTGGACGCTGGCCGCGGTGGCGCTCGCCGCCGGGCTGCTGGCGATCCTGCGCGACCACCGCACGCTCTCCCGGTACGCGTACACGCTGGGGCTGGCCGGCATCGTGCTGGTGATGATCCCGGCGGTGCTGCCCGGCCGGTTCTCCGAGATCAACGGCGCCAAGCTGTGGATCCGGGTCGGCGGGTTCCAGATCCAGCCGGGTGAGTTCGCCAAGCTCGCGCTGCTCACGTTCTTCGCGTACTACCTGGTGCGCAAGCGGGAGGTGCTGTCGCTGGCCAGCCGGCGGGTGCTCGGCATCGACTTCCCGCGCGGCCGGGACCTCGGCCCGGTGCTGGTGGTCTGGCTGGTCAGCATCCTGGTCCTGGTCTTCGAGAAGGACCTGGGCACCTCGCTGCTCTACTTCGGCATGTTCGTGGTGACGCTCTACGTCGCCACCGAGCGGGTGAGCTGGCTGCTCATCGGTCTGATCCTGTTCTTCGGCGGCGCCTACCTGGCCTACCTGCTGGGCAGCACCGTGGGTGGCCCGTTCGCCAACTTCTACGACCGGGCGCAGATCTGGCTCGACCCGTTCGCCGAGCCGTACGACCGCGGCTACCAGCTCGTCCAGGGCCTGCTCACGCTCGGCACCGGTGGTCTGTTCGGGGCCGGGCCGGGCGGCGGTCAGCCGACGCTGCTGCCCGAGGTGCAGACCGACTTCATCTTCGCCGGCATCGGTGAGGAGATCGGCCTGTTCGGTCTCTCCGCGCTGCTCGTGGTCTACCTGCTGATCGTCGAGCGGGGCCTGCGGGCGGCGCTGGCGGTGCGCGACTCGTTCGGCAAGCTGCTCGCCGGCGGCCTGGCGTTCACGCTGGGCCTCCAGGTCTTCGTCATCGTCGGCGGGATCAGCAAGCTCATCCCGCTGACCGGTCAGACCACGCCCTTCCTCTCCGCCGGTGGTTCCTCGCTGATGGCGAACTGGCTGCTGATCGCCGTGCTGCTGCGGGTCTCCGACGGCGCCCGTCGGCCGGTCACCGGCGGTGGTGGCTCGGCGGCCCGGCCCGCCGGCGGCCCGCCCGACCAGCTGCACGGTGCCCCCACGGAGGTGATCCGGCCGTGAACGCACCCCTGCGCCGCGTCGGTGTGGTCGTGATGATCCTGTTCGGCCTGCTCTTCGCGAACCTGAACTGGATCCAGGCGTACAAGGCCGACGAGTACCGCACCAGCGACTACAACGGCCGGGTCCAGGTCGCCGAGTACGACCGCAAGCGCGGCAACATCGAGGTCGGCGGCACCGCGTACGCGCTCAGCAAGGAGACCGGCGGGGAGCTGAAGTACCTGCGCACCTACCCCCAGGGGGAGATGTACGCGCACGTGCTCGGCTGGAAGCCGGTGAACGGCAGCGCGAGTGGCATCGAGCGGCTGGAGAACGACTTCCTCGCCGGCACGAGCGACGCGCTCATCGCCAACCGGATCAAGGACATGTTCACCGGCGACGAGACCGGTGGCGGCAACGTGCTGCTGACCCTCTCCAAGCGGGCCCAGGAAGCAGCGTTCAAGCAGCTCAACGACAATCAGGTAGGTGCCAAGAAGGGCGCGGCGATCGCGATCGACCCGCGTACCGGCGCGGTGCAGGCGCTGGTCTCCATGCCGAGCTTCGATCCGAATCCGCTGGCCAGCCACTCCAGCACGGAGGCCGACCGGGCCTACAACGCGTTGGAGAAGGACAAGGACCGGCCGCTGGCCAACCGCGCGCTCTCCGAGGTGCTGCCCCCGGGCTCCACCTTCAAGGTCGTCATGGCCGCCGCGGCGCTGGAGAACGGCGTCGGCCAGCAGACGCAGATCCCGGCCGGGTCGAGCTACACCGCGCCGGGCGCCGGCGTGCCGATCCGGAACGCGGCGCCGTCGATCTGCCCCGAGTCCGAGGTGACGCTGCGGGAGGCGGTGACCGAGTCCTGCAACACCGGTTTCGCCCAGCTCGGCGTGCGGCTCGGCGCGGAGAAGGTCAAGGAGAAGGCGAAGCAGTTCGGCTTCGAGCAGGAGGACCTCACGGTCGGGCAGAACGGTGACGGCGGTCTCCCGGTCGCGGCCAGCCGTACCGGCGAGATGCAGAACCCGGACGGCAGCACCGACCAGGCCGCGTTGGCGCAGTCGTCGATCGGCCAGAACAACGTGCGGATGACGCCGTTGCAGGGCGCGCTGATCGCCGCCGCGGTGGCCAACGATGGCAGCCAGATGCGCCCGTACCTGGTGAAGCAGCTTCTCGGGCCGGACCGCACCACGGTCTACGACGCGGCCAAGCCGCGCGAGCTGCGACGCCCGGTCAGCAGCCAGGTCTCCGCCGACCTGCGGTCGATGATGCAGAACGTGGTGAAGGAGGGCACCGGTCGCCGGGCCGCCATCGACGGGTACGTGGTCGGCGGCAAGACCGGCACCGCGCAGTCCGGGCCGGACACACCGGACCACGGCTGGTTCATCGGCTTCGCGCTGGACAAGGACGGCACGCCGCTCTCCGCGGTCTGCGTCGAGCTGGAGCAGGCCGGCAGCGGCGGCAGCGCGGAGGCGGCCCGGATCGCCGGCCGGATCATGGCGGCGGCCATCGCGGACTCCGGGAGGCGCTGACGTGCTGAGCCCGGGGGTGCAGCTCGGCAACCGCTACCGTCTCGACGAGCGGATCGCCAGCGGTGGCATGGGTGACGTATGGCGCGGCACCGACCAGGTGCTGGGCCGGACGGTCGCGGTCAAGAGCCTGCTGCCCGCGTTGCTCGACGAGCCGGGCTTCGCCGAGCGGTTCCGGGGCGAGGCGCGGACCATGGCCACCATCAACCACCCCGGCGTGGTGGACGTCTACGACTTCGGCAGCGACCAGCACATCGCGTTCCTGGTCATGGAATACGTGGAGGGCGACGCGCTCTCCGCCACGCTCGGTCGGGTCGGCCGGCTCACCCCGGCCCGCACCATGGCGTTGCTGGCCCAGGCCGCCGACGCGCTGCACGCCGCGCACGAGAAGGGCATCGTGCACCGCGACGTGAAACCGGGCAACCTGCTGGTCCGGCCGAACGGCACGCTGGTGCTCACCGACTTCGGCATCGCCCGGTCGGAGCTGGTCGGCCAGCTCACCGCCGCCGGCTCGGTGCTCGGCACCGCCTCCTACATCTCGCCCGAGCAGGCCACCGGCGCGGTCGCCACCCCCGCCTCCGACGTGTACGCGCTCGGCGTGGTCGCCTACCAGTGCCTGGCCGGCCGGCGGCCGTTCGAGGGCGACAACCCGCTCGAGATCGCCATGAAGCACGTGCGGGACACGCCCCGCGCGCTCCCCGCCGACATCCCGCCGCAGGTGCGGGCGATCGTCGAGCGGGCCATGGCGAAGGACCCGACGGCCCGCTGGTCCAGCGCCGCCGCGTTGGCCGGGGTCGCCCGGCAGGCCAAGCAGACGCTCTCCCAGCAGGCGCGCGGCGGGCGGCCGATCTCCGGCGTACCGGCCTCGCCGGCCGCACCGGTCGCGCGGGCGCAGGTGCCGAACGCCGCGCCCCGCCCGCAGCCCCGACCGCCGGTGACGCCGCCCCGACCGCCGGTGACGCCGGCCCGCCCACCGGCGGCGCCGCGCCCGACCATGGTCGCGCACCCGGCCCCGCAGGCCCGCCCGCCGGTGGGTCCGCGCGGCGCGGCACCCGTCCCGCAACCCCGCCCCCCGCACAACCCGCTGGGGTACGCTCGTCCGCCCGCCGCGCCGCCGCCGGCACCCCGCCGTTCCCGGTCCGGGCTCTGGACGACCGCGATCCTGGTGGCGGTGCTGGTCATCCTCTGCTCGGGCGTGATCTCGTTCTGGTACCGGAAGTACGGTTCGGCCGCCCCCGGTCCGGCGAGTGTGAGCGTGACCTCCGGCGCGGTGCGCGCGTACGGGGGCGACTATCCGGTCCGCACGTCGTACCGTCGTGAGGTACGCCTCCAGCCGGCCGGCGGCGGTACGACGACGAGCGAAGGACGAGAGACGCGATGACAGCGCAGGCCCGCCTGCTCGGTGGCAGGTACCAGGTCGGCGAGCTGCTGGGCTACGGCGGCATGGCGGAGGTGCACCGCGGTCGCGATCTCCGGCTCGGGCGGGACGTCGCGATCAAGATGCTTCGTGCCGACCTGGCCCGCGACGCGACGTTCCAGATGCGGTTCCGCCGGGAGGCGCAGAACGCCGCCTCGCTCAACCACCCGGCCATCGTCGCCGTCTACGACACCGGCGAGGAGACCGCCCCGACCGGCGAGACACTGCCGTTCATCGTGATGGAGTTCGTCAACGGGCGGACCCTGAAGGAGGTCCTCGGCGTCGAGGGGCGGCTCCAGCCGCGCCGGGCGCTGGAGATCTGCGCCGACATGTGCGCGGCGCTGGAGTTCAGCCACCGGCACGGCATCATCCACCGGGACATCAAGCCCGGCAACGTGATGCTCACCCAGACCGGCCAGGTCAAGGTGATGGACTTCGGCATCGCCCGCGCGCTGGCCAGCGGCGCCACCACGATGACGCAGACCAGCGCGGTCATCGGCACCGCGCAATATCTCTCCCCGGAGCAGGCGCGCGGCGAGGCGGTCGACGCCCGCTCCGACGTCTACGCGGCCGGCTGCGTGCTGTTCGAGCTGCTCTGCGGGCATCCGCCGTTCGTCGGGGACAGCCCGGTCAGCGTCGCCTACCAGCACGTCCGCGAGCAGCCGCCGACGCCGAGCACGATCAACCCGGACGTCAACCCCGCGGTCGACGCCATCGTGCTCAAGGCGCTCTCCAAGAACCCGCTCAACCGCTACCAGAGCGCCGGTGAGATGCGGGCGGACCTGCTCCGCGCCGCGGCCGGCCGGCCGGTGCTGGCCACCCCGGTGATGCCGGCCGAGGAGACCATGCCGATGGCGGCCGCCGCGGGCGGCTACCAGGCGGCGCAGCAGACCCAGATGATGGGCCCGCAGACCCGCCAGCAGCCGCCGGCCCGGGTCGGGGATCCGCGCAAGCGCAGGAGTTCCTCCTGGGTCATCGCCACGTTCGCCGCGCTCGGCGTGCTGGCGGTGATCGCGCTGGGCACCGCGCTCTGGCTCAACCAGGCCGGCAACGAGAAGGTCTCCGTCCCGCAGTTGGGCGACCGGACCCAGGCCGACGCGCAGGCCGCGCTCACCCAGGCCGGGTTGCGGTTCGTTCCCGGCACGCCGGTGAAGAACGCCGAGTGCGAGAAGGGCACGGTGGTGGGGCAGAGCCCCGGGCCGGGCCTCCGGGTGGACAAGAACACCCCGGTCACGGTCCAGATCTGCGCCGGCCCGGGTGAGGTCACGATCCCGCCGGGCCTGGTGGGCGGCACCTACACCAGCGTGAAGGCCCAGCTGGAGGCCCTGGGGCTCACCGTGGATCGTAAGGACGTCAACAACAGCGCTCCGAAGGATCAGGTCACCAACGTGACGCCCAAGGAGGGCAGCTCGGTGCCGCCGAATACCAAGGTGACGCTCGAGGTCTCCAAGGGCAACGTCAACGAGGTGCCCAACGTCCGCGGCTACACCAAGGACCAGGCGGTGCAGCGGCTGGAGGACGCCGGCTACCGGGTCAAGACCGTGGACGGCGACGAGGTCGAGCCGGCCGAGGCGGGCAAGGTGAGCGGCCAGTCCCCGTCCGCCGGCAAGAAGCTGGCCAAGGGCGAGACCGTGACCATCGAGGTCGACGTGCCGCTGCCCGAGGAGTCCGAGAGCCCGTCGCCGAGCGCGACCCCCACCACGTCGCCGAGCACACCGGGTGCCGGGGGTGGCGGCGGTTTCCCGATCCCGTCGATCCCGCCGACGCGCGACCGCTGATCTCTCGTCGGGGCGCGACGCGGCCCCGGCGGCCGGAACCACTGACGTGGCGGTGCCTCACCGGGGGCGCCGCCACGTGGTGTGTCCGGGAGAGTCAGGCGGTGGCGAACGCGGCGCGGCGTCGCGCGTCGACCTCTGCGGCCAGCTCCGGGGCCCGCTCCCGCGCCTCCGGATGGCCGCAGGCGGCCAGCCAGTTCGCCAGCATGAGGTGACCGCCCTCGGTCAGCACCGACTCGGGGTGGAACTGGACGCCTTCGACCGGCAGCGTGCGGTGCCGCATCGCCATCACCACGCCGGAGGCGGTCCAGCCGGTGACCTCCAGCTCGTCGGGGAGCGTCTCGGGCAGCACGGCGAGCGAGTGGTAGCGGGTGGCGGTGAACGGGTCGGGCAGGCCGGCGAGCACGCCGTCGCCGCGGTGGTTGACCTCGGAGGTCTTGCCGTGCAGCAGCTCCGGCGCGCGGGTCACGGTCGCGCCGAACGCCGCGCCGATGGCCTGGTGGCCGAGGCAGACGCCGAGGATCGGGAGCCGGCCGGCGTACTCGCGGATGACGTCCAGGCAGATGCCGGCGCGCTCCGGGCGGCCCGGACCGGGCGACAGCAGGACGCCGGCCGCCCCGACCCGGCCCACCTCGGCGACGTCGATCTCGTCGTTGCGGCGGACCTCGCAGTCCGCGCCGAGCTGGCCGAGATACTGCACGAGGTTGAAGACGAACGAGTCGTGGTTGTCGATCACCAGGACGCGCATCGGGCTCACCCGCCCGGAGCGGTGGGCGGGGCGTTGTTCGTCTCGGTGCTGTAGGGGAGTTCCTCGTCCTGGTCGGGCTGCCCGGTCGGGTCGGTGAGGCCGCCGCCGGGGGCGTCGCCGGGCACGCCGGAATCCTGCGTGACCTGCACGTCGTCGAAGGGCAGCAGCGGCTCGGCCCACGGGAAGACCACGAACCAGAGCAGGGCCACGGTGGCGGTGGCCAGCAGCACCGACCCGATCAGCTTGCCGGGCAGGCCCAGGGGCAGCTTCCGCCAGATCCACGCGTACACGGTTCAGCCCTCCAGCTCGGCCGGTCGGCCCGTCGACTTGGCCTGGGCCCGGTCGAAGCGGGCGTGGATGATCAGCCGCTGGTAGTTGTCGAACTTGGGGTTGCAGGTGGTCAGCGTGAGCAGCTTCTCGGTGGCCCGGCTGCCCGGCTTGCCCGGCACCGGCGCGACCACCTCGACCTGGGACGGCTTGACGATGCGCTGCTGGTAGACCCGGTAGACCAGCCACTCGCCCTTGGTCTCGACCACGATGGCGTCGCCGGAGGTCAGCTCGTCCAGCCGCCAGAACGTGGACCGGATGCGGTGTCCGGCGACGGAGAAGTTGCCCACCTCGCCGGGCATGGCGCTGTCCGGGTAGTGGCCCGGGGCGTACCGGATGTCGTCCGGGGTGACGCCCTCGACCACCACCCAGTGCTTGTCGAGCTTCGGGATGTAGAGGCCGGCGACCGGCTTGCCCTCGGCCGGCGGCTTCGGTTTCGCGCTCGGGCCGGGGGTCGGGCCGACCGTCGGGTCCGCCGCCCACTCCTGGGCGAGCTGACCGGTCAGGTCGTTCTGGTGGGCGTCGACGATGACCGACTTGCCCCAGATCTCGTAGCCGGCGAAGAGGAGCACCACCAGGCCGAACGTGATCAGCAGCTCGCCCGCGCCACGGACCGCCGTGCGTAGCCGGGAGCCGGTGGTGGGCCGCGTCAGCTCGGAGTAGACGCTGCGGTATCCCTCGCCGGTCTGTTCCGGCCGGAGCTGCACCACCCGCTCGCCGCGCCGAGGCCGTGGCGGCTCGGCGGGCGGCTCGCCGTCGTCGCCGCCGGGGTCCGGCGCCGGGGGCACCGCGCCCATCAGGCCGGTGGCGTCCAACCGGGGGTCGGCCGGCCGCCGGGTGACGGCGGGCAGCACCGCCGTCGCGCCGGGGTCGGCCGGTGGGGCCGGGTCCGGGCCGCGCCCGGTCGGGCCACCCGACCGGGGTACGCCGGCGTGGCGCTCGGGACGACTGGCGTGCCGCTCGGGTGCGCCGGCGTGTCGCTCGGGACCACCGGCGTGTCGCTCGGGTGCGCCGGTGGTCCGTTGTGGTGGGCCGGTGTGCTGCCCGGCTGCGGTGGAGCGCTGCTCGGGGCGGCCGGCCACCGGCGGGATGAAGTCGGTCGGCCCGTCGCCCGGCGCGGCCGGTCGGACGCCGACACCGGACCCTCCGCCGGGGCCGGGCATCCCGCCGGGACCGGGCACAGCGCCAGCACCGGGCATCCCGCCGGGACGGCCGGCCGGGGCGTCGGAGGGGTCCAGGCCGGGGCGGCGGTCGTGGGGGGCTTCGGCGGACGGGCGGGAGTGCGCTCCCCGACCCGGCGGGTCGAACCGCCGGGGGTCGGTGGGAGCCGTCGGACCGGCGTACCGCCGGCTGTCGACGTCGGGTGTCTCCGCGGTTCGGCCGGCGGGCGGGCCGCCGGGCGGTGGGGCGTTGAGCCCGCTGCGGACCTCCGGCGGGCGCCCCTCGGGGCCGGGTCGGCGGGACGGCGGGTACGCCTCGGCGCGCGAGGCGGCGGCCGGCGGACGGGCCGGATTGCCCGGCCAGGCCGGCGGTGGGCCGGCGGGGCGGGCGGCCGGCGGGGTGACCGGGCGGGCGGTGGGGCCGCGCCGTGCCGGGGCGGAGTGGGCCGGGCCGGCGTCCGGCCACGGCAGGTCGACCCGGGCCGGGGCGGGCGCCGGACGCTCGACCTTCCGGAGGATCGCGGTCGGCTCCTCCGATCCGGTGCGACGGCGATCGTCGCGTTCCCGGGGTTCGTCGCCGGTCACCGGGGCACCGTCGCCGATTGCAGCGCGGTGGAGTCTTCGAACGCCGGCACCGTCACGGTGGAGGTCTTCTCGCTGTAGCCGAGTTGGTAGTGGTCGGCCACTTCCTTGAACACCCGGACTCCCTCAGAGGCGGCGAGCGCCCGCTGGAACTGGGCGGGGTCGCCGATGGCCACGATCTTGAAAGGAGGGGAGTAAACCCGGCCGTGCAGCAGCAGGGTGTTACCGACGCAGCGTACCGCGCTGGTGCTGAGCACGCGGACGTTCATGATTGACATGGCCTCCGCGCCCCCGGCCCACAGCGCGTTCACCACCGCCTGCACGTCGCCCTGGTGCACGACCAGGTCGTCGTTGCTGGCGCCCTTGGGCAGCGGCTGGCCGGGGCCCCAGTCGGCGTCGTTCAGCTCGATCGTGATGCCGGTGCCGGTGAGCGCGGTGAACCCGGCGGCCTGCCGGATCGCGGCGGCCCGGTCCCGCTGCGTCTTCACCGGCCCGTCGGTGCCGGCCAGCGCCTCGGTCTGCTCCTCGACCTCGTCGCGCAGCCGCGCGGCCTTCGCCTCGCTGGCCGCGACCTGCTCGCGGCGGTCCTCGATGAGCTGGGTGAGCTGGGGTCGCCGGTCCTCGCGCAGCGGGGTGCCGCCGGCGGTGGTCGCGGTGGTGGTGAACAGCAGCCCGGCCGCGGCGGCGATCAGCGGCACGCCGATCGACCAGCCGGGGCGGCGCTGGCGTGCCCGCCGGGGCAGCAGACCGGCGACCGCGCGGCGAAGGACCTTCTGCCAGGAGGCGGCGCCGGACGTGTACTCCACCGGGCGTTCCCTTTCCCGTCGTCTCGTTCCGGCCCGCGCCGATGCGAACCGACCTGCTCGACCCGAAAAGTCCGCTCTTTTCGGTAACTCCGCGCACCGGCCCGACCCCATTCGTGGCCTGGACGGTCTGTCGGGACTACGCTAGCTGTCGACACATTATTGGCCATGGACCGTCGCCCCCGCGCCCGGTTGTCAGGCCGGACGAGGTCGTACCCCCCTCTGGAGAGCGTCGTGCCCAAGTCTCAGGTCCGCAAGAAGAAGGTGTACACCCCGCCGACGGACGTCCGTCCGACGGCGACGGCGTCGACGCGCAAGCCTAGCCCGATCTGGCTGCCGGTCACCGCCGTCGCGCTGATCGTGGTCGGCATCGCCTGGCTGGTGGTCTACTACCTTTCCGAGCAGGCATACCCGGTCGCCTCGTGGGGTTACTGGAACCTCGCGGTGGGCTTCGGCGCGATGGTCTCCTCGCTGATCCTGCTCTCCCGCTGGCGCTGACCGGCGGGTTTCCGCAGCACTCGCATCACGCCACGCCGCCCCTGCCCGGCGCCGGGGCGCCGGCCCACCTAAGGTGTCCGCAGGGCGGCGTGGCCGATGCGAGAAGATTCACGTTACTGCTGAGTAACCTTCCGCGTAGGCTGCACTGACAAGCAGCAGACCGGGAGGCCAACTCGATGGGCAGCGTCCAGATCGTCACCACGATCCTCGCGGCCGCCATCACCGCCGTGGCGGTGTGGCTTGCGGTACGCGCGGTCATGAAGATGACGGCCGTCATCCGGCTCGGGCAGCCCGCGCCCGAGCGGTTCGCCGACAAGGGCGCGCGCACCACCAAGATGCTGGTGGAGACCGCCGGCCACACCCGCATGCTCAAGTGGAGCGTGGTCGGGGCCGCCCACTGGTTCGTGATGGTCGGCTTCATCGTGCTGTCGTTGCTGGTGCTGGAGGCCTACTTCGAGGTGGTCTCGACCGGCGGCGGGCTGCCGATCGTCGGGCACTGGACCGTCTTCGGGCTGGTCACCGAGTGGATCGGCATCCTCGGCCTGGTCGGCATCCTGGTGCTGATGGCGATCCGGCTGCGCAACCGGCCCAACCGGCCGGAGAACCGCTCCCGCTTCACCGGCTCGACCATGTGGCAGGGCTACTTCGTCGAGTGGGTCGTGCTGCTGGTCCTGATCTTCGGCTTCGTCATCCGGGGCTTCAAGGTCGCCACCGACAACTTCGAGTACCCGGTCTGGGCCACCCCGCTCAGCCACGCGGTCGGTTCGGTGCTCCCCGACTGGGCGGCCGGCGTCAGCGTGGCCGCCCTCATCAAGATCGTCATCTCGATGACCTGGCTCATCGTGATCTCGCTGAACGTCACCATGGGTGTCGCCTGGCACCGCTTCCTGGCGTTCCCCAACATCTTCTTCAAGCGCGACCCGCAGAAGGCGGCCGGCTCCGGCCTGGGCCCGCTGCGGCCGATGACGAGCGAGGGCAAGCCGCTCGACTTCGAGGAGGCCGACCCGGAGAAGGACCAGTTCGGCGTCGCCCAGGTCGAGCAGTTCACCTGGAAGGGCCTGCTCGACTTCAGCACCTGCACCGAGTGCGGTCGCTGCCAGTCGCAGTGCCCGGCCTGGAACACCGGCAAGCCGCTGTCGCCGAAGCTGCTGGTGCTGAGCCTGCGCGACCACGCGTACGCCAAGGCGCCCTACCTGCTGGCCGGCGGCGGCAAGGACCTGACCGGCGAGGAGAAGGCCACCGAGGCGCAGCTCGCCCACATGGACGTGCTGGCCCTGGCCGAGGCCGACCGGCCGCTGATCGGCACCGCCGAGGAAGGCGGCGTCATCGACCCGGACGTGCTCTGGTCCTGCACCACCTGCGGCGCCTGCGTCGAGCAGTGCCCGGTGGACATCGAGCACGTCGACCACATCGTCGACATGCGCCGCTACCAGGTGCTGATCGAGTCGAGCTTCCCGTCCGAGGCCGGCGTGATGCTGCGCAACCTGGAGAACAAGGGCAACCCGTGGGGCGCGCCGCAGAACACCCGCGAGGACTGGACCAAGGGGCTCGACTTCGAGGTGCCCCGGGTCGGCGAGGTCGAGGACTTCGAGTACCTCTTCTGGGTCGGCTGCGCCGGCGCGTTCGAGGACCGGGCCAAGAAGACCACCCGCGCGGTCGCCACGCTGCTCAACGAGGCCGGCGTGAGCTTCGCCATCCTCGGCGAGGGCGAGACCTGCTCCGGTGACCCGGCCCGCCGGATCGGCAACGAGTTCGTGTTCCAGATGCTCGCCCAGCAGAACGTGGAGACGCTGAACGAGGCGTTCGACGGCCGGGAGAAGAGCAAGCGCAAGATCGTCGCCACCTGCCCGCACTGCTTCAACACGCTGGGCAACGAGTACGGCCAGCTCGGCGGCGAGTTCGAGGTGGTGCACCACACCCAACTGCTGGCCCACCTGGTCAGCGCCGGCAAGCTCACGCCGGTGCAGCCGGTCGACGGTGGCGTCACCTACCACGACCCCTGCTACCTGGGCCGGCACAACCGGATCTTCGCCGCGCCCCGCGAGGTGCTCGGCGACTCGATGCAGGGCGAGCTGACCGAGATGCCGCGCAACAGCGAGCGCTCCTTCTGCTGCGGCGCCGGTGGCGCCCGGATGTGGATGGAGGAGAAGATCGGCAAGCGGATCAACGTGGACCGGGTCGAGGAGGCCATGTCCACCGGCGCGAAGACCATCGCGGTCGGCTGCCCGTTCTGCTCGACGATGCTCAACGACGGGGTGAACGGCAAGGGCGCCGGGGAGGACGTCGAGGTGGTCGACGTGGCGAGCGTGCTGCTGCGCTCGGTCAAGCCCGACGCGCCGGCCGGCGAGAAGGAGACCGCGCCGGCGGCCGGCTGAGGCGTACCCCCGGCACGGGCCGGACCACGACGGCGGCGGCACCCGGACGGTGCCGCCGCCGTCGTCTCAGCTCGCTGTGGTGACCGCGATGGCGGCCGTGGTGGTGGTCGCGATCATCACCGCCGCCTGCATCTCCTCGATCGCCTTCTTCGTCGCGGCGGAGGCCCAGTCACCGGCGGCGATCTCGGTCAGCCGGGTCTTGACCCGCTCCTTCGGCAGCTCGCGGAAGAGCTTGCGGTCCAGACCGACCGCGCCGGTCAGGGTGAGCAGCGCCGCGGTCCGCGCGTCGACCGGGCCGGCGCCGACCAGCGCGTCCACCATCCGGCGCCGGGCCGCGGTCTCCGCCGCCGGCTCCGCGCCGGTCGGCGAGGGATAGCGGGTACGCGGAAAGACCAGCAGCACCCGGTCGGACTCCCGACGCAGCACCCCGGCGTCGACCAGCCCGTCGAGCACCCGGTCCGGCAGCCCCTTGGCCAGCTTGCCGATCCAGTCCTTCGGCTTGCGGGGCCGCCCGTCCCCGACGGCGGCCAGCGCCTCGTCGAGCAGTGGCACGCCGGTCGGGGTGGGATCGGTCACCACCAGTCGCTTGTCCGCGACCTCCACCCGGCGGGCCAGCGCCAACTCCAGCAGCACCGCGCCGGCGAGGCCGTAGTCCAGGTGTGGACGGCCGAGCCGGTTCGCGCCGGCGTCGTCGTAGGCGAGCAGGACCAGTTCGTCGGTGAGCAGCAGACCGTCCATACCGCCACGCTACGGGTGGCGCGCCATCGGCGCCCGCGTGCCACAATCACGCCCATCGACGGCCTTTTCGTTCTGACGCTGTTGCCCCTGGTCGGCTTCGTGCTGCTGACCGCGGGCAACGCCTTCTTCGTCGCGGCCGAGTTCGCCCTGGTCACGGTGGACCGGGCGGAGATCGACAGGCGGGCCGGCGAGGGCGACGTCCGGGCCGCCACGGTCCGCCGTGCGCTGCGCGACCTGTCCTTCCAGCTCTCCGGCGCGCAGCTCGGCATCACCATCACCGCGCTGCTCACCGGCTACCTGGCCGAGCCCGCCCTGGCCCGGCTCGTCGCGCCGGTGCTGCGCCCGTTCGGCGGGGCGGACCACCTCTCCGGGCTGCTCGCCCTGGCGCTGGCCACGCTGCTCTCGATGCTCTTCGGTGAGCTGGTGCCGAAGAACCTCGCGCTGGCCCGCCCGATGCCGGCGGCGCTGGCCACCGCCGCGCCGATGCGCGCCTTCTCCCGCACCTTCGGCTGGCTGATCCGGCTGCTCAACGACTCCGCCAACCGGTTGGTCCGCCGGCTCGGCGTGGAGCCGCAGGAGGAGCTGGCCAGCGCCCGCTCACCGGAGGAGCTGGGGTTGCTGGCCGCGATCTCGGCGCGGGCCGGCGCGTTGCCACCGGACACCGCGATGCTGCTGCGGCGCACCATCCGGTTCGGCGACAAGCGGGCCGCCGAGGCGATGACCCCCCGGGTGGACGTGATCGCGTTGCGCGCCACCGCCTCCGTCGCCGAGCTGCTCGATCTGTCCCGGCGGACCGGCCGCACCCGGTTCCCGGTGTACGAGGAGACGCTCGACCTGGTCACCGGTGTCGTCGGGGTGCCCGACGCGCTCGGGGTGCCGCTGGCCCGGCGGGCCGCCACCACCGTCGCCTCGGTCGCCCGGGAACCGGTGTACGTGCCGGAGAGCCTGGACCTGGACGGCGTGCTGGCCGCGCTGAAGGACGCCGGCGCGGACCTGGCCATCGTGGTCGACGAGTACGGCGGCACGGACGGCGTGGTGACCGTGGAGGACCTGGTCGAGGAGCTGGTCGGGGAGATCGCCGACGAGTTCGACCCGGCCGCGGTGGACGACCTCGGGCCGGTGGAGCTGACCGTGCCGGGCGGGGAACGGACCGTCCTGGTCGACGGCCTGCTGCGTGCCGACGAGCTGGTCGAGCAGACCGGTTTCCGGCTGCCCGAGGGGCCGTACGAGACGTTGGGCGGGTTCCTGATGGCCCGCCTCGGGCACATCCCGGTCGCCTGCGAGACGGTCGACGAGGCGGGCTACGAGTTCACCGTGGTGGAGGTGGACCGGCACCGGATCGAGCAGGTCCGCGTGCTGCGTCCCGAGGAGCCCGACGACGGTGCCTGAGCTGCTGGTGGCCCTGGTGTTGCTGCTCGGCAACGCCTTCTTCGTGGGCAGCGAGTTCGCGTTGATCGCGTCCCGCCGTACCGTGCTCGAACCGCTGACGGCGACGTCGAAGCGGGCCCGCTGGGCGCTGTCCGCGATGAACCAGATCCCGCTGATGATCGCCGGCGCGCAGCTCGGCATCACGGTCTGCTCGCTCGGCCTGGGCGCGATCGCCGAGCCGGCGTTGGCGCACCTGCTGGAGGTGCCCTTCACCGCGGTCGGGCTGCCCGCCTCGGCGGTGCACCCGGTGGCGTTCGTGATCGCGCTGGCCGTGGTGGTGTTCCTGCACACCGTGGTCGGCGAGATGGTGCCGAAGAACATCACGCTGGCCGGCCCGGAGCCGTCGGCGCTCTGGCTCGGCCCGGCCATGCTCGCGTTCTGCCTGGCCACGAAGCCGCTGCTGCTGGCGATGAAGTGGTCGGCCCGGCAGGTGCTGCGGTGGTGGCGGGTGGAGGCGACGGACGCGGTGAAGACCGTGTTCACCGCCGAGGAGTTGGCCGGGCTGGTCTCCCAGGCCCGCACCGAGGGGTTGCTGGATGCCGAGGAGCACGCTCGGATCACCGGCGCGCTCGCCCTGCACAGCCGTACCGCCGCGGACGCGTTGCAGCCGTGGTCGACGGTGACCACGGTGGCGGAGGACGTCTCACCGGCCTCGCTGGAGGTGCTGGCGACCCGCACCGGTCGGTCCCGGTTCCCGGTGGTGCAGCGGGCCACCCGTCGGGTGCTCGGCTTCGTCCACGTCAAGGACGTGCTCGGGTACGCCGGCGCGAGCCGACGGGCCCCGGTGCCGGCCGAGGTCTACCGGCCGCTGGCGGTGGTGCCCCCGGACCGTACGCTCGCCGATCTGCTGCTGGCGATGCGTCGCGAGCGCCGGCACATGGTGCTGGTCAGCGACGGTCGACGGCCCCTCGGTGTGGTGACGCTCGACGACGTATTGACGGCCATTGTCGGCACGTGAATGAATACCCTTGGTGTGCAAGCGATTGCGGACACGTGATTGAACAGGCGGCCGCCTTGATTCCACCCCGGTGCCTTCCCTAATGTGATGCACCGACCGCCGTGGGTCGTCCGCCTCGATCTTCCCTCTCGCGAGGCGCCCGCCGGTCGGTTGCAAAGGAGTCCGTGCCGGTGGCAACCATGCCCCCTCAACGTCACGTCCCGAGCGCTCCCCCCGGCCGGTCGGCCGGGGTCCACCGGGTGGTACGCCGTCTCCTCACCCTGGTCGCGGCCGTCGCGGTCGGCGCCGGGATGCTGGCGGCCCCGGCGCACGCGGCGCCCTCGGTGGACGAGATCGACGCGCAGATCGACAAGCAGTGGGAGCAGCTCGAACCCACGATCGAGCAGTACAACAAGGTCAGCGCCCAGCTCAAGGCCGACCAGAAGAAGTCGGTCGAGCTGAAGAAGAAGATGGTCCCGCTGGAGCTGGCCTCGACGCTGGCGATGAACAAGGTCGGCGACATCGCCTCCCGGTACTACATGCGCGGCCCGTCCCAGGAGATGGGCGCGCTGCTGGTGAGCACCAAGCCGGGGACGCTTGCCGAACAGCTCGTCATGCTGGACCGGATCGCCGACGACCAGCGCCGGCAGATCGCCGGTGTGCTCGCGGCCCGCGACAAGTACAACGCGCAGAAGCAGAAGCTGGACGCGTTGATCGCCACCGAGGTCAAGCGGAAGAACGACCTGGCGGCGAAGAAGAAGCAGATCGACTCCGAGATCAAGCGGCTGACCGGGATGCTGCCGGTGACCTCGATCCGCCCGGAGGGCTGCCCCTCGATCGACGGGGTGGTGAGCAGCGCCGCGCGCACCGCGATCAAGACGGCGTGCGCCCAGGTCGGCGACCCGTACGTGTGGGGCGCGACCGGCCCGAACTCGTTCGACTGCTCCGGCCTCACCCAGTACGCGTACAAGGCGGCGGGCATCTCGCTGACCCACTTCACCGGCGCGCAGTGGAACGAGGGCCGGAAGATTTCGGCGAGCGAGGCCCGCCCCGGTGACCTGGTCTTCTTCTTCAGCGACCTGCACCATGTCGGGCTCTACCTGGGCAACGGCCTGATGGTGCACGCGCCCCGGACCGGCAAACCGGTCCAGGTGGCCAAGGTGCAGTACATGCCGGTCGCGGGTTACCGCCGACCGTACTGACCCGCGTCACGGCGAAGGCCCCCGGTCCTCATCGGACCGGGGGCCTTCCTCCGTCTGCTGGGCCGTCAGCGCGGCGCGCCGAGCGGCGACGGCAGGATCAGCACGTCGTCGAGGTTCACGAACATGATCCGGTGGCCGAACTGGACCTGCACGTACCGGTTCTCGCCACGGACCACGGTGCGGTCACCGGGGGTGGAGCCGTCGTAGGAGACCGCCCGGTAGTACTCGCCCGGCAGCACACCGCCCACCGCGTACCGCTGGCCGGCCGCGAACGTGTACTGGAGCGGGGAGATGGTCTGGTACGGGATGGTCTCCGGGTAGGCGGCCTGCTCCGGGTAGGCGCGGCCGTACACCGGGATGGTGGCCTTGCCGGGGCGCGGCGTCACCACGAAGCCGGTGGCCCACTTCGCGGTGGGCGCGGCGGCCGGGTTGAGGAACCACGCCTTCTGGCCGAGGTACCAGATCGCGGTCCAGTCCCCCTGACGGCCGGCCACCGTGTACGTCTGTCCGGCGGAGGCGCGGGCGCCGTGGTCGGAGATGTACATCGTGTCCGGCGTGCCGTCCGGGCGCAGCCCGAGGTCGTTGACCAGCGGGGCGTCCGCGCTCGGCGCGGTCCGCAGCACCACCGCCGACGAGCCGCGCGACGGGCAGGTCTCGGCCGGCGGGGTGGGCGTCGGGACGCCCGGCGGCTGCTGGTTGCAGCCGACGAACGCGGGCCGGTTGGTGGCGAAGTCCGGGTCGATGGTGACCAGCCCGGTACGCGACGTGCCGGTGGCCCGGAACGGCGCCTTCATCAGGTCGAAGTAGTGCGACCAGTCCCAGTAGGGGCCCGGGTCCCAGTGCATGCCCCGCACGTTCGCGGCGGTGATGCCGGGCACGTTGTCGTGGCCGATGATGTGCTGCCGGTCCATCGGGATGCCGAACTTCTGCGCCAGGTAGCGGACCAGTTTGGCCGAGCTGCGGTACATCGCCTCGGTGTACCAGGTGCCCTGCCCGGCGAAGCCCTCGTGCTCCAGGCCGATGGACTTGGCGTTGACGTACCAGTTGCCGGCGTGCCAGCCGACGTCCTTGGCCTTGATGTGCTGCGCGACGTAGCCGTCCACCGACCGCAGCGTGTAGTGCCAGCCCAGGTAGTCGGCACGTTTCACCAGGTCGACGCTGGGGGCGAAGTAGCCCTCGGTGTCGTGGATGACGATGTATTCGATCTTCTGCTGCTTCGGCCGGTCGCCCAGGTCGTGGTTGCCGTAGTCGCCCGGGTCGGCGCTGAGCTGCTCGTAGGGGGCGGGAATCCACTCGCAGGCCAGCCGCACCGGGCACTCCAGCCCGTCCGGCCGCGCGGCGTGGCGTAGTCCGAGCCGGGCCAGCACGGCCCGGTCCGGCTGCGCGGCGGTGGCGGCCAGCGTGACCCGTTGCCCGTCGTCGGTGGTCCGGGCCGCGCCCTGGCCGAGCTGGTCGTAGACCTCGTCGGCGAAGGCCGCCGCCGCGTCGGACGTGTCCGCGCCGGAGTAGCGGGCCACCGCGCCGTACCAGGCCGCGACGTCGCTGCCGGCGCCGACCGGCCCACCCAGTGCCTTCTGGTACGACGCCAGCAGCGCCGCGCCGCCGCGGATGTTCGCCGCCGGGTCGGTGCGCAGCGTCTGCGCGTCCAGCCCGGTGAGCGTGGCGGCGGCGTCGAGCGTCTGGAGCGAGGCGGCCGGCAGCGGCGTCTCCCGGGTCGGCGCGGCGGCGGTGGCCGGGTCGAGCCGGAGCGGGCGGGCGTCGTCGCCGCGCGGGTCCTCGTCCTCGTCGACGTGGGCGCTGCCCGGCGTGGCCAGGACGTGCGCGGCGTCGGTCAGGTGCATCGGGCCGTAGCCGCCGCTGGTGCTGGGCTGGCCCGGGTGGGTGTCCCACCTCGACTCCAGGTAGGAGACACCGAGCAGCACGTTCTGCGGTACGCCGTACTCGGCCGCCGCGGCTGCGTACTGCTGCTGACGGTCGCCGGTGGGCCGGTCCGCCTGCGGCGCGGCGCTCACCGGGCCGGTGGTGGCAAGCGCGGTGGCGGTCGCCACGGCGGCGGCGAGCAGTATCCGTCTGCTCGGCGGCGGGGCTGTGAGGTGCATCGAACCTCCTGGACAGGGATGGGGGTCACTGCGTTCCCACCCTCACGCCAGCCACCCGTGGGGGTCAATACCTTTCCAGGAGGCAATCCAACGCGAAGAAAATCTCCATTCACGTTCGTGCGGCGCATCCGGTACGGAGTGTCACGGCCGTTCGGGTTGCGGATCGATAACGGGAATCCTTACTCTGGTCAGTCGTCGGCCGCATGTTTCACCGTCCAGCCCGGTCGGTGACGGCCCGACACCGCCGAGTCGCCCACGGGCGAACCGGGGACCCAGGTTCCTGGGGTGAATCCGCAGCCACTGCGGTAGGGCGCTTCCCTTCCCGCCCGAACCCGTCAGCTAACCCGGTAGGCGGTCAGGCAGAAGGAGTACGGACGCCCGGTGGCCCACCATGCCCCGCGGCCGACGTCGAGCCGGTCGGTCGACCGGTCCGCCGCCGTGCCGCGTTTCCGCTGGTCCCGCTTCACCACCACACTCGCCGCCCTGGTCGGCGCCGCGGTCGTCCTGACCGGTGGCGCGACGGCGGCGCACGCGGAACCCTCGGTCGCCGAGATCGAGGCCCAGATCGACCGCGACTGGAACAAGCTCGAACCCGTCATCGAACAGGTCAACGCCGTCCGCGGGCAGCTCGCGGTGCGCCGCAAGCAGGCCGACGCGCTCGGCAGGCAGATCGCCCCGCTCCAGGCCCGGGTAGACGCCGCGCTCGGCCAGGTCGGCGGGCTCGCCGCCGACGCGTACAAGGGCGACAACCTCTCCACCGTCAACGCGCTGCTGGGCAGCCGTTCGCCGAGTGAGCTGGTCACCGGCCTGGAAATGCTCGACCGCTTCGCGCACCACCAGCAGGAGCAGGTCCGCGACATCGCCGCGCTGCGCGACGAGCTGGCGGCGAAGAAGAAGCCGCTGGACGCGATGGTCGCCGACCTGAGCCGCACCGAGGCCCAGCTCGCGGCGAAGAAGAAGCAGATCGACGCCGAGATCGCCAAGCTCCAGAAGCTGCGGCTCAAGGTGTACGGCAACGGTGGCGGCGGCCCGCTGCGCCCGGCCCCCTGTCCCGCCGGATACCCGGGCGGCGCGGCCGGGGTGGCGGTCAAGTTCGCCTGCGCCCAGATCGGCAAGATCTACGTGTGGGGCGCGGCCGGCCCGGACCACTTCGACTGCTCGGGCCTGACCATGGCCGCCTGGGCGAAGGCCGGGGTCTCGCTGCCGCACAACGCCCGCCAGCAGCACGACGTGACGAAGCGGGTCAGCCGCGCCGAGCTGCGCGCCGGTGACCTGGTCTTCTACTACGGCGACCTGCACCACGTGGGCATGTACGTCGGGGACGGCTGGGTGGTGCACGCCTCCCAGTCCGGCAAGCCCATCACCATGAAGCGCGTCGACGACGGCGACATCAACAGCTACGGCCGCCCCGGCTGAGGTGTAAGGAGGGGCCCCCTGTTAACGCATTCCGCATAACAGGGGGCCCCTCTTCACAACCACGCTCGGCGTCAGCGGGTCGGCCAGGTGCGCCAGCTCTGCCAGGACCGGCTCGGCGTCGGGCCGCGTTGGCCCTGGTAGCGCGAGCCGTAGACGGCCGAGCCGTACGGGTGCTCGGCCGGCGACGAGAGCCGGAAGATGCAGAGCTGGCCGATCTTCATGCCCGGCCAGAGCGTGATCGGCAGATTCGCCACGTTGGACAACTCCAGTGTGACGTGGCCGGAGAAGCCCGGGTCGATGAAGCCGGCCGTGGAGTGGGTGAGCAGGCCGAGCCGCCCCAGGCTCGACTTGCCCTCCAGCCGACCGGCCAGCTCCTCACCCAGCGAGATCACCTCGAGCGTGGACGCGAGCACGAACTCGCCCGGGTGCAGCACGAACGGCTGCCCCTCGGGGACCTCCACCATCGACGTCAGGTCGTCCTGCTGCACCGACGGGTCGATGTGCGTGTAGAGATGGTTGTTGAAGACCCGGAACAGCCGGTCCAGGCGTACGTCGATGCTGGACGGCTGCACCAGCGTGGGCTCGAAGGGCTCCAGCGCGAGCGTGCCCGCCTTGATCTCGGAGACCAGGTCGCGGTCGGAGAGCAGCATCGGAACACTCTAGCGACAGACGGTGGTGACCAGCGTGTCGGACTACTTCTTCGTACACGTGTTCGATAGACTGTCGGCATGGCTTCCTGGTCCGAATTCGCCGCCGACGAACCCCGACTCGCGGCCGAGATCCGCCTTCTGATGCAGCAGTACGGGCCGGGCTTCGGCTACCTCGCCACGGTCCGCGCCGACGGTGGCCCACGGGTGCACCCGGTCTCGCCGCTGATCACCGACGACGGGCTCTGGTGCTTCGTCATCGACTCGCCGAAGCGCCGCGACCTCGAACGCGACGGCCGTTACGCGCTGCACTCCTTCCCGCCGGAGGAGAGCGACGACGAGGCTTACCTGGCCGGTCGCGCCGTTCCGGTGACCGATCCGGCGACGGTGGACCGGCTGACCCGGATCGGCCGGGCGGCGCCGCAGGGTGACTGGCGCCTGTTCGAGTTCTCCGTCGACGTGGCGATGCTGACCCGCCGTGACCCGGTCACCCAGATCGGTGCCGGCCGCCCGGAGATGCGGCTCTGGCTCGACCCGGGTGAGGCCGCACCCGCGTTCGCCACGCCGGTGTCGCCACCCCCGGTCGCGGCCCGGCGTGACGCGCTCGTCCCGGACGGCCGCCGTGGTCGGCACGGCTTCGACACCCGCCGGCCGGCCGCCTGACCGGGCCCGTAGAACGACGGTGCCGGCCCCGTCCGCAGACGGGGCCGGCACCGGTACGTGGTGCGGTGGCGATCAGGCCGCGCGGTAGGCGTTCCACGCGGTCAGCATGCGGCTCGCCTGGCCGGCGGTGAACTGGTACATGCAGGAGTCGTACGTGTAGTCCATGAAGTTGGTGATCGGGTCCTTGCCGGTCGTGGAGCAGGTGTCCCGACCGGTCGGGCACTCGTACGCCGGGGAGGCCTCGGCCGGGGTGTCGGAGACGCTGTCACCCGAGCCCGAGCAGCCGCCCTGGAAGGTGTGGTAGAGGTTCAGCCAGTGGCCGATCTCGTGGGTGCCGGTGTCGCCCTGGTTGTAGTTGGTCGCCGTGCCGCCGGGCAGCGACTCGCCGAGCACGACCACGCCGTCCATCTTGTCCAGCGTCCGCTTCGGGAAGGTCGCCCAGCCCAGCAGGCCGTCGCTCAGCTCACCGAGGTACATGTTCAGCGTGTTCTTGCCGCCCGTGCGCAGCGAGGTCTTCATCGACCGCTCCGCCGAGGAGCCCTGCACGATCGGGTACCACGACGCGTTGGTCACCCGGTTGATCTTCGTGAGCTGGAAGCTGAACGCGGTGGCCGCGCCGCCGGTCGAGCCCGCGTACGCCTGGTTGAGCACGCTGATCTGCTGGGTGATCAGCGAGTCCGGGATGTTGCCACCGGCGCGGGTGCTGTTCTCCTGGATGACGTGCACGACGACCGGGATGGTCACGGTTGCCAGCGGGGCGACGGCGCCGGTCCGGAAGTTGGCCCGCTCGCGCTGCGCGGCGGCGAGGTCGGCCTCGCGGTCGCGAACCTGCTTGGCGGTCAGGTGGTTCGGGTCGAGCTTGGCGTGGCCGCCCTTGGCGACACGGGCGTCGGCGTGGGCGTCGGCCGGCTCGGCGCACACGCCGGCCGGCGCGGCCGAGAAGGCCGAAGCAGCGGGGACGACGCCGACGGCGGCGGTGCTGAGCAGCAGCGCGAGGGTCGACGTCGCGACACCGGCGGTACGCCGGGTCAGCAGGTTGGGACGGAGTCCCATGGGCCCACCTCTTTCTGACGGCGTGGCAGGGGGTGTGTCACGCCGAGTCGGAAACGTGTGGCAGACGTTACATCCCATCGAGGGATTTGAGAACGACCATATGTTGCCGGCGTGCAACATCCGTTGATCAACTCGGCCGGGCCGCGTGGCGGGGGTGCCTGGGTGCACGGGGGTGGTGACCTCAGGTACAGTGGTCCCGCTCGCGGGTGTAGTTCAATGGCAGAACATCAGCTTCCCAAGCTGACAGTGCGGGTTCGATTCCCGTCACCCGCTCCACGATCGAGGCCCTGGTGAGGACGACAGTCCCGCCGGGGCCTTCGACGTTTGCGGGGGCCGGCGGACGCCGAACTCGCGGTCAGGGGGCTACTCTCCGGGGACTGACGAAGATCCATCGGGGGATGATCTTGAAGCTTCTTCTCACGTCCGCGGGCATCAAGAACGCGAGCATCCAGGACGAGCTGGTCGGCCTTCTGGGCAAACCGATTGCCGACTCCACGGCCCTCTGCATTCCGACCGCCGGATACGCCATGGGCGGTCCCGCCGGGGCGTGGCGCTTCATCACCGGTCAATCCGTCATACCGATGTGCGAGTTGGGGTGGAAGTCGTTGGGGGTGCTGGAACTCACCGCGTTGCCCAGCGTCGGGGAAGATCGCTGGGTGCCCTGGGTCCAGGAGGCGGACGCCCTGCTGGTGGGCGGCGGGGACGCCCTGTACCTGAGCCACTGGATGCGGCAGTCCGGGTTGGCGGAGCTGCTGCCGTCGTTGGATGCGGTCTGGGTGGGGGCGAGCGCCGGCAGCATGGTGATGGCCCCCCGGGTCGGGGCCGAATTCGTCGCCTGGACACCACCCGGCGGGACCGACGAGGCGCTGGGCATGGTCGACTTCTCGATCTTCCCGCACCTGGATCACCCGGACCTGCCGGAGAACACCATGGCCGAGGCCGAGAAGTGGGCCGCCGGCATGTCGGGACCGGCATACGCGATCGACGATTCAACAGCCCTCACCGTGATCGACGGCAGCGTCGAGGTCGTCACCGAGGGGCATTGGAAGCTGTTCCCGGCACAGTCGTGACGACAGGCGATCTGCCCGCCGTGGGGCCGGATCGCGTTCTCAGGACCGGTTCCCGCGCGCCAATCCCGCTTCCAACTCGGCCAGGAAGTCCAGCAACTCACCCCGCGCGGCGTCGTCGTGCGTGCGGTGGTTCAGGAACGTCGACGTGACGACGTGCGAGCGGTCCCGGACGACCTCGACCAACGCGGCGAGCTGACGCCGGGCCTCGACCACCGCGTCCGGCCCCACCCGACGGCACCACGCCGCGACGAGGGCGGGATCGGTGGAGATGGCGTCGATCCCGCAGCACAGGCGGACGCACTCGACCTCGCAGTGGTCGAGGCAGCCGCTCAGGGGCGACGGGATGTCGACCGACACCTCCCTCACCGCTGATCCCCCGGGTGCGTGCCGCCTACCCGAGGGCGCTGCTCCGGAGTCGGGTGCAGGTCGAGGACGTGCCGCAGCCCCGGCTCCCCACCCAGGTCCACCTTCCCGGCCTTGACGAACCCGGTCCGCCGGAGCACCGCCAGTGACGCCGGGTTCGCCAGCGCCGCGTCGGCGACCAGCCGGCGCAGCCCGTACCCGTCGCGGGCCAGCTCGCTGACCCGCCGCACGCCGTACTGGGCGAGGCCGCGTCCGGCGGCGCGTTCGGCCACCCGGTAGCCCAGCTCGGCGCTGCCGTCGGCCACGTCGACCAGGTTGAACCGCCCGAGCACGAAGCCGTCGTCGTCGACCAGCACGTGGAAGTGGCAGATGCCGCGGTCCTGCTCGTCCAGCAGGGCGGCGAGCCGGTCGGCGAACAGGTCGAAGTAGGCGTCGCCGCGGTCGGGCACGTAGCGGGCGAAGTAGGCCCGGTTCTCCCGCTCGAACCGGTACAGCACGTAGGCGTGATGGGTGGCGAGTCGTTCGAGTTCCGGCACCGGGCCAGGCTAGTCGCCGGCGCCCGTCGTACCCGGATGGCAGCATCGCGGGATGCGCGACGAGATCCGGGCCCTGGTCGAGGCGTTGGCGCCGGGCGACGAGCAGGAGGCCCGGCACCGGGCGGCGGCGTTGGTCTGGCTGGCCGGCACGGAGGACATCTTCCGCCGGGTCAAGCCGCGCACCCCGTCGCCGCACCTGGTCTCCTACTTCCTGCTCCGCGACCCGTCCGACGGCGCGGTGCTGCTGGTCGACCACCGCAACGCCGGCCGGTGGCTGCCCAGCGGCGGTCACGTCGAGCCGGGCGAGCACCCCGTGCACACCGTGCGCCGCGAGCTGCGGGAGGAACTGGGCGTACCAGCGGTCTTCGCACCGCCGTTCGGCGAGCGACCGGCGTTCCTCACCGTCACCGAGACGGTCGGCCCGCCTGCGCAGCGGCACACCGACGTCAGCCTCTGGTACGTGCTGGACGCCCACCGCGAGCAGCGGTTCACCCCCGACCCGGTCGAGTTCCGGGGCGTCCGCTGGTGGACGCCGGCCGAGGTGGGCGACGCGCCGGCCGGCACGGTCGAGCCGCACCTGGGCCGGATGCTGGCCAAGCTCACCCGGGGCTGAGCGTCAGCGGATGCGGCTCGCGGCGCGGCACGAGCGCGATGGCCGACAGCGTCGCCGCGCCGGCCAGGCCGACCAGGAAGAACAGCGACAGCGCCGGCTGACCGAGCCACTCCCAGAGGGGATGCCAGCTCGGATGCGGTTCGTCCAGGTGGTGCCCGACCAGGGAGAAGGTGGTGAGCACCGCGGGCGTCCACCAGAGGATGAGGGTGATGCCGAGCAGCAGTGGCACGCCACGTCGACCGTCGGTGCGCCGGCTCGCCCAGCCGAAGGCCAGCCAGGCCAGGACGCCGCCGACCAGCCCGGCGAGAGCGGCGGCGGGGAGCACGGCGGGCGGCGTCGCCCGCTGAACCTCCACGTAGAGGTACGAACCGTAGATGTCGGGGTCGTTGAAGGTGGCCCGCAGGACGGTGTCGCCGCGCCGGGCGACCAGCACGGTCTCGACCGGCTCGCCGGCCCGCTCGCACCTGGCGTTATAGCAGGTCTGGAGCACTGTCGAGGTCGGCTCGGGCACCTGCCAGCCGTCGGCCTCCAGTCGTCGCGTGGCCGTCGCCAGCGTGCGGTCCGGGGGCGTCGGCATCGGGCCGGATGCTGATCCGGATGCCGAGCCCTCCTGGTATTCGCCACCGTCACCGAGGACGAGCCCACGCCACTGGCTGAGCCGCAGCGGCTGGTTGTAGTAGACGAAGAGCGCCGGCGCGGTCGACACGTCGTCGCTCAGCCGGTGGCCGGGGAACGCCTCGGTGAAGACGGCGGCGAACTCGGCCCGGTCCGGCTGCGGCCGGGACGTCTCCCAGGTGAGCCGGGCGGCGAGCGCGGCGGTGAACAGTCCGCAGATCAACGCCGTCAGCGCCGCCCAGACGACGACGGTGCGGCTCGCGGGCCGGCCGAGCCGGCAGCGGAGCCCGCCGCGAACCAGGTCGGCGGCCTCGCGGAGCGTGGGTCGGGTTCGCCCGGGTGGTGCCGAGTCCAGCAGGAGTCCCAGGATCTCCGGGCCGCGTTCCCGCCGGTAGGCGCGGGGGTAGGCGAGGAGCAACCGCCGGTACTGGTGGGCGAGCGACATGGTCTCCCCTACGGTCTGCGGGTGCGGGCGGGAGGCGGTTCAGGCGGTGCGGGGGCGCAGGGCCCGCAGCCGGGTCTCGGCGACGGTGGCGAGTTGGCGTAGCCGGACGGTCTCGGCCGTGAGCGCGTCGAGGCCGGCCGCGGTGAGGCGGTAGTAGCGACGCAGCCGGCCGTCCACCACTTCTTCGCGGTCCGGTTCGACGAGGCGCTGGGCGGTGAGCCGGTCCAGCGCGGTGTAGAGCGTGCCCGGCAGCAGGCTCACCCGCCCGGCGGAGAGCGTGGCGACCTCCTGGGTGATGCCGTAGCCGTGCCTCGGCCCGCCAGCGAGCGAGGTGAGGATCAGGAACGTCGGCTCCCGCATCTGGGTCATGTCGACAACATATATAAGTCTTCGATATATGGTCAACGCTCTTGACCCGGCCCCTGCGGCAAGCCGCAACGTGATCCGGGCCGGCCCACCGGGGCCGGCGTGAGGAGGAGACTGACGTGCGGCTGCTGACCATCGGGGCGTTCGCCCGCGCGGCCGGACTGACCGCCAAGGCGCTGCGCGTCTACGACGACTGCGGGCTGCTGCCGCCGGCCGCCGTGGATCCGCACTCCGGTTACCGCTACTACGCGCCGGAGCAGCTCGACCGGGCGCGGCTGATCGCCGCGCTGCGCCGGGCCGGCATGCCGTTGGCCGAGATCCGGGCCGTCTGCGCGCTGCCGCCGCCGGCCGCCGCCGAGGCGCTGGACGCCTGGTGGCGGCGGGTCAGCGCGGACGCCGAGGCCCGTGGCCGGGCCGTCGCACTCCTCGTCGACCAGCTCAGCGAGAGGGGCACCATCATGTCCGAGCACACCTTCCGGTACGCGGCGCGCTGCGAGACCGGCGCGGTCCGGGACTCCAACGAGGACGTCGCGTACGCCGGCGACACGCTGCTCGCGGTCGCCGACGGCGTACGCGGTCCGGGCGGGTCAACCGCCAGCGCGGCGGCGGTGGACGCGCTGCGGCCGTTGGCGGCGGCCGACGCGCCGGCGGGCGATCTGCTCGCCGCGCTGGGCGACGCGGTGAGCCGGGCCGACCGGGCGGTACGCGCGCAGGCCACCGACGCGGACCGGCCGGCCAGCACGCTCACCGCGATCGTCCGGCGGGGCACCCGGCTCGCCCTGGTGCACGTCGGGGACACCCGGGCCTACCTGCTGCGGGGCGGCGAGCTGTCCCGGCTCACCCAGGACCACACGTACGTGCAGACGCTCGTCGACCAGGGGCGGCTCACGCCGGCCGAGGCCGGGGCGCACCCGCAGCGGGCGCTGCTGGCCCGGGCACTGGGCGCGGGCGGCGAGGTGGAGGCGGACCTGGCGCTGCGGACCGCCCTGCCCGGTGACCGCTACCTGCTCTGCTCGGACGGCCTCGCCGCGGTGGTCGACCCGGGCGCGCTGCACGCCGCGCTGGCCGGGGCGGACGACCCGGAGACCGCCGTCGGGCACCTCGTCGATCTCGCGTACGCGGCGGGCGCGCCGGACAACATCGCCTGTGTGGTGGCCGATCTCGTGACCACGTAGCGGGACGCTCCGGGCCGTACGCTGGGGATCATGCGGATTGGCATCGTGATCCTGCCGGACCAACGCTGGTCGGAGGCGCGCCGGCGGTGGGCGCAGGCGGACGAGTGGGGCTTCGACCACGCCTGGACGTACGACCACCTGGGCTGGCGCGACCTGGTCGACGGGCCGTGGTTCGACTCCTGGACGACCCTGACCGCGGCGGCCTCGGTGACCTCCCGGGTCCGGCTCGGCACGCTCGTGGCCTCGCCGAACTTCCGCCATCCGGCGGCGTTCGCCCGGCAGGTGACCGCGTTGGACGACGTCTCCGGCGGGCGGGTGCTGCTCGGGCTGGGCGCGGGCGGCATCGGCTTCGACTCGGCCGTGCTCGGCGGCGAGACGCTGCCGCCCCGGCAGCGGGTCGACCGGTTCGCGGAGTTCACCGAGCTGCTCGACCTGATCCTGCGCGAGGACGGCACGACGTGGCGCGGGGAGTGGTTCGCGGCGGTGGACGCCCGCAACAACCCCGGTTGTGTCCAGCAGCCCCGGGTGCCGTTCGTGCTGGCCGCGAACGGTCCCCGGTCGATGCGCCTGGTCGCCCGGTTCGGGCAGGGGTGGGTGACCACCGGCCTCGGCGGGGACGACCTGGCGGGCTGGTGGGACACGGTGGCGGAGCTGTCCGACCGGATGACCCGGGCGCTGGAGCAGGCTGGCCGCGACCCGGCCACCCTGGACCGCTACCTCTCGCTCGACTCGGCTCCGGTCTTCTCGCTGACCAGCGCGGACTTCCTCGCGGAGCAGGCGGCCCGGGCGGCCCGGCTGGGCTTCACCGACGTGATCACGCACTGGCCCCGGGCCAGCAGTTGGTACGCCGGCGACGAGGCGGTGCTGACCGAGGCGGCGGCGCTGCTGCCGGAGCTGCGCCGGGCCGGCTAGGTGTTAGGCGGGGCCCCTTGTTATGCAGAATGCGTTAACAGGGGGCCCCGCCTTCACGCTACGGCACCGGTCAGATCAGACGGCGGGCGTGGCCGGGCGCGGCCAGCACCCGTTCGTCGCCGGTGGCCACGTACGCCTCCAGCGCCGCGTCGGCCAGCTTCACCACGTGTTCGTCGCCGTGCCGGGCCGCCCGGGCGAACACCTCGGCCGGATCGGTGGGCCCGTCGACAGGCGTGGCGGCGGTCGGCGCGGGTGCGGCGTACACCGAGGTCACGGCCGCCGTCGCGGCCCAGGCCGCGGCGACGCTCGGCACCCGCAGCGCCGGGTCCAGGGCCGGCAGGGTACGCAGCACCGCGGTCGGCGCGGTGACCGCGTGCACCAGCATCACCGGCTCGCCGTGCCCGAACCGCAGGTAGTCCAGCGCGGCGCGGTGCACCACCTCGGTGAGCGTGCCGGCCGCCCGGTCCGGGTCGGTCGGCGGACGCAGCGCCGTGACCGCTGTCGACCAGCCGGGCTCCCCGGTCAGCCGGCCCAGTCGCTCCCGGATGCCGCCGCTGCGGTCCGCGATCCGGGGCACCCCGGCCAGTGCCGCCGCGACGTCGGCGTGACCGGTGAGCGGGCCGGCGCCGGGGACCGGCTGCCAGCGGGCCGCCCAGTAGCCGAGCGCCTGGCCCAGCTCGGCGCGGCGCTCCGGGGTCTCCCCGTCGGTGTGCAGCACCCGCACCGCGTGTCCGACCCGGATCACGCCGTGGGTCGCGCCGGCCGCGATCCCGGGGAGCAGCCGGGGCCACCATTCGCCGAGCACCTCCCGCCACGGCCGGTCGCGCAGCTCGCGGTCGAAGTGGTCGAGCCAGTCGCCGGCCCGCTTCGGGTCACCGAGCGCGGCCCGCCAGTCGTCGATCGGCCGCAGCCCCCGGGGCAGGTCGTCGAGCCGGCGCAGGTAGCCGTCGAGCCAGCGGTGTACGCGGGCGCCCTGCCCGTGCCGGACCAGCGCCTCGGCGGCCATCGGCCCGTGGTTGGAGAGCCAGCCTTCGAACTCGGGGCCGGTGCGGTGCAGTCGGTGGTACGCCTCGTCGAGGATGCCGTCGTCCATCCGCCGATGGTCGGGGTTGAAGCATGCTTGAGGTCAACCCCTCAGGGCAGGTCGTCCCCGGTGAGCAGCGCGCGGACCCGCAGTCGCGCGCGGACGGCCGCCGGGCAGGTGGCGACCAGCGCGGCGGCGCCGACCGGCTCGGCGTCGGCGTCGCGCACCAGCCGGCACAGCGCGTCCAGTTGCGCGCCGGTGTCGACCCAGTCGTCCACCAGCAGCACCCGGTCGCCGGGGCCGAGTCGCCGGCCGTCCACGCCGATCCGGAGCCGCTGCCCCCGGTGGTCCGGCGGGGTCCCGGCCCACCGCGTCGGCCCGATCCGGCGTCGCTCGCCACCGTCCTTGTACGCGGGCAGGAACCCGGCGCCGGCGGCCACCGCGACCAGCGGGCCGAGCAGCAGCCCGGTCACCTCGGGGGCGACCACCACGGTCGGGCGCGCGTCGGGGTGCAGGCCGGCCAGCGCCGGCCCGACCTCGGCGAGCACCTCGGGGTCACGCCACCAGCCGGAGAGGTCGCTGACCAGGTGGCTGCTGTCCGGCCCGGGGTCGGCCCAGCGGAACAGTTCGACCAAGCGACGGTTCAGCACGCCTCCATCCTGCCCACCCGTCCACCGTTCGGCCCAACGGCCGTGGCTTGATCGGCTACACGTAGCACAGCAAATGCGGGCATACCACCATGATCACGTTGACGTCGGAAGTGCTTCTCTCGTTACGGTCCGGGCCGGTTTGTTGAGTTGACGAAAGGACCGGCCCGGTGGCTGCTAGGCACCTTCGTACCCGCAGATTGTTCTCCTCGCCGGCCGGCATCGCCGCCACCGCGGCGGTCGGCGTGGCGCTCGCGGTCGGCGGCACCGTCGGCGCGGTGCAGCTCACCGCCGCCGAGCCGCCCGCCGCGCCGGCCCTGGTCGAGGCCCCGCCCAGCACGGCGGCCCCCACCTCGGCCGCGCCGTCGCCGAGCGCCTCCGCCACCGCGAGCCGGAGCCCGTCGCCGAAGGCCACCCCGAGCCCGAAGCCGACCCGCACCCAGCCGGCGTCCCGGGGCAAGACCCGGACCGCGGCGCCGAAGCCGACCGCGACGAAGAAGAAGACCGCCGCCCCGAAGGTGGTGGAGAGCGGCTCCTGCGGCGCGTCCTTCTACGACGAGGGCCAGATGACCGCGAACGGCGAGACGTTCGACCCGGACGCGCTGACCGCGGCGCACAAGACGCTGCCGTTCAACACCCGGGTCCGGGTCACCAACCCGGCCAACGGCAAGTCCGTGGTGGTCCGGATCAACGACCGGGGCCCGTACATCGACGGCCGGTGCATCGACCTGTCCCGCGCCGCGTTCGCGGCCATCGCCTCGACCGGTCTCGGCGAGGTGGACGTCCGCTACGAGGTGCTCGGCTGACAGCCGGTCCGGCAGAACTTCCGCGACGGACGGGCCGCGTTCGTTCTCCGGTTCACATCCATCAGGCATGCTGTCCGATGTACGTACGCAACCCTTCCAGCCGGGCCGCGGCCCGCTGAGCCCCGGATCCCGCGCCGGCCTCGGCGCGGCCCTCGCGCTGCTCGCGATCGTGTCGGCGGCGGAGGCGGCCGACGGCCGGCCGGTGCACTACCTCGCGCTGATGGCCGCCGCGCCCGTCCTCGCCGGCGCGCTGGCCTCCTGGCGGGTGGTGCTGGCCGTGGGGGCGCTGGCCACCGCGGCCGGGGTCGCCTTCGCCGCGGCCGAGAAGGGCATGCCGCTGGTGACCGCCGTCAGCGTGGCCGCCATCGTGCTGGCCACCGCGATCTCCGCCGCCACGGCGGCCGTGCGGCAGCGTCAGACGGAGCGGATCGCCGAGCTGACCCGGCTCGCCGCGGTCGCCCAGCAGGCGGTGCTGCGTCCGCTCGGTCCGCAGGTCGGCACGCTGGCGGTGGCCGCGCGCTACATCTCCTCCACGGCCACCGCCGAGATCGGCGGCGACCTGTACGAGGTGATGGACACCCCGTACGGCGTCCGGATGATCATCGGGGACGTCCGCGGGAAGGGGCTGGACGCGGTCCGGTTGGCAAGCATCGTGCTCGGTTCCTACCGGCACGTGGCCTACGAGCGGGCCGACCTGCGCGCGGTGGTGACCGACCTGGACCGGGCGGTGGCCCGCAACGTCGGCGACGAGGACTTCGTCACCGCCGCGCTGGTCGAGGAGCGCGGCGGCACGCTCACCATCGTCAACTGTGGACACCCGCCGCCGCTGTTGCTGCGCCGCGGCGCGGTGATCCCGCTGGAGCCGCCGGCCCCGGCGCCGCCGCTGGGCTTCATGCCGGTGGTCCGGCCCCGGGTGGAGCGGCTGGAGCCGGGCGACCGGCTGCTGCTGTTCACCGACGGGCTGGGCGAGGCCCGGCGGGACGGCGAGTTCTTCCCGACCGCCGACCGCGCCTGGCGACTGCTCGGTCACGGGACGGTCGGCGACGGGCTCGCCTCGCTGGAGACCGCCCTGGTCGAGTGGGTGCAGGACCGGCTCGACGACGACATCGCGCTGGTCCTGATGGAGTACACCGGCCCGCGCAGCGCGGCGGCGGCCCCGGTGCCGAGCTGGGAGGTCGGCGCCGCCGACGGGTGAATGGGAAGTGTGTAATCGCTGTCACTTCCGAGATCGGGTTGTCGTTGCCTACCGGTGAGTAATACAGTCTGGAGTTACTGATCGGTAACACCTGTCCGGAAGCGGGGCCAGCGAGCATGACCCACTACAAGAGCAACCTTCGGGACCTCGAGTTCAACCTGTTCGAGGTGTTCGGGGCGGACCGGACGTTCGGCCAGGAGCCGTACACGGACCTGGACGTCGACACCGCCCGTAGCTTCCTCTCCGAGGTCGACCGCCTGGCCCGCGAGGACCTCGCCGCCAGCTATTCCGACAGCGACCGCAACCCGCCGGTCTTCGACCCGGCCACGCACACCGCGCCGCTGCCCGAGTCGTTCAAGAAGTCGTACCAGGCGTTCATGGACTCCGAGTTCTGGCGCCTCGACCTGCCGGAGGCGCTCGGCGGCACGAACGCCCCCCGCGCGCTCTGGTGGTCCCTGGCCGAGCTGGTGCTCGGCGCCAACGCCCCGGTCTGGATGTACGCCTCCGGCCCGTCCTTCGCGCACGTGCTGCACGTCGAGGGCACCGAGGAGCAGCGGAAGTGGGCCCGGCTGTTCATCGAGAAGCAGTGGGGCTCGACCATGGTGCTGACCGAGCCGGACGCCGGCTCGGACGTGGGCGCCGGCCGCACCCGGGCGGTCCAGCAGCCGGACGGCACGTGGCACATCGAGGGCGTCAAGCGCTTCATCACCAGCGGTGAGCACGACCTGAGCGACAACATCGTCCACTACGTGCTGGCCCGTCCGGTCGGCGTGGAGGGTGTCGGCGGCCCCGGCACGAAGGGCCTGTCCCTCTTCGTGGTGCCGAAGTTCCACTTCGACGCCGAGACCGGTGAGCTGGGCGAGCGCAACGGCGTCTACGCCACCAACGTCGAGCACAAGATGGGCCTGAAGGTCTCCAACACCTGCGAGGTGACCTTCGGCGAGCACGGCGTACCGGCCAAGGGCTGGCTGCTGGGCGAGAAGCACGACGGCATTCGCCAGATGTTCATGATTATCGAGTACGCCCGGATGATGGTCGGCACCAAAGCCATCGCCACGCTCTCCACCGGCTACCTGAACGCGCTGGAGTACGCCAAGAACCGCGTGCAGGGCGCCGACCTGATCCAGCAGGCCGACAAGACCGCGCCGCGGGTGACCATCACCCACCACCCGGACGTGCGCCGCTCGCTGCTGATGCAGAAGTCGTACGCCGAGGGCCTGCGCGCGCTGGTCTGCTACACCGCGAGCTGGCAGGACAAGGTCGCGCTCGCCGAGGCGGCCGGCGACGAGAAGGCCACCAGGCTGGCCAAGCGGGTCAACGACCTGCTGCTGCCGCTGGTCAAGGGCGTCGGCTCGGAGCGGGCGTACGAGCTGCTCGGGCACGAGTCGCTCCAGACGTTCGGCGGCTCCGGCTTCCTCCAGGACTACCCGCTGGAGCAGTACGTCCGGGACGCCAAGATCGACACCCTGTACGAGGGCACCACGGCCATCCAGAGCCTCGACCTGATCTTCCGGAAGATCGTTCGGGACAACGGCAAGGCGCTGATGGCGGTCGCCGGCGAGATCCAGGAGCACATCACCTCCGAGGCCGGCAACGGCCAGCTCAAGGAGGAGCGGCAGGCGCTCGGCAAGGCGCTCGCCGAGATCCAGCACATGATCGGTGTGATGACCGGGTGGCTGGGCGAGGCCCAGGCTGGCGACGCCCGCGCGCTCTACAAGGTCGGCCTGAGCAGCCGCCGGTTCCTGCTCGCGATCGGCGACCTGGTGGTCGGCTGGCTGCTCCAGAAGCAGGCGGACGTGGCGTTGAAGGCGCTGGCCGGTGAGGTCTCCGCCAGCGACAAGGCGTTCTACACCGGCAAGGTGGCCGCCGCCCGGTTCTTCGCCCGCGAGGTGCTGCCCCGTATCGGCGCCGACCGGCGGATCATCGAGGGTGCCGACCTGGAGATCATGGACCTTCCGGAGGAGGCGTTCTAAGCCCTCGCGGGCACTTCCTCCCCTTTCACCTCGACGGCCGGTGGGCGACAGCCCGCCGGCCGCCGTCGTTGGTGGCGCCGGAGGTGGATAGGCCGGCCGGTGGGCGGGTAACCGTCGCGGACCACGACCGGAGTACGCCCAAGGGCCACCGCACGGGGGAGTGCAGCGCACATGGGCATTGGCAGCGCCATCTTTCTCATCGCGCTCGGCGCGATCATGACCTTCGCCATCCGGGCCAACGTCTGGTGGATCGACCTGCGCGCGGTCGGCTGGGTCTTCATCCTGGCCGGGCTGGGCGTCCTGCTGACCACGTTGTGGTTCTGGCAGGACCGTCGCAAGCGGGCCCGCACGCTCATCGTGGAGGAGAACCGGCTCTCCCACCCGACCGCGATGATGCCGCCGCCGCCCGACCCGCCGCCGCCCACCGCCCCGCCGTCCTGACCGCCTCGCCCGCACAGTCAAGCGGGGCGCTCGCCTCTACCGAATGCGTTAACAGGGGGCCCGGCCTTGCACCTTAGCCGCGGGCGGTGTGGCGGGTGGTTAGCGGGGCTTGGGAGAGCTGCGTCCATGCGCCGGCCGGCTCGTGCACCACCAGGTCGGTGGTGCGCAGGCCCTCCGGGTCCGCCCGCTCCGGGTCGAGCAGCGCCGAGAGCAGCGAGATGCCCGGATTGTGCGCGACCAGCAGCACCGTGCCGGCCGTCGGGTCCACCGACCGGACCAGCTCCAGCAGCTCGTCCGGGTGAGCCTCGTACGCGGTCGGCTCGTAGCGGACGGCGGGGGCCGGGCCCGCCGGGCCGCCCTCCGGTGGGGACCCGGCCAGGCCCAGCGCCACCCCGTGCCACGTCTGCCGGGTGCGTCGGGCCGGCGAGCAGAGCACCACGTCGGGGAGCAGCCCGTGCCGGGCCAGCCAGGCGCCGGCCGCCGCGGCGTCGGCGTGACCCCGCGCGGTCAGCGGTCGTTCCGCGTCCGGGGCGTCCCGGGACTGCTCGGCCTTGGCGTGCCGCAACAGCACCAACGTCCGCTGCCGGTTCCTGCCGTCCGTCATCCGCCCAGCTTGCCTGATTGGCGATCGGGGCGCGTGGGTATGTCGATGTGTGCCGCTACCTCATCCATGGCCGCGGCGGGCAGAAACGCCAGCAGGACGCCAAGGAGGCGACGTCATGGGCATCGGTGCCAGCATCTTCCTCATCGCGCTCGGCGCGATCTTCGCGTTCGCCATCGACGCCAACCTGGGATGGCTGAACCTCAACGTGGTGGGCTGGGTGCTCATGCTCGCCGGTCTCGCCGGTCTGCTCACGACGCTCTACTTCTGGAACAGCCGCCGCCGCGTGGTCGCCGCGCCGGTGCGTCAGCAGGTCGTCGCCGAGCCGGTGGTGCCGGTGCAGGGCGACCGGGTCGTGCGCGAGGAGTACCGCGAGGTGCGCCGCCCGGGCTCGGGCTACCCGGCCTGACCCACCCGAGACCCGAGGGCCCCGCAACGGCGCGGGGCCCTCGCGCATGTCCCGGCCCGGTTCGGGTGGGTCGGCTCAGGCGAACAGCGCGAAGTAGATCGCGATGTGGTGGCAGATCGCCGCGACCAGCGTGCACGCGTGGAAGAACTCGTGGTGGCCGAAGACGGTGGGCCACGGGTTCGGCCGGCGCAGCGCGTAGAACACCGCGCCCACGCTGTAGATCGCGCCCCCCACGCTCAGCAGCACCAGCGCGGTGACGCCGCCGGAGTGCAGGATCTCCGGCAGCATCGCCACCGCCACCCAGCCCAGCGCCAGATAGAGCGGGGCGGAGACCCAGCGGGGCGCGTGCGGCCAGATCAGCTTGACCGCGACGCCGGCCAGCGCGCCGCCCCAGACCAGGCTGAGCATGATCGTGGCGTGCCGGGTGTCCAGCAGCAGCGCACAGAACGGGGTGTAGGTGCCGGCGATGAACAAGAAGATCATCGAGTGGTCCATCCGGCGCATGATCTGGTAGCCGCGTTCGGACCAGACCCGCCGGTGGTAGAGCGCGCTGGTGCCGAAGAGGCCGCACACGGTGAGGCTGTAGATCAGGCAGCTCACCAGCGGTGCCCAGCCGGGCCGGGTGGCGGCGATGGAGCAGAGGACGATGCCGCAGGCGAGCGCGGCGAAGAACGCGTACGCGTGGAGCCAGCCGCGCATGCGCGGCTTTCCGATGTCGACCGGCCGGAGCCGGAGCGGTGCGGAGGTGGTCACCTCCTCAGGTTACGCCACCGTAGGTTACTTGCAAGTAGTGTGGACCGTCACGCCCGACGACGCGAGGATGACCGGATGCGGATCAGGCCCGTCGGGGCGCACGCCCTGCTCCTCGACTGCGACGACCCCGACCAGGTCGAGGCGTGGCGCGCCGAGCTGTGGCACCGGCGCGCGGCCGGCGAGCTGGCCGCCGACGAGATCGTTCCCGCCGCGGTCACCGTGCTGCTCGACGGCGTGCCCGACCCGGCGGCCACCGCCGCACGGATCGCCGGCTGGCACCCCCGGAACGCCGCCGCCGGCACCGCCGCCGCCGAGGTCCGGGTGCCCGTGGCGTACGACGGGGCAGACCTGCCCACCGTCGCCGGCCACTGGGGCGTCGACGTGCCGACCGTGGTCGACCGGCTGCGGCATACCGAGTTCCGCGTCGCGTTCTGCGGCTTCGCGCCCGGGTTCGCCTACCTCACCGGCCTCCCGCCCGAGCTGGCCGTGCCGCGCCTCGCCTCCCCGCGTACCCGGGTGCCGGCCGGCTCGGTCGCGTTGGCCGGCCCGTACGCGGGCATCTACCCCGCCGCCTCACCCGGCGGCTGGCTGCTGGTCGGGCGGACCGAGCTGACCCTCTTCGACGTGCGTGCCGACCCGCCGGCCCGGCTCACGCCCGGCACCCGGGTCCGGTTCGTCGACGCGCCATGATCGAGGTGCTGCGGGCCGGCGCGCTCACCACCGTCCAGGACCAGGGCCGGCCCGGCTGGGCGCACCTCGGCGTGCCCCGGTCCGGCGCGCTCGACCCGGCCGCCCTGCGCCTGGCCAACCGCCTCGTCGGCAACCCGGAGCACGCCGCCGGCCTGGAGATCACCCTCACCGGGTGCGTGCTGCGCGTCACCCGGGCGGTCACCGTGGCGCTCACCGGCGCCCCCGCCGACGTGCGCGTCGAGCATCCGTCCCCCGAGCGTGCCGGACCGAGGACCGCCGGCCCGGCCCGACCCGGCGACGTCGGGCGGCCACTGTCGTTGCCGGCCGGCGCGGTGCTGCGGATCGGTCCGGCCCGCGCCGGGATCCGGACCTGGCTGGCCGTCAGCGGCGGGATCACCGTCGAACCGGTGCTCGGCAGCCGGTCCACCGACACGCTCTCCGGCCTCGGGCCGCCGCCGCTGCGCGACTCCGACCGGCTGCCGCTGGGCGCACCGGCCGGCCCGCCGCCCCCGGTGGACCTCACCGTCACCCCGCCGGTGCCGACCGAGGTGTCGCTGGCCGTGCGCCCCGGCCCCCGGCAGGACTGGTTCACGCCCGCCGCGCTCGACCTGCTGCACGGCAGCGCGTACACCGTCGGGTCGGACAGCAACCGGGTCGGCGCGCGGCTGGCCGGCGCCGCCCTGCCCCGCGCGGTGGCCGGCGAACTGCCGAGCGAGGGCCTGGTGCTCGGCGCGGTGCAGGTGCCGCCGAACGGCCAGCCGCTGATCTTCCTCGCGGACCACCCCACCACCGGTGGCTACCCGGTCATCGGGGTGGTGGACGACGTGACAGCGCTCGCCCAGGCCCGCCCGGGGACTACGGTGAGGTTCCATGGACCTGAACGCGGACCTCGGTGAGGGATTCGGTAGCTGGCGGCTCGGCGACGACGAGGCGCTGCTCGGGCTGATCAGTTCCGCCAACGTGGCCTGCGGCTTCCACGCCGGGGACGCGGCCACCATGCACCGGGTGTGCGCCGCCGCCGTCGAACGCGGCGTCGCGGTCGGCGCGCAGGTCGGCTACCGGGACCTCGCCGGCTTCGGCCGCCGGCACATCGCCTACGACTTCGCCGAGCTGCGGGACGAGACGATCTACCAGCTCGGGGCGCTTGACGCGTTCTGCCGGCTCTACCGGACCCGGGTGCGCTACCTCAAGCCGCACGGCGCGCTCTACCACGCGGCGGCGTGCGACGAGGCGCAGGCCGCCGCGCTGGTCGCGGCGATCAGCGGGTACGACCACGAGCTGCCGGTGCTCTGCCAGCCCGGCACCGTGCTCGCCCAGCTCGCGGTCGGCGCCGGCCTGCGGGTGGTGGCCGAGGGCTTCGCCGACCGCAACTACCTGCCCAACGGGGCGCTGGTGCCGCGCAGCGCCCCGAACGCGCTGGTGACCGACCCGGACCAGGTCGCCGTGCGGGCCGTCCGGATGGCGGTCGAGCGGACCGTGGTCGCGGTCGACGGCAGCGTGGTCTCCTGCCCCGTCGAGTCGATCTGCCTGCACGGCGACACACCCGGCGCGGTGCGGTGCGCGGAGCTGGTCCGCGCCGCACTCGTCGACGCGGGGGTCACGCTCACTCCGTTCGCGTGAAAGGAGGGGCCCCCTGTTAACGCCTGACGCATAACAGGGGGCCCCTCCTAACGCTCTTCGGCTCAGGACTCGTCGAGGCCGCGCAGCACCAGCGGGAGACGGGTGGCGCCGTCGGTGACCACCCGGACCGGCACGCCCCAGTCCTGCCGGGTCAGGTGGCAGGCGGCGTGCTCGACGTCGGCGTCACAGGTCGCCGCCTGGGCGGTCACCTGCAACACCCCCTGCGTCACGTCCCCGCTGACGACCAGCCGCCGGGACAGGTCGGTGGTCGTGCCCGCGCCGTCGACCAGCAGCTCCGGCGGGGACGCCGAGACCACCAGCCGGGTCGACGGCCCGTACGTGTCGTCGAGCTTCTGCCCCGGCGCCGGTGTGAAGATCACGTCAAGCGTCAGCTCCCCGGCCGCCACGTCCGTGGGCTTGCGCTCCATCCGGTGCCGGGCCCCCGCCACCGTGCTCGCGTCGGCCGCCGTCAGCGCGCCGGGCGCCAGCCGGGTCAACCGGTGCGCGGCCGACTCGACCACAAGCACCTCCCCCGCCGGGGTGACCACCAGGTCGCTCGGCTCGGCCAACCCGTCGGCCACGGTCGCGACCTGGCCGGTCGCCGGATCGAAGCGGCGCACCGCGCCGTTGTACGTGTCCGCGACCAGCACCGAGCCGTCCGGCAGCGCGCACACGCCCAGCGGATGCTGGAGCAACGCCTGATCGGCCGGGCCGTCGACGTGCCCGAAGTCGAACAGCCCCTGACCCACGGCGGTGTGCATCTCGCCCGCCTCGACCCAGCGGACCGCGCTGGTCTCGCTGTCGGCGATCCAGAGCCGGGAACTGTCGGCCGAGACGGACAACCCGGACGGCTGGGCCATCCAGACGTCCGGCAGCGGACCGTCGCGCAGCGCCTCGATCGTGGTGCCGGCGTACATGCCGGCGGTCCGCTTGATCGGGTCGAACCACCAGAGCTGGTGGATGCCGGCCATCGCCACGACCACCCGGTCGTCGTACCAGGCCACGTCCCAGGGGGAGGAGAGGTCGACCGCGCGCGCGTCGTGCGCGTGGTCGTCGACCGTCGAGCGCCACTGCCGTCCGGTGCCGGCCACGGTGACCACCTCGCCGGTCTCCAGCCGTACGCCGCGCAGCAGGTGGTTGACCGTGTCCGCGACGACCAGGTCGTAGCCGGCCACCTCGGCCACGTGCGGGGGCAGCAGGCAGAGCCCCTGCGGCTCGGCGAACGTCGCGCCGGCCGCCGGGCCGTCGGTGTGGCCACGGGTGCCCGCGCCGATCCGGCGCACCACGGTCTCCGCGTCCGGCGCCAGCTCGACCAGGGAGTGCCGGGCCGAGTCGGAGACCAGCAGGTTGCCGCCGTCGAGCGAAACGACCTTGCCGGGGAAGCGCAACGCCGTCTCCGGCTCGGCCGGCGGGACGTACGGGCCCTCGCCCCGGTGCAGCGTGCCCTTCGCCTCGTGCGTGGCGATCAGGTCGTCGACCAGCCGGGCCAGCCCCTCGGCGTGCCCCTCGCCGGCCATGGTGGCCACCACGTAGCCCTCCGGGTCGACCACCGACAGCGTCGGCCAGGCCTTCGCCGCGTACTGCTGCCACATGTCCATCTCGGGGTCGTCGAGCACCGGGTGGTGCACGCCGTACCGCTCGACGGCCGCGGCCAGCGCGTCCGGGTCCTTCTCGTGCTCGAACTTCGGCGAGTGCACCCCGATCACGACCAGCACGTCGCCGTACTTCTCCTCGAGCGGGCGCAGCTCGTCCAGCACGTGCAGGCAGTTGATGCAGCAGAAGGTCCAGAAATCCAGCAAAACGATCTTGCCCCGCAGGTCGGCCAGCGTGACGGCTTTGCCGCCGGTGTTCAGCCAGGCCCGGCCCCGTAGTTCGGGGGCGCGTACGCGTGCGCTCATGACCCCATCGTGCCGTACCAACGGGGTCCGGCCGGCGCGACGGGGCGGCGGAAGAGGCGTACGTGACACGATTCGCCGAAGGCAGCCCGGGCAACCGAGCACGGCCACGGGCTACCGGTGGCGTGGCACGTCCACGCCGGCCGGACCGGGGAGTGATCGTCGGTGTGAGGTTTCATGCGCCCACCCGTACGGGCGTACGCCGACTCGGGGCGCGGCGGGCTGGGGACGGGCTCGTCGGCGCGGTCAGGAGGCGAACGCCGGCTAGCTGGACGAACAGTTCGCGGCGGGCGACCGCACTCCCGTCCGGGCCGAGTTGGTAGCCGTCCAGCCAGCACCACCCGTCGTATGTCGGCCACTCCAGCGTGCGAATGACGCGGACGGCGATGGGACGGGCGAACTGTGGGGACGCCGCGCGGGTCAGGTGGAGCACGTCGCCAGATCGAAACGGCGTCGAGGTGGACGGGCCGACCGTGCGGGGCGCGGTCACCGCTGCTCCCCGTTGCGCCGGAAGACGGTCGTCGTCTCGGGAGCGGACGACCAAGTGTGCCCGTTCGGTGGGCGTGAGGCCGATGGCGGGGGTGGGGGAGCGGCCCGGCGGCGCAGCTTGAGGCAGTAGCGCCAGATCATCAGACCGCACGAACAGGCCAGGCCGGGCGGGGACAGCCGCAGGCGGGGGCGGTGGAAGCGGGAGGACAGGACGGCAAGCCAGTCAAGCTTCGGCTTCTCTCTGGGCACGGCTCCGCCCTCCTTTCGTGGGGACCGGGAAGGGGGTCGCCCCGCGTGGTGCCTGCCCGGCGAGGCGACCCCCGGGACTGACACGACCGCCGGGTCTCGGGTTCCTGCCGGCCGCGCCGTCTACACAGCACCCTCGCGTGCTGAAGCTGGACGACTACACCGCGTAGATATATGTTCTCAAGACGTCATAGACGTTCATCAGGAGGCGACCGTGAACCAGGCGCTGCGGGTGGCTCTAGCCGACAGCGGTCAGACCGTTGAAAGCCTCGCTGAGCAGGTTGGGGTAGACCCGAAGACGGTCGCGCGTTGGGTCACACCCGGCCGCATCCCGCACCCTCGGCACCGCGCAGCCGCAGCAGCCGCGCTCGGTCGTGAAGTGGAGGACATTTGGCCGGACGTTTTGAAGCGACGCGAACCGGCGTGGCTCCAGCCCTGGGTTGAGACGGAGCTTCAGGCGACCGCGCTCCGGTCCTTTCAGGTCGCCGTGGTTCCCGGTCTACTTCAGACGCCGGAGTATGCGGCGGTAGTGCTGGCTAGCGGCCTGCTGGGGCCGGAAGATGTTGCGGGCTACGTAGAGACGCGGATGAAGCGACAGGCGGCGGTCCTCGACCGGCGGAACCCGCCGCTTTTCGTTGCGGTGATTGACGAGTTCGCGCTGCGTCGTGGCGATCCGGCTGTCATGCATCCCCAGCTGGACCACCTGGCGATGATGGCGCGGCGGCCGAACGTCCTCGTTCACGTTCTCCCGCTGGACGCCGGCATTCACGCCGGCCAGGCCGGGCCGTTCGTCCTCGCGACAACCGATGACGGCAGCGTTGCGTACCTCGACGACCAGGCCGCAGGACGGCTGACAAATGACACCGCCCCCCTGTGGGCCATCTGGGATACGCTGCGATCGGTGGCACTTCCGCGCCGCCAGACCATCGACTTCCTAGAGGCGCGATCATGGCTGACCTGACCGGCGCACTTTGGCGCAAGAGCAACCGAAGCAGCTCCAACGGGGGCGACTGCGTCGAGGTCGCCGACAACCTTCCCGGCGTCGTCGGCGTGCGGGACTCGAAGGACCCGATCGGCCCGGCGCTCGCCTTTGAGCCGGCTTCCTGGCGGGCGTTCGTCGACCAGGTCGCCGAGCGCGGCTGACTCGACTAACACGAAGCGCCCGTCCCGTGGTGGGGCGGGCGCTTCGCTGTGCGGGTGAGGGCCGGGCTGGTGCAAGGCGGTCCGCCTGGGCGAGGGCCGGGTGCACGCCCGGCTAGTGCCTCGACCCTGACCAGCAACCGGTCGAACGCTCCGGGCGTACGCCCAACCGACGCCCGCGGCCCGCTCGGGCGAGGGCTACCCGTGGGCGAGCATCGCGGCGACGTCAAAACAGGACCGCACCGCCGACCCGCCCGACGATCATGGGGTTGGCGGTGACGAATCGGACTGGACGCGCCGTCCACTTCATGATCGCCGGGGCGAGGCCGGCCGGGACAACGTGAAGCGCCCGTCCCCACCGGGGACGGGCGCTTCACGTGAGAGTTACTGGCCGGCCGGCTTCAGGCAGAGCACCCGGTTGGTGCCGCCGCCCTGGAGGACGACCGTGGGCTGGGACAGGTCGGCGCACTTGTCCTTGTTGTCCACCTTCGACACCACGGTGAACGCGCCCTGCTCACCGCAGTCGGCAGCCGCGGCGGTCGTGCCGGTCTGCTTGATGCAGGAGCCGACCGCCGGGTCGAAGCCCGCCGGCTTGTCGTCACCGCCGATCTTGCCGAGCAGCGTGAGCAGGCCGAGCGGCACGGCGAGGATCAGCACGGCCGCGATGAGCACCAGAGCCAGCACCCGACCGTTGCGCACCTTCGGCGCGGGCGCCTCGGTCTTCGGCTCGGCGTCCGGCTTGAACGCGTCGAAGCGGCCCTGATCCGAGTCGTCGGCCGGACCCTCCGGGGACCAGACCGGCGGGGCCTGCGGGGACGGCGGCGGGAAGCCGCCCGGCTCACTCGCCGGACCCTGACCCGGTACGGCGACCGAGGCACGCCCACCAGCAGTCGGACCGTACGCGTCCTGCTGGCCACCCGGACCGCCGAACGGGTCGGGACGGCCACCGGGACCGCCGTACGCGTCCTGACGGCCACCTGGGCCCCCGAACGCGTCCGGCTGGCCGCCCGGACCGCCGAACGGGTTCTGCTGGCCGCCGGGGCCGCCGAAGGAGTCGCGTGACCCGCCGGGCTGCTCGTCGTCCTGCGGGTGCACCCCGTTGGCGGGGCGGTTGTTGCCGGGCGGGTCCACGAAGGACGGCACACCGACCGGGAACGGCGGCGGGCCGGCCGGCGAGGACGGCCGGTCGCCGAATCCGCGCGGGTCGTCGTCGGACCGGGACTGCGGCCCGCCGTAGCCGGGCGGACCGTCCTGACCGGGGTAGCCGTGCGGACCGTCGGACCGGGACTGTGGCCCGCCGAAGGCGGGTGCGTCGTCCGGCCGGGAGTGCGGGCCGCCGAAGGCGGGTGCGTCGTCGGAGCGGGACTGCTGGCCGGCGAAGTTGTGGGCGTCGTCAGAACGCCCCTGCGGCCCGGCGAAGCCGTGTCCGTCGTCGCCCCGGGAGGGGGATCCGAAGCTGTGTCCCTCGTCGCCACGGGACGGGGACCCGAAGCCGGGTCCGTCGTCCGGTCGGGCCCGCGGGCCGGCGAAGGCGGACGGAGCATCGTGGCCGGGGTAGCCGTGCGCGTCGTCCGCCTCCGGGGCGTCCTCGGGCTCCGGTCGGGTCGGCCGGCCGTACACCCGGGGCTGCGGCGTGGACGCGCCGGTCGGATGCGCCGGCTGGTCGGCCGGCGGGGTGACCCGGCTGGCCACCGGGACGGAGGCGCTGGCCGACACCGGACCGGCGGCGGCCTCGGGCGAGGTGCGCGGGCCGGGAAGGACCGGACCGGCCGGCGACTGCGGCTCCTCAGGTCCGGACCGGACGGTGCCCCAACCGGCGTCACCGCGCTCCGGCTCGTACGCCTGGGGTGTGCGCTCGGCCGGGCCGAACTGCGCGGCGGCGGGATGGTCCGCGGGCGGTGAGGCCGCCAGTGCGGCCCCCGGCACCCGCTGGCTCTGCGCGGGCAGCGGTACCGCGTGGCCGGGTGAGATGCCCGGTGCGGGCGCGGGCTGGTAGACCGGTCCGTCCTCGGCGGGCTGCCAGCCGCGCGACGGTGCCGGCTGTGCCTCGTCGGCGTGGCCCCACGCCTCGGCGGGCGACCAGGGTTCGGCGGACGCCCGCTCGTCCTGGTTGCCGCCCCACCCGGGCCGGGCCGGCTCCTCCGCCGGCCGCTCGGTCTCCCGCTGCTGCGGCCCGGCTGCGGCGCCGCCCCAACCGCCGGCCGGTCCCTCGCCGCCACGCTGCGGCAACGCCGGAGCGTGGCGGCCGGCGGCCTGGTCATCGGCGTCACGTTGCGGCATCGCGGGAGCGTCGTTCCAGCCACCGGCCTGGTCGTCGCCGTCGCGCCGAGGCCGGGCGGGGGCGTCGTTCCAGCCCGCGGGGTGGGGCTGACTCGACTCGCCCCAGCCGGCTGGCTGCGGGACCTCGGCCGCGCCGGCGGCGCGCCCGCCGGCGGCCCAACCGCCGGAGCGGTCCGGGTCGTCGTCCCGAGTGGAACCGTCCCGGCCGCCCACCCGGTTCTCTCCCTGCGGGGCGGGCCAGCCGCCGGATCGGGCCGAATCGTCGTGCTGCTGCCCGCCGGCCGCCTGCCAACCGCCGGAGCGGTGCGGGTCGTCCTCGGTGCGGGTGGAGCGGCTGTCCTGGTCGGACTGCTCCGGAGTGGACCACGCCTGCTCGGGCCGGACGGCGCCGGGCACGGAGACCTTGGCGGCGGCCCGGGCGGTCGGCTCGGGCGGAGGCCAGGTGGCTCCGCTCTGCTGGCCGGGCGGAACCCAGGCCGGCTGGGTGTCACGTGGGGCCCAACCGCCGGACCGGTCGTCCGGCTGCGCCCCGGGCTGCTCGTCGCGGCGGTTCCAGCCGCCGGAACGGTTCGGGTCGTCCGACTGGGCGGCGGTGCCGACGGCCCAGCCTCCGGAGTGGCCGGCGTCGTCGCCCTGCTGCGCGGCAGGGGTGAACCCGCCGGAGCGGTGCGGGTCGTCCGAGCCGGCGGGGGTGACCCAGGACTCGTTCGGCACGGTGGCCGGCGCCGGGACGTAGCCGGTGCCCCGCGCGCCCGTCTCGGGCTGCGCCCAGGCGGGCTGCTCCCCGGCGGCGCCGCGGGCGGGACGATGCTGCTCGGTGGCCCAGGCGGGCGGCGCCGGTTCGGCGGGACCGCCCGACGTCGGGGCCCAGGCCGGCGGCGCCGGCTCGCCGGCCGCGTCCGGGCGGGCCGACTCGCCCGGCCCCCACCCGGGAGCACCCGGGCCGGAGGCGGCCCAGGCCGGTGCGCCCTGCTCGGGGCCGGCCCAGGCGGGCTGTGCGCCCCGGCCGCCCGACTCGGCGGGCGGGGGCACCTGGGCGGTGGCGCGACCGGTGACGTGCTGGCCGGCGGGCGGGGCCCAGGCGGGCGGCTGGTCGTCGGCCGCGGCCCAGGCCGGAGCCGGCGGGGCGGGCCGACCGGCCGGCGGGGGCGGGGCCCAGCCGAGGTCGGGCGTGCCGTTGTACCCGTTGTCCTGCTGCGCCGGCTGGTCACCGTACGGCACCGGTCCGCCGGTGCCCGGCGACACCTCGCCCGGCTCCTGGCCGGGGTGGTGCGGAGCCTCGGACGTCATGGGTGCTCCTCCTCCATCACAGGTCGACCGCCGATGCCGGCCGGGGACCGTCGGCATGGCTGCCGGCGTCGCCGGCGGGTACCGGCCGTGCGGGCTCCCCGCACCGTATCCGGTGGCCGCCCGGGGACGCTCGGGGGAGCATCGGCCGTCACCGAAAGTCACCGGTCGACGTCGATGAGTTTCACTCTCCACGTCGGCCGGAGCAGCCGGTTGGCGACCGTGCCAACCGTACCGGGCGGTGCGGCGGGGTGGAATCCCGGTGCCGGCCGACGTGGAACGCCGAAGACCCGCCCGGGGTGCCGGGCGGGTCTTCTCCACTGGAGGAGTGCGGAACGTCGGTGGCGTCAGCTCATGTGACGCTGGGCGATGGCGAGAAGCTCTGCGCGGACCGCGGGCGAGTTGGCGGAACGCAGGGCGTGCTCGATGGCACGGGCCCGGCGGTTGGCGTCGCGGCGGGTGCGGATTCGCTCGATCATGCTCATCTTGGGTCTCTCCTCCTGGCTATTCGGTTGTCAGCCCTTGATGTCTCTATTTAACCGCACCGCACGCATGATCGCCATCGATTACAAGGTGAGCTGAGCCACCTGCCTAAGGATCGTAGGCATCTTTATCGCTGAGCCGAAGATTCCTTCATCAACGGCAACGGCCGGTGTGCCGGGCGTTCACCCGTGGCACACCGGCCGTTGCCGGAGCGGTGGTACGTCAGGTCCAGGCGAGCAGCGCCGCCTCCGGATCGGCCAGGAAGTCCCCGATGTCGCGCAGGAACTTGGACCCCAGCTCACCGTCGATGATCCGGTGGTCGAAGGAGAGGCCGAGCGTGGTGACCAGCCGGGCCTTCACCTTGCCCTTGTGCACCCACGGCTGCTCGCGTACCGCGCCGAAGGCGAGGATCGCCGACTCGCCCGGGGGCAGGATCGGCGTACCGGTGTCGACGCCGAAGACGCCGACGTTGGTGATGGTGAGCGTGCCGCCGGACATGTCCGCCGGGGACGTCTTCCCCGACTTCGCGGTCTGCACCAGCGCCGTCATCGCGTCCGCCAGCTCACGCAGCGTCAGCCGGCCGGCGTCCTTGATGTTCGGCACGATCAGGCCGCGCTCGGTGGCCGCCGCGATGCCCAGGTTGACGTACTCCTTGACCACGATCTCGTCGCCGGCCCAGGTCGAGTTGACCATCGGGTACCGCTTGACCGCCAGCAGCACCGCCTTGGCGACCAGCAGCAGCGGGGAGACCCGCACGTCGCGCCACTCGCGCCGGTCGCGGAGCCGGTCCAGCGCCTTCATCGCCCGGGTCACGTCGACGGTCAGGAACTCCGTCACGTGCGGGGCGGTGAACGCCGAGCGGGCCATGTTCTCCGCGGTGAGCTTGCGTACCCCCTTGACCGGGATGCGCTGCTCGCGGTCCGCGCCGAAGCTCGCGGCCGACGCGGCCGACGTCGCCGGCGCGGTGACCGTCAGCGGCTCGGCCGCCGCCGGGGTCCCACTCGCCGCCCGCTGTACGTCCTCGCGGGTGATCGAGCCGAGCGGACCGGAACCGGTCAGCGCGGCCAGGTCGACCCCGAGGTCCTTGGCGAGCTTGCGGACCGGCGGCTTGGCCAGCACCGGGCCGCCGCCCGCCCGGCCGTTGCCGTTCAGCGCGGGCGTCGGGGCCACCGGGGTCGCCGCCGGAGCCGGCACCGGCGCGGCCTGGACCGGCGCGGCCGGCACCGGGACCGCCTGGGTCGGGGCGGCCGGCGCCGGGGCGGCGCCCTTGCGCGGGCGGCGCTTGGCCGGCGCGTTGCGCGGGCCGTAGCCGACCAGCACGGCGGTACGCCCACCCGGCGCCACGCCACCGATCAGGCCCGGCTCGACCATGCCCTCCTCGGGTGCCACCTCGACGGCGGCCAGCGAGGCCGCCGACGGGGTGGGCAGGTCGGCGGTGGGTGTGCCGGTCGTCGACTGCTCCACCGGCCCGGCGCCCGGGTCGGTGTCGATCGCGATGATCGGCACGCCGACCTCGACCGTCGAACCCTCCGGGTGGAAGATCGCCTGCACCCGGCCGGCCCACTTCGCCGGGATCTCGACCGCCGCCTTCGCGGTCTCCACCTCGACGATCGGCTGGTTCAGCTCGATGTCGTCGCCCACCTTGACCAGCCAGGCGAGGATCTCGCCCTCGGTCAGGCCCTCGCCCAGGTCGGGCAGGTTGAACTCCTTGATCCGGGACATGCCGCTCACCAGCCGAAGGTGCGGTCGACGGCGTCGAGCACCCGGTCGAGGTCCGGCAGGTACTCCTCCTCCACCCGGGCGGCCGGGTAGGGGACGTCGAAGCCGGTCACCCGCAGCACCGGGGACTCCAGGGAGTAGAAGCACTCCTCGGTGATCCGGGCCGCGACCTCCGACCCGAGGCCCAGGTTGCCCGGCGCCTCGTGCACGACCACGCAGCGGCCGGTGCGCTTCACCGACTCGTACGCGGCGGTCAGGTCCAGCGGCGAGAGCGTCCGCAGGTCGATGACCTCCAGCTCCCGGCCGTCCTCGGCGGCGGCGGTGGCCGCGTCCAGCGCGGTGCGCACCATCGGGCCGTACGCCAGCACGGTGGCGTCCGTGCCCGGCCGGGCGACCCGCGCGCTGTGCAGCGGGTACGCGTCGGTGAGCGGGGCGTCCAGGTCGACCGGACCCTTCTCCCAGTAGCGCCGCTTCGGCTCCAGGAACACGATCGGGTCGTCCGACGCGATTGCCTGCTGGATCATCACGTACGCGTCCTGCGGGTTCGCGCAGGTGACCACCTTGAGGCCGGCGGTGTGCGCGAAGTACGCCTCGGGCGACTCCGAGTGGTGCTCGACCGCGCCGATGCCGCCGCCGTAGGGGATCCGGATGACCATCGGGATCCGCACCTTGCCCTGCGAGCGGTAGTGCATCTTCGCCACCTGCGACACGATCTGGTCGTACGCGGGGTAGACGAAGCCGTCGAACTGGATCTCGCAGACCGGCCGGAAGCCGCGGATGGCCAGGCCGACCGCGGTGCCGATGATGCCGGACTCGGCCAGCGGGGTGTCGATCACCCGCTGGTCGCCGAAGTCCTTCTGGAGGCCGTCGGTGATCCGGAACACGCCGCCGAGCTTGCCGACGTCCTCGCCCATGATGACGACCTTCTGGTCGTTCTCCAGGGCCCGTCGCAGACCGGTGTTGAGTGCCTTGCCGAGCGTGAGCGTCTCCGTGGCCATCAGTGCGCGCTCCCCTCGAACGACTCCATGTACTGCGAGAACCGGGCCCGCTGCTCGTCCAGCTCCGGGGAGCCGTGCGGGTAGACGTGGTCGAACATGCTGACCGGCTGCGGGTCGGGCATGTTGAGCACCCGCTCCCGCAGGTGCACCGACTCGGTACGGGCCTGCTCGTCGATCTCGGTGAAGAACGACTCGTCGACGATCTGCTGCTTGAGCAGGAACGCCTTCATCCGGGCGATCGGGTCCTTGGCCTGCCAGGCCTCGACCTCGCTGGCGATCCGGTAACGCGTCGGGTCGTCCGAGGTGGTGTGCGCGCCCATCCGGTAGGTGTACGCCTCGATCAGGGACGGGCCCTGGCCGCTGCGCGCGGTGTCCAGCGCGTGCCGGGTCACCGCGTACGAGGCGAGCACGTCGTTGCCGTCCACCCGGACGCCGGGGAAGCCGAAACCGCCGGCCCGCCGGTACAGCGGGACGCGGGTCTGCCGCTCCAGCGGCTCGGAGATGGCGTACTGGTTGTTCTGGCAGAAGAAGACCAACGGCGCGTTGAACACGCTGGCCCAGACGAACGACTCGTTGACGTCGCCCTGGCTGGTGGCGCCGTCACCGAAGTAGGCGATCACCGCCTCGCCGTCCTCGCCGCCGGTCTTGCCGTCCATCGCGACGCCCATGGCGTACCCGGTCGCGTGCAGGGTCTGCGCCCCGATGACGATCGTGTACATGTTGAACTTGAACTCATTCGGGTCCCAGCCGCCCTGGTCGACGCCGCGGAACAGGCCGAGCGGCATGATCGGGTCGATGCCGCGGCAGTAGAGGACGCCGTGCTCCCGGTAGGTCGGGAACGCCATGTCCTGCGCGCGCAGCGCCCGGCCGGAGCCCACCTGCGCGGCCTCCTGGCCCAGCAGGCTCGCCCACAGGCCCAGCTCGCCCTGGCGTTGCAGGGCGGTCGCCTCGGCGTCGAGCTTGCGGACCAGCACGAGGTCGCGGTAGAGCCCGCGGTACTCCTCGTCGGTGAAGTCGACGCGGTACTCGGTCCCGTCCGGGCCGAGCGCGGTCTCGATCCGCTCGCCTTCCGGCGTGAGCAGCTGAACGAGTTCCGGTTCGCCGGTCGCGGCGGCGCGCCTGGTACGGGGTGCGGCCCGCTTGCTGCGGGTGGCGGCCCCGGGGTCGCCCTTTGCCATCGGTCTCTCCCTGTCTGTCTGCGCCGCCGGGGGTGACCCGAGCCGCGCACCTCGTGCGCCCGCCCGGCTGCTGCCGGGTCGGTCCCTGGCGACCGCGCCTAGCCCCGGTGAGGGTTGCCGCGCGGCGTGAGCCGGGGTCCGTCGGGGGACCCAGGCCCGGGAGCGCCGGCGCCGTTCCGCACCAGCCGCGGGGTGCGCGGAGGTAGCGGCTGCGTTGCCGTCGTGCCTGAATGATTGCAGAGGAGGTGAGCGGGCCCACAGTATGGCCTCCCCCGACGGTGAGCTTCCATCGGCTTCGCGACGGATGAGCGCTTTTGTCCTAACAGGTGACGGGCCCCGGCGGACAAAATGTGTGTCGACACGCGGTTGCGGCTGGTGAACTGACTGTCACTCGGTCAAGCTGGCGATGAGTGCTCACGCGGCTTTTGTCCGGATATTCGGGCGTGCTGTTCCGTTCCGTCGACGCGTACGAGGAGTGTGCCGGTGTCCGAACCAGAGGGTCCTCCCGGTGCCCCCTTCCTGGGCCGGCACCGGGCCCTGCCCGCCGCCCGCTACCGACCGGTGGTCGGCGCGCACCGCGCCCCCGGAGCCGGTGGCCCGAGCCGGGGCTACCTGCTGACCGTCGCGCTGCTCGCCGGTACCGCCTCGATGCCGATCCTGGCCGCGATCAGCACCGGCTCGGCGACCGTGGGGAACAGCGCCCTGCCCGACGCCGGCACGCCGTTCATCCCGACGCCCTCGGTCGGGCCGGTGGTCATCCCGCTGCCCCGGACCACCCCGGCCCCGGTGCTGACGGCGTCCACGCCCGCGGTCGACGCCGTCACCGCCACCGCGCCGCCGCGACCGGTGTTCCCGGCCGCCCCGATCCCGCCCGACAGGAGCGACCTCGGCTCCGGTCGGTCCCGGCCGGCCACCGCGCCGGTGGCCCCGCCCGAACCGCCCCGGTCCACACCGGTCCGGCCGCCGAGGCCGTCGCCGGTGCCCTCGCCCACGCCCACACCCTCGGCGTCCGACCCGGCGCAGGATCCGGTCCCGGTGCCCGAGCCCACCACCACCTCCTCCGCGCCCACCCCCGAGCCGACCGGCACCTCGTCCGGACCGACCGCCGAGCCGACGTCCGGGCCGACCTCGGAGCCGACGTCCGGGCCGACCGCCGAGCCGTCGTCGTCCGGGCCGACCTCGGCGCCGACCTCCGGGCCCACGACGGAGCCGAGCCAGGGGCCGTCGCCGAGTGGCGAGCCGGAACGGCTCAGGCGGGGTCGTCGGTGAGGCGGTGCCGGTTCGCCTCGATCCAGGCGTCCAGCGCCGCCGGGTCGTCCGGGTCCACCCCGTCCGCCATCAACTGCGCCACCGCCGCGGTGGCCGCGCTACGCCGCTCACCGGTGCTGTAGAGCCGGGCGAACTCGGGGACCATCTCGGTGATCGCCTCGTCCGTCCGGGCGGTCGCGGGGGGCGCCAGCCCACGCTGCCGGCCCGCGTACGCCGCCCAGGCCCGCAACACCCGGGGCAGCATCGCGGCGTCGTCCATGTCCAGCACGGCACGACGGTGCACCCAGTCGAGCAGGAACAGCTCGGCGACCATCGGGCTCCACCGCATCGGGTCGGCGTCCGGGAAGCTCGCCGCGTGATCCAGTAGCAGACCCAGGCAGAAGTGCAGCGAGGCCAGCTCGCCGTCGGCCACCTCGGGCAGGCCGAAACGGGCGGCCTCGGGCGAGTCGAGGAAGGCGCGTACCAGCCTGGTCCGCTCCTCGTCGGTGGCCGGCGGCACGACCGCCGGCCCGGTCGGCGGTCGCGGCCCGGGCAGGGCCGCCAGGCGGGCACCCACCAGGGCCCGGTCGGTGGCGAGCGAACCCTGGGCGGGCAACTCACCGAGGTCGTCGGTGACCGCCAGGTGGCGGCCCACCTCCGCGTGCATCCGCGCCGGGTCCTCGGCACGGAACCAGGTCAGCTCGTCCTCGGTGCAGATCTCCCGGGCCTGCTCGACGATCCGGGCCGCCGGACCGCCGACGAACACGTCCTTGGTGATGCCGATGTTGTGGTCGACGAGGGCCACCAGAGCGTGCTCCGGCCCGCCCTGCTCCTCGTCCTCGTAGGCGAACGTGGCCAGGTAGGAGGTCTGGTCGCCGTACACGTCGCCGTACGCCCAGGTGCCGGTGAGGCGCACCCGGCCGAGCTGGCCGGCCCACGCCGGGGCGTACGTGCCGGGCCGGACCCGGGCGGCGCCCTCGGCGTCCGGCACCAGGGCGGCGAAGACGGCGCGGATGGTGGTCGCGGCGGCGCTGCGCCGGCGTGACGTGGCGGCGAGGAAACCGGCCACGAACTCGTGGACGGCTCGCTGTCGGTCGTGCTCCGCGACGGCGTAGACGCTGCCCAGCAACGCGGCGCCGAGCATCTCCGCGTCCAGGGCGGAGTCGAGCCTCGTCACGTCGCGCGCGGCGTGCAGCACCGCGTCGTAGGGGGTCTGTGGCGTGGCCATGCATCGACCCTACGCCGCGCCGACGGCCGTCACACCGCTCCGCGCACCCGATTCAGCGCCGGCCGGCCTCGTGCAGCGCGTCCCGTGCCGCGCCGTAACGCGCCAGCAACGCCCAGACCGGATCCAGCACGTACTTCTCGCCGACGCTGCCGACCGAGGTGAGCAGGCGCTGCTCGGCCCGGTCGCGGGCCCGCCGGGCCGCCCACCCGACCACCGGCCGGGTGAGCGCCGCCACCAGCAGCCCGGCCAGCAGCCCGCCGAGCAGCAGCACGGTGGGCCAGGGCACCTCGCCGAGCTTCGGGTAGTCCAGCGGTGGCAGGCCGAGGAAGCGCAGCGCGTACCCCAGGACCAGCCAGACCAGGCCGCCCACCGCCGCGAGCGTGACCAGCCACTGGATCCCGCCGACCACCCGCCACCAGGCCGGCCGCCGGTCCATGCCGAGGTCGGTGGCGGCGACCGCGTGGTCGAGCGCGCCCGGCAGCTCGGCCAGCCGGGACCGGGCCGCCGCGGTCACCGCGGTCGGCCACGGCGCCGGCAGGTCGGCGCCGGACCGGTCGGCCACCGCCCGGATGGCCAGGTTCAGCGCCGAGCGCTGCGCGGCGGTCGGATCGGGTACGGAGGTGGCCGAGATCAGGCTCTCGGCCGGCGCGTCCGGGTCCCGCCCCGGCAGGTGCAACCGGCGCAGCGGATCCGGGCGCAGCTTCCGCCAGCTCCGCACCAGCGGCCAGCCGGTGCTGCTCACCGCCCGGTGCCGGTACGCGCCCTGGACCGCCTGCGCCACGGTCGGCACGCCGGCCGCCCCGGCCAGTGCCCGGGTGAGTTCCCGGGCCGAGGCGTCACCCGGCCGGGTGCGGGGCGGCTCCGGCCCGACCAACGGTTCGAGGTCGGTCACCACGGCGTCCACGTCGCCGGAGAGCCGGCGCAGCGCGGCCTGCCGCTCGGCGACCGTCTTCTCCAGCTCGGCCCGCAACCCGGCCAGCCCGGCCGGGTCCGTGGCCACGGTGGGCAGCAGCGGCACCCCGCCCAGCCCGTCGGCGTCGAGCAGCCGGCGCAGGTCGTCGAGGACGGTGGGCAGCTCGGTCGGGTGCAACCGGTCGGCCTGGTTGAGCACCACCACGGTCACGTCCTTGTGCCGGTGGAACTCGCGCAGGTAGCCGGTGTGGATCACGCGGTCGGCGTACTTCTGCGGGTCGACCACCCAGACCACCAGGTCGACCAGGCCGAGCAGCCGGTCGACCTCCAGCCGGTGGTGGTGCTGCACCGAGTCGAAGTCGGGCAGGTCCAGCAGGACCAGACCGTGCAGGTTGGACTCGTCGTCGCCGTCCAGCGGGCTCTCCCGGACGAACCGGTGCCGGGGCAGCACCCCGACCCAGTCGAGCAGGCGTACCGCGCCGTCGAGCGGGCCCCACACGCAGGCGTGGGCCACGCCGGTGGTCGGCCGGCGCACGCCGACCGGGGAGAGGTCCATCCGGGCCAGCGCGTTGAACAGGCTCGACTTTCCGCTGCCGGTGGCGCCGGCGAGCGCGACCACGGTGTGCCGGCCGGAGAGGGCGAGCCGGTCGCCGGCCCGCTCGACCACGGTGTGCGCGGCCACCAGTTGGGCGTCCGGCACCTGGCCGTCCACCGCGCCGAGGAACCGCTGGACCGCCTGGAGGCGCGCGATCAGGACGTCCGGGTCGATCCGTTGGTCGCTTCGGAACGCCTCGCGCATCCGTCCCACGAGGTTCGTCATGATGCCGTCCTTGTTCGCGCCTGCGGGGCTCGCAGGCCCGGCTCGCTCCTCGCGCTCACGGGTGGTGGCGTCCGTCCTGGTCGGTGTGGGTGGGCGACGGGGCGCCGTCGGCGGTGGTGAGGCCGCTGCGGTGCCGGGCCCGCTCGACCGTCACCGCCGCCTGGCGCAACGCCTCACCGGCGTCGGTGGCCGGGCGGGCGGCCTCGGTGCGGGCCAGGAAGCGGGCGGCCTCCTCGGTGAGCAGCGCGCCGACCCGGTCGAGCAGGTCCACCCGCGCCTTGCGGGACAGGTTACGCACCGCCTGGTCGCCGAAGATGGCCTGGAGCACGGTCTGCCCGGCGACCGCGGTGCCGGTGCCGGCGGCGACCTCCAGGCCGGTCGGGATGAACGCGGTGGAGGCGAAGACGCCGATCATGACGGCCAGGCCGGTGGCGTTGACCGCGTACGCCGCCGTGCGGGCCACGAACCGCCGGTCGCCGCCCTCGACGCGGACCAGTTCCAGCACCGCGCGCTGCCAGTCGCGGACCAGTTGCTCGCCGCGTGCCGGCAGGTCGGCCGACGCGTACGCCAGCTCCGGTTCGAGCAGCGCCGCGCCGGCCGGGTGCGCCTTCCAACCGGTGTACGCGTTCTCGGCCGCCTCGGCGGCCACCCCGCGCAGCAGCGTGACCAGTTGGGACTCGATCGCGGTCCGCAGCTCCGCCGCCGGGGCGGGCCGACCGGTGACCGCCGCGACCATCCGGTCCCGCAGCCGGCCGATCCGCGCCTCCAGGCTGCGGAAGAACTCGCCGGTGCCGACGAACTCCTGCCAGCGGGCCAGCACCTCGCCCCGGAGCAGCCGGCCGTCCCGGAGACCCTGGTCGACGGTGCGCTCGGCGCCCCGGTAGGCGGCCCGGACCCGTTCGTCGAGCGCCTCGGCGGCGGTCACCTGCTCGTCGGCGGCGTCGGCCAACCCCTCGACCACCGGATGCAGGGCGGCCAGCGCGCCGTCGAGCGTCTGCCGGACCACCGCCGAGCGGGCCTCCGCGTCGCCGGCGAGCCGGGCGAACCAGCCGCTCAGTGGCGCGGTCATCCGGTCCGGCAGCAGGCCCTGCCCGTCCACCCAGGTCTCCGGCAGCACGAACAACGGCGCGGCGCCCAGATCCTGCGAGGCGAGCATCTGGGACAGGTGGGCGGCGATCTCGTCGGCGGCCTCGGGCGGGACCCGGTCGAGCACCATGGCGACGGCGGTGCCCCGGGCCCGGGCGCTGCGCAGCAGCTCCCAGGGCACGGCGTCGGCGTAGCGCGCGGCGGTGGTGACGAACAACCACAGGTCGGCGGCGGCGAGCAGTTGCCCGGCGAGCGCCCGGTTGGCGTCCACCACCGAGTCGATGTCGGGGGCGTCGAGGAAGGCCAGCCCGGCCGGCAGCGCCGGGGCGGTGACCAGTTGGAGGGTGCCCGGGTGCTCGCTCGGCTCGGTGGTGCGGGTCAGGCCGGGCAGCAGCTCGCCCTGGCGGAACCAGGCGGCGTCGGCCGGATTGCAGACCAGCACCGGGGAACGGGTGGTGGGCCGGAGCACCCCGGCCGCGCTGACCCGTGCCTGGACCAGGCTGTTGACGAGCGTCGACTTGCCGGCGCCGGTCGAGCCGCCGACCACCACGAGCAGCGGGGCGTCGAGTCGGGCCAACCTCGGCAGCAGGTAGTCGTCGAGCTGGTCGGTGAGGCTCCGGGCGGCGTGCCGGGCCGGCTCGGCCGAGGGCAGGGCGAGCGGGAAGCGAGCCGCGTCGATCGCGGCCCGCAGCTCGGTGAGCGCGGCGGACAGGCCCGCCGTGGCTTCGGCGGGCTGGTCGTCCCCGGTGGGGGCTCCGGTGCGGGCTGCGACGGCGGGCGCGCCGGCACGGGTGGCGGAATCGCCATGCGTCGTCACCGCTAAAGCGTGCCCGACCGACGCAAGGTAAGACAACCGGACGGTAATAACGGTCAGGTTGCGTCGAGTCGACTCAACCTCGACTTGCGGTTTGCCGATCGCGTGGCACTATTGAGTCAAGTTCACTCAACTTGTGGCGCGGCTGCCTTCCGGGCGACCCCGCCGGGCAGGCCAACCGACCTGCTCACCCGTTATGAAGCGAGGAAGCGAACATGGCACGTGCGGTCGGCATCGACCTCGGCACGACGAACTCCTGCGTCAGCGTTCTCGAGGGCGGTGAGCCCACCGTCATCGCCAACGCTGAGGGCTCGCGTACGACTCCCTCGATCGTCGCGTTCGCCCGCAACGGCGAGGTGCTCGTCGGTGAGGTCGCCAAGCGCCAGGCGGTGACCAACCCCGACCGGACCATCCGCTCGGTCAAGCGGGAGATCGGCACCAACTGGACCGTCGACATCGACGGCAAGAAGTACACCCCGCAGGAGATCTCCGCGCGGACGCTGATGAAGCTCAAGCGGGACGCCGAGGCGTACCTGGGCGAGCAGATCGCCGACGCGGTGATCACCGTCCCGGCCTACTTCAACGACGGGCAGCGCCAGGCCACCAAGGAGGCCGGTGAGATCGCCGGCTTCAACGTGCTGCGGATCGTGAACGAGCCGACCGCGGCCGCCCTGGCGTACGGCCTGGACAAGGGCTCCAAGGAGCAGACCGTCCTGGTCTTCGACCTCGGTGGCGGCACGTTCGACGTGTCCCTGCTGGAGCTGGCCGAGGGCGTCGTCGAGGTGAAGTCGACGAGCGGTGACAACCAGCTCGGCGGCGACGACTGGGACCAGCGGATCATCGACCACCTGGTGAAGACGTTCCGCGGCGAGCACGGCATCGACCTCTCGCAGGACAAGATGGCCATGCAGCGGCTCAAGGAGGCGGCCGAGAAGGCCAAGATCGAGCTGTCCGCGGCCACCACCAGCAACATCAACCTGCCGTACATCACCGCCGGCTCGGCCGGCCCGCTGCACCTCGACGTGACGCTGAGCCGCGCCGAGTTCCAGCGCATGACGCAGGACCTGCTGGACCGCTGCAAGGGCCCGTTCGAGCAGGCCGTCAAGGACGCCGGGATCAAGGTCTCCGACGTCGACCACGTCATCCTGGTCGGCGGCTCGACCCGGATGCCGGCCGTCACCGACCTGGTCAAGCAGCTCACCGGCCGCGACCCGAACAAGGGCGTCAACCCGGACGAGGTCGTCGCCGTCGGCGCCGCGCTCCAGGCCGGCGTGCTCAAGGGCGAGGTCAAGGACGTCCTGCTGCTCGACGTGACGCCGCTGAGCCTCGGCATCGAGACCAAGGGCGGCATCTTCACCAAGCTCATCGAGCGCAACACCACCATCCCGACCAAGCGCTCCGAGGTCTTCACCACGGCCGACGACAACCAGCCGTCGGTGCTGATCCAGGTGTTCCAGGGCGAGCGGGAGATCGCGGCCTACAACAAGAAGCTCGGCACGTTCGAGCTGACCGGCCTCCCGCCGGCGCCGCGCGGCGTGCCGCAGATCGAGGTCACGTTCGACATCGACGCCAACGGCATCGTCAACGTGCACGCCAAGGACCTGGGCACCGGCAAGGAACAGAAGATGACGATCACCGGCGGCTCCTCGCTGCCGAAGGACGACATCGAGCGCATGCGCCGGGACGCCGAGGAGCACGCGGACGAGGACAAGCGCCGCCGCGAGGAGGCGGAGACCCGCAACGTCGCCGAGGCGCTCCAGTGGCAGACCGAGAAGTTCCTCGCCGAGAGCGGCGACAAGCTGCCGGCCGAGAACCGGGACCAGCTCAACGAGGCGCTCGGCGAGCTGCGCAGCGCCCTCGGCGGGCAGGACATCGAGAAGATCAAGGCCGCGCACGAGAAGCTGGCCCAGGTCTCCCAGCAGGCCGGCTCGCTGCTCTACGCGCAGCAGCAGGAGGGTGAGCCGGGCGCTCCCGGTGCGGGTGCGGCCGGGCCGGGTGCCGGCGCGGGTGCGACCGGCGGTCCGCAGGCCGGCGGCGCCGACGACGTGGTCGACGCGGAGATCGTGGACGAGGACAAGAAGTGACAGTCGGTCCCCGGCACGATCCGCACCGCAGAGGGATGAGGTGACCGCATGACGGACACGCCACGAGCGGCCGACCCGGGTTCCACCGGGTCGGCGCCGGGTGGCTCCGCGGGCGCCGGCAAGGACGCCGGCGACGAGCCGCGGGTCGTCATCCGCGACAAGCGCAAGCTCGGCAAGGTGACCGAGGAGCCGGCGAACGACCCGTCCGCCGCCGACGCCGCCGCCGACGCGCCCGCCGAAGGGCTGGTCGAGGAGGCCGAGGTCGTGGTCGACGAGATCGGCGGCGACGCCGACGTCGCCGGGCCCCCCGTGGTCGACGCGCCGGCCGAGCCGAGCGACGAGACCGGCAAGGCGCCGCTCGGCGCCGAGCTGGAGTCGCTCCGCTCCGACCTGGAGGAGCGCACCCGCGACCTCCAGCGGGTGTCGGCGGAGTACGCCAACTACCGCAAGCGGGTCGACCGCGACCGCAACCTGGTCCAGGAGCAGGCGACCGGCGGGGTGCTCACCGCGCTCCTGCCGATCCTCGACGACCTGGACCGGGCCCGCGAGCACGGCGACCTGGTGGGTCCGTTCGGCAGTGTGGCCGACCAGCTCACCGCCGCGCTGGGCAAGTTCGGCCTGACCGCGTTCGGTGAGCAGGGCGACCCGTTCGACCCGACCCGGCACGAGGCGGTGGCGCACCAGACCTCCGCCGACGTGACGGAGCCGACCTGCGTGCAGGTCATGCGCCGGGGCTACCAACTCGGCGAGCGCCTGCTGCGGCCGGCCCTGGTCGCGGTCGCGGACCCGGAGTAGTGCCGACCCGTGACGTCCCGCCCGCCCGCACCGGGCGGGCGGGACGACCGGGATTCGACCCGTGGAAGGGGGTGGACCGGTGAGTTCCAAGGACTGGATCGAGAAGGACTACTACGCCGCGTTGGGCGTGGACAAGTCCGCCTCCTCGGACGAGATCAAGAAGTCGTACCGGAAGCTGGCCCGGGAGTCGCATCCGGACCACAACCCCGGTGATGCCGGGGCCGAGGAGCGGTTCAAGACCGTCTCCGAGGCGTACGCGGTGCTCGGCGACGAGAAGAAGCGTCGCGAGTACGACGAGATGCGGTCGCTCTTCGGCTCGGGCGCGTTCCGGCGCGGCGCCCGCGGCGCGGGCCAGTCCGGGGGCGCGCCGTTCGACGTCTCCGACCTGTTCGGCGGCGGCGGTGCCGGCGGTGGTGGCGACGCCCGGTTCGGTGGCGGCGGCTTCACCGACCTGTTCAGCACGATCTTCTCCGGTGGCGGCGCCGGCGGCGGGGCACGCCCGCGCGGTCCGGCCCGGGGCCGGGACGTCGAGGCCGAGGTGGCGCTGGACTTCTCCGACGCGGTCCGCGGCGTCACGCTGCCGCTGACGCTGCGCGCACCAGGGGTCTGCGACACCTGCCACGGCAACGGCGCGAAGCCGGGCACCACGCCGCTGGCCTGCCCGGTCTGCCACGGCGCCGGCGTGACCACCCGCAACCAGGGGTCGTTCAGCTTCTCCGAGCCGTGCCGCAACTGCCAGGGTGTCGGCACGATCGTCGAGGAGAAGTGCCCGGAGTGCCACGGCAGCGGCGGGGTCACCAAGACCCGCACGCTGACCGTGCGTTTCCCGGCCGGGGTGGCCGACGGCCAGCGGATCCGACTGGCCGGTCGCGGCGAACCCGGCGACCGGGGCGGCCCGGCGGGCGATCTGTTCGTGCACGTGAAGGTGCGCCCGGACGAGCTGTTCGGACGCACCGGGGACGATCTGACCCTGAACGTCCCGATCACGTACGCCGAGGCGGTGCTCGGCACCGACCTGCGGGTGCCGACCCTGGACGGCACGGTGACGTTGCGGGTGCCACCGGGTACCCCCGCCGGGCGGGTGCTGCGGGCCCGGGGCAAGGGCGTCGTACGCAACGACGGGCGCGCCGGTGACCTGCTGGTCACGCTCGACGTGGTGGTCCCGGCGAAGGTGTCGGACGAGGCGCGGGCGGCGCTGGAGACCTTCGCGGCACAGACTCCGCCCGCCGCGCGGGAACATCTCGACGCGCGGGTACGTCGATTCGGTTGACGGCGGCAGCGGAGGTGAACGGGCATGTCGGAGGAGTACGTCGGCTCGGGTGACCCGGCCTACGAAGCCAAGATTCTGATGATCTCGGTGGCGGCGCGGATGGCGGGCATGCACCCCCAGACGCTGCGCCAGTACGACCGGCTGGGACTGGTGCAGCCCGGTCGGGCGGCCGGCGGCGGTCGCCGGTACAGCGTCCGGGACGTGGTGCTGCTCCGCGAGGTGCAGCGGCTCAGCCAGGACGACGGGATCAACCTGGCCGGGGTCAAGCGGATCATCGGGCTGGAGCGGCTGCTGGAGGAGGCGCAGCAGCGGGTGGCCCGGCTGGAGGCGGAGCTGGACGCCGCGTACCGGCGGATCGCCGAGCTGGAGTCGCTGGGTGGCTTCCCCCGCGGCGACCTGGTGCCCACTAACCGCACCTCCACCGCGCTCGTGGTCTGGCGTCCCCGCCGTACCCCCGATCGCTGACACCTGCTGCTCGCGCTCGTCCGAGGGCCGGCACGTCCCCGCTGTTCCCGGGGCCGTTGCCGGCCTTCCGTCGTCGCTCCCGTTGCCCCCATGGCTGCAGAGCAAGTGGGTGGAACGCCATGGGTGTCCCCGGCCGCGGAGGGATCCATGGCGTTCCACCGGTGCCGGCCGGAGGTTGCGGAAGTGGGAGTGCGGCGGAGTGGATTCCACTAGGCTTCCGATCAGGGATGAAAGCCCCGAAACGGAATCCGGGCTGGCGGGGGGAGCCATGGCGGAACCGGCGAAGAAAGTGGCGGAACGCGCGGAGGAACGCCTCGAGAAGGTGGCCGAGAACGTCAAGGAGCGGTTCGACCGGGTCACCGAGGGCCGCTTCAGCGACAAGGTCAAGGAAGGGCGCTTCGCCGACCAGACCGACCACGGTGTGGACCGCGCCAGGGACGACGAGCGGCGCAGGAAGCAGGGCGGATCGACCTGACGGTCCACCGACGTGCGGGCCGGGACCCACGGGGGGTCCCGGCCCGTTCGCCCGCCGCCCGCCACCCGCCGCCCGCCACCCGCCGCCCGCGCCGATCTTGGAGTTATGGCACCTCGCAAAAGGCGCACACACCGCAAACCTTGGCGCCACAACTCCAAGATCGGCGGGGGTCAGAGGCGGCGGTTCTCGCGCACCAGGCCGCCCTCGCACCAGTCGCGGTAGACGAAGAGATCCGGGCGGGCGAGCAGCACCCGGCTGTTGTGCGCCCAGTTGCGCATCAGGTCGTCGCCGGTCCGTTCGGCCTGTTCGACCAGCTTGCGGAAGCGGCGTTTCGGGTGCGCGCGGAAGTTCGTCCGGATGCCGTCGGCGGCGTAGATGTAGAGGCAGTGCAGCGCGAACCGGCGGGCCGGGCAGGACCGGTCCATGGCCAGGTCGAACAGCGTCTGCACCAGGTGGTCACCGGCGACCAGCAGGTCCCAGTCCGGTGGCATGGAGGCCAGCGGCACCGAGTCCGGTTGGTACGCCCAAGCCCGCAGCTCGGCGGGCGACGGGTCGACCGGGTTGGCGAAGCCGTGGAACGTCTCTTCCCGCACGTTCACCGGCCGACCTTCCGCTGACGCTGACGGGGGCTCCGGCCACCCGCGGACCCAGACTGCTGGGGCGACACGTTAACGCGCTTCGGTGGAGCAGTGGTAGACCTTCCCAGAATCAATTTGACAACCGTTGGCCGGGCCGGACCGGCTGAGCAGCCGATCAGGCCCGGCCACGGGTCAGTCGCCCACCGGCACCGTGACCGGTCGGGTGGCGGCGGCGCGTCGGCGCAGCCACTGCTTGAACCAGGTGGTGTCCGGCAGTCGGGCGAGCAGCGGGCCGGTCACCACCGTGATCAGCACGTACGCGGTGGCGAGCGCGGCCAGCTTCGGCTCCACCGGGTAGACGGCCGACACGGCCAGCCCGGCGATGACGATGGAGAACTCACCGCGCGGGGTGAGCGCCAGGCCGGCCCGCCAGCGTCCGGGCTCGGCGATCCCGGCCCGACGGGCGGCCAGGTAGCCGGTGGCCACCTTCGTCGCCATGGTCACCACGGCCAGCAGCAGCGCGGGCAGCAGCACCGGCGGCATGTCCAGCGGGTTGGTGACCAGCCCGAAGAACACGAAGAAGACCGCGGCGAAGAGGTCCCGCAGCGGCGACAGAAGTTCCGTGGCGTGGTGCGCGACCGGCCCGGACAGCGCGATGCCGACCAGGAACGCGCCGACCGCGGCGGAGACCTGGAGCTTGGCCGCGATACCGGCGACCAGCAGGGTCAGGCCGAGCACGCCGAGCAGCAGCGCCTCCGGATCCTTGGCGGAGAGCGCGGTGGAGATCAGGTGCCCGTACCGGATCGCCACGGCCAGCACGACGACCACGGTGAACACCGCGATGGCGAGCGCGATGCCGCCCTTCATCAGGCCGACCCCGGCGAGCAGCGCGGTGACCAGCGGCAGGTAGAGCGCCATCGCCAGGTCCTCGATCACCAGGACGGAGAGGATCACCGGGGTCTCCCGGTTACCGACCCGGCCCAGGTCGCCGAGCACCTTGGCGATCACACCCGAGGACGACACCCAGGTGACGCCGGCGAGCACCACGGCGGCGACCCAGCCCCAGCCGAGCAGCAGCGCGAACGCGAAGCCGGGCAGCGCGTTGAACACCGCGTCGATGAGCCCGGCGGGCGCGGCAGAGCGGAGGTTGCCGACCAGTTCGTTCGCGCTGTACTCCAGCCCGAGCATGACCAGCAGCAGGATCACGCCGATCTCCGCGCCGACGGCGAAGAACTCCTCGCTGGCGTTGAGCGGCAGCAGGCCGCCATGCCCGAAGGCGAGGCCGGCGAGCAGGTAGAGCGGGATGGGCGAGACGCCGACGCGACGGCTGAGCCGGCCGAGCAGGCCGAGCAGGAGCAGCAGCGCGCCGACCTCGACGAGCAGGATTTGGGTTTCGTGCATACGCGTCAGCCGTCCGGGTCGGTCTCGGCGAGGATGGAGGTGACGCCGTCGAGCCCCTGTCGGGTGCCGACCACGACGACCACGTCGCCGGATTCGAACCGGAAGGTGGGGTCGGGCGAGACGTTCACCTCGCCCTGGCGCAGCACGGCCACGATGGACGCGCTGGTCCGGGTGCGGGCCTTCGTGTCGCCGAGCCGCCGACCGACGTACTTCGAGCCGGCCGGGATCACGATCTGCTCGGTCAGCAGCCCGGCGGCCTGCTCGCGCAGCCCGGAGAGCTGACCCAGCATCAGCGACGCGCCGAGGATGTCGGCCAGCGCCTCCGCCTCGTCGTCGGTCAGCGGTATGTCGTGCTGACAGGAGTCGGGATCGTCCGGGTCGTAGAGGACCAGGTCGCGGCGGCCATTGCGATGGGAGACCACGCCGAGCCGGCGGCCGGATTCCGTCATCAGGTCATGACGTACGCCGATTCCCGGTAAGGCGGTCTGTTCGACACGTACTCGCACGCCGGTGAGGCTACCTCTGCCGGGCACATGCTGCCCCCTGCGGAGACCTGGTGATGGGCGATCAGCTCGCACCCGAGCCTCGGGCCCGCTCAGCGGAGCCCGGCGAAGAACTGCCGGATGTCACCGACCAGCACGTCGGTCGCCTCGTGTGCGGCGTAGTGTCCGCCGACGCTCCCGCGCTGCTCGGGCCCCGCCTCGAAGGCGTGCCAGCGGACGATGTTGGCGTGGTCCCGGTCGGCGAACCGGCGGATCGACTGGAAGTCGCCCGGAAACATCGCCAGCGCGGTCGGCGTCGTGGTCGGCCCGGTCGGCTGCTCGGTGGCGTGCGCGTCCTCCCAGTAGAACCGCATCGCCGAGCCGACGGTGCCGGTGAGCCAGTAGATCGCGACGTTGGCCAGGACGAAGTCCGGGTCAAGGCTCTCGTCGAGGAGTTGCCCATTCCAGGCGAGCAGGCCGACCGGCGAGTCGGCCAGCGCGAACGCGAGCGTCTGCGGCTGTTGGCTCTGCACCTGGTTGAAGGAGAACTTGTTCTCGTAGAACCACTGGAGGTGCTGCAACGCGGCCTGGTCGGCCTCGGTCAGCCCGTCGAACTCGGCGGGGTCGCCGGACGGGAACGAGAAAAGCTGGGTGACGTGCACGCCGAGCACGTGGTCCGGGTCGAGGCGGCCCAGTTCGGGCGAGACCATCGAGCCGGCGTCGTTGCCGACCGCGCCGTACCGGTGGTGGCCGAGGCGGGCCATCAGCTCGGCCCAGGCCCGGGCGGTGCGGAAACGGTTCCAGCCGGCACTGCGGGTCGGGCCGGAGAAGCCGAATCCCGGCAAGGACGGAATCACCAGGTGGAACGCGGGCGCGGCCGGATCGGTCGGCTCGGTGAGCGGGCCGATCACGTCCAGGTATTCGATCACGGAGCCGGGCCACCCGTGGGTGAGCACCAGCGGGGTGGCGTCCGGCCGGGACGACCGCACGTACAGGAAGTGGATCTCCTCTCCCTCGATCTCGGTGACGAACTGCGGGTGGGCGTTGAGCCGGGCCTCGACCGCGCGCCAGTCGAACTTCTCCAGCCAGTACGTCGCCAACGCCCGCACCCGCTCGGTCGGCATGCCGTAGGCGGCGCCCACGCCCGGCAGCTCACCCGGCCAGATGGTCCGGCGCAGGCGGTCGGCGAGGTCGTCGAGGGCGTACTGCGGGATCTCGACGCGGAACGGGCGGAGAGTGGCGTCCGACATGACTGCTCCTTCAGAACGGAATGTTTCGTTCCGTTTCACAGTAACAGAGCGGAACGATCCGTTCCACTGTTATCCTCGACCCATGCCCAACCCGATCGACAGCCCGCCGCTGGCCGGCCGGCGCGCGCAGGCGGCGCGCAACGACGAGACGATCCTGGCTGCCGCACGCGCGGTCTTCCTGGACGATCCGAAGGCCCCCATCGCCGCCGTCGCCGAGCGGGCCGGCGTCGGCATCAGTGCCCTCTACCGGCGGTACGCCGGCAAGGAGGACCTGCTGCGCAAGCTCTGCCACGACGGGCTGCGCCGGTTCGTCGCGGCGGCTGAGGAGGCCGCTGCCGATCCGGACGACTGGGCCGCGCTCGCCGGCTTCCTGGAGCGTGTGGTCGACGCCGACGTGCACTCCCTCACCGTGCACCTGGCCGGCACCTTCACCCCGACGGAGGAGATGGGTCACGCCGCGGTGCGGGCGAACGAGCTGGTCGACGCGCTGGTCGGGCGGGCGCGCGACGCCGGGCGGCTCCGGCCGGACGTGGTGACGCAGGACGTCGGGCTGCTGCTGGAGGGGTGCGCGGCGATTCGCGTACCCGATCCGGACCGGACCCGGCAGTTGCGCCGTCGCCACCTCGCGGTTCTGCTGGCCGGCCTGACCGCTGAGGGGCCGACGTTGCCCGGGCCGCCGCCGGCCGCCGGTGAACTCGACTGGCGGTGGCGGTCGACCGGGAAGTGACCCGGGTCACACACCCGGAGTTGAGCGGAATAGACTCAACTCTGGTTGTGTCATGTCCAGTGGACACGCCGATCCCGGGGGAGCCCATGAACACGGAACGCCTCACCACCAAGAGCCGCGAGACCATCACCGGTGCCGTCGCGCTGGCGAACCAGCGCGGTCACGCCACCGTGGAGCCCTGGCACCTGCTGCTCGCCCTGCTGGACACCGACGGCTCGACCGCCGCCGGCCTGCTGCGCGCCGTCGGCGCCGACGCCGCCGAGCTGCGCCGGGTCGCCCAGCGCTCGGTCGACGCGCTGCCCGCCGCGCGCGGCTCCAGCCTGGCCGAGCCGACGTTGGCCCGGGAGTTCGTCAACGCCATCGGCGCCGCCGAGCAGATCGCCCGGCCGCTCGGCGACGAGTACACCTCCACCGAGCACCTGCTGGCCGGGCTGGCCCGGGTCGGCGGCGCGGTCTCGGTCGCGTTGAAGAACGCCGGCGCCACCGAGGAGAACCTGGTCGCCGCGTTCCCGACCGTCCGGGGCGGGGACCGTCGGGTCACCACCGCCGATCCGGAGCAGACCTACCAGGCGCTGGCCAAGTACGGCGTCGACCTGACCGCCAGCGCCCGCGACGGCAAGATCGACCCGGTGATCGGCCGGGACTCGGAGATCCGGCGCGTGATCCAGGTGCTGTCCCGGCGTACCAAGAACAACCCGGTGCTGATCGGTGAGCCCGGCGTCGGCAAGACCGCCATCGTCGAGGGCCTGGCCCAGCGCATCGTCGCCGGCGACGTGCCCGAGTCACTGCGGAACAAGAAGCTGGTCTCGCTGGACCTGGGCGCGATGGTGGCCGGCGCGCAGTACCGCGGCCAGTTCGAGGAGCGGCTCAAGTCCGTGCTGGAGGAGATCAAGAACTCCGACGGGCAGGTCATCACGTTCCTCGACGAGCTGCACACCGTGGTCGGCGCCGGCAAGGGCGAGGGCTCGATGGACGCCGGCAACATGCTCAAGCCGATGCTGGCCCGCGGCGAGCTGCGGATGGTCGGCGCGACCACACTCGACGAGTACCGCGAGCACATCGAGAAGGACCCGGCGCTGGAGCGCCGCTTCCAGCCGGTGCTGGTCGGCGAGCCGACCATCGAGGACACCATCGGCATCCTGCGCGGGCTCAAGGAGCGCTACGAGGTGCACCACGGCGTACGCATCACCGACGCCGCGCTGGTCGCCGCCGCCGCGCTCTCCGACCGCTACATCACCGATCGGTTCCTGCCGGACAAGGCGATCGACCTGGTCGACGAGTCCGCGTCCCGGCTGCGCATGGAGATCGACTCGCGCCCGGTCGAGGTCGACGAGATCGAGCGGGCGGTGCGCCGGCTGGAGATCGAGGAGATGGCGCTGGCCAAGGAGCCCGACGCCGCCTCCGCCGAGCGCCTGGCGCGGCTGCGCAAGGAACTGGCCGACAAGCGTGAGCAGCTCACCGCGCTCTCCGAGCGTTGGCAGACCGAGAAGAGCCACATCACCAAGCTCTCCACCGCCAAGGAGGAGCTGGAGCGGCTCGGCGGCGAGGCCGAGCGGGCCGAGCGCGACGGCGAGCTGGAACGCGCCGCCGAGCTGCGCTACGGCCGGATCCCCACGCTCAAGGGTGAGCTGAAGCAGGCCGAGGAGGAGCTGGCCCGGCTCCAGGCCGACGGCGCGATGCTCAAGGAGGAGGTCGGCGCGGACGACATCGCCGCCGTGGTCGCCTCCTGGACCGGCATCCCGGCCGGCCGGCTGCTGGAGGGCGAGACCGCCAAGCTGCTCCGGATGGAGGAGTCGCTGCGGGCCCGCGTGGTCGGCCAGGCCGAGGCGGTCGGCGCGGTCTCCGACGCGGTCCGCCGCGCCCGGGCCGGCGTCGCCGACCCGGACCGCCCGACCGGCAGCTTCCTCTTCCTCGGCCCGACCGGCGTCGGCAAGACCGAGCTGGCCAAGGCGCTCGCCGAGTTCCTCTTCGACGACGAGCGGGCCATGGTCCGCATCGACATGAGCGAGTACGGCGAGAAGCACTCGGTGGCCCGCCTGGTCGGCGCCCCGCCCGGTTACGTCGGATACGAGGAGGGCGGGCAGCTCACCGAGGCGGTGCGCCGCCGGCCGTACTCGGTGATCCTGCTGGACGAGGTGGAGAAGGCCCACCCGGACGTCTTCGACATCCTGCTCCAGGTGCTCGACGACGGCCGGCTCACCGACGGCCAGGGCCGGACGGTGGACTTCCGCAACGCCATCCTGATCCTCACCTCGAACCTGGGGTCGTCGGTGATCAGCGACCTCACGCTCAGCGAGGAGGAGCGCCGCGAGGGGGTGCTCGCGGTGGTTCGGTCGCACTTCAAGCCGGAGTTCCTCAACCGCCTCGACGACATCGTGGTGTTCGCCGCGCTCCAGGGCGAGGACCTGCGGGCCATCGTCGACATCCAGCTCGACCGGCTGCGGCGCCGGCTGGCGGACCGTCGGCTCGGCATGGACGTCACCGACGCGGCCCGGACCTGGCTGGCCGACCACGGGTACGACCCGATCTACGGCGCGCGCCCGCTGCGCCGGTTGGTGCAGTCGGCCATCGGTGACCGCCTGGCGAAGGCACTCCTGGCCGGCGAGATCCGCGACGGCGACACGGTCCAGGTCGACCTGGCCGACACGAAGGACGCCCTGACCGTAACCGCCGCCTGACCCGCTCCACCCCGAAAGGCCCGGCCTCCCGGCCGGGCCTTTCCCCTACCCACCCCCTGCCGGCCGCACTTCCCACCCCCACTTCGTTGATCAAGGAGTTTGCGTCACCCGAAGGGCCCTCGGCCGACGCAAACTCCTTGATCAACGCCTGAGGGGGGAGGGGGAGGGGTGGGGAGGGGGTGGGGTGGGCACATAGTGGGGTATGAGTGGGAAGCGGGAGCTGGATCAGGCGGTGCGGGAGCTTGACGGGGCGGACACGCTGGCCTTCGGCGGGGTCGGGTTCGCCGGGCAGGTGCTGCCTCCGACCTACGCGTACCGGCGGCTGGAGCAGGAGCTGCGCGAGCACCCGGAGTCGGGCCGGAAGCGGGTCGAGCGGCTGCTGAAGAAGGGCTCGCCGGCGGGGAAGGCGTACGCGGCGACGCTGCTGGAAGCCGTCGATCCGGCGGCCGGCCGCAACGCCTGGGAACGGCTGCGCGACGACGACGGCGAGTTCACCACGTTCCACGGTTGCGTGATGGGCCGCACCACGCTGCGTGAGTACGCGGCCGAGCGGCTCGCGGCGGCAGACCGTAGCTGATCGCACACTCAGCGAACAGCGCTTCGGCCGAGGTGCGCGGGGTTGTTACCGTCTCCGCCAATGCAGGTTGGGGGGAGGCGGTCATGAACGGTTCGGTGGCGTACGTGGTGGCCACGCTGGGGTGCCTGCTGGGGGTGGCCGGCGTGGTGATCGCCGTGATCGCGCTGCGCAGGTCCCGCTCGGCGCCACGCCCGAAGGCGGCACCCGGTGACCCGTTCCGGGACCGGGACGCGGATGCGCTGCGCGGCGACCCGCGCGCGCTCAAGCCCGGCGACATCGTCGAGATCCGCCAGGTGCCGTACACCGTGCGCGGCTCGGTGCACCTGGTCGAGGGCGGCTGGAGCTGGGCGGAACACCTGCTCGACGACGCCGGCGGCGTGAAGCGCTGGCTCTCCGTCGAGGCGGAGCCGGACCTGGAGATGGTGCTCTGGACCAGCGAGCCGGGGGCCACGGTGACGCCGGGCGCCCCGACGCTGGAGATCGCCGGCCGCCGCTACAACTGGGACGAGTCCGGCCAGGCGCGCTACACCGCGACCGAGGGCACCGGCCTCGACCCGCGCGGCACCATGCGCTACTACGACTACCAGGCGCCCGGTGGGGCCCGGCTGTCGTTCGAGGCGTACGGCGAGGCCGGCTGGGAGGTGAACCTCGGCGAGGAACTGCGCCGCGCCGAGGTGATGATCTATCCGCAAGGCGGCCCGGACCAGGTGAAGTGAGCGTGCTCGTCGCCCTTCAGACCCCGTACGTCGACAGCCGCGCCGCCGACCTGAGCCTGACGCTCGGCGGCCCGGAGCTGCCGGCGCTGGCCGTCCGCGACGTCGACCTGCCCGGCGGGACCCGACTGCGGCTGCGCCTGCTCGGCGCCTCCCACCAGGTGGTCCTCGGCGGGCTGACCGAGACGGTCGCCTGCCTGCCCGGCCGCCGGCCGCACCTGCCGGACACGCTGCACGACGCGAACGCCGGCTACCGGTTCACCGCCACCGTGCTGCGGCCGGCCGGCGACGGCCTGCGCACCCGGGTCGCGGCGCTCCGCGCCGAACTGGCCGGCGACCCGTTCGCCCTGGTCGGGGTGTTTCCCGGCGACGAGGACGCGGTCACCGCGCTCGCCGTCCGACCCGACCCGCCGGGCGGCCCGGTCGCCTGGCGCACCTGGCACGCCTACCCCCAGACAAACGAGCTGGTCCTGACCGAGACGGTGGTGGAGGAGCTGTGACGTACCGACGGTGGTTCGTGGTGGGCGTGGCGGTCGCCGTGGTCGGCGCCCTGGTCGCCGCATTCGCGATCTTCTACGGCAACTTCTCACCACGCGGCTACGTGCAGGACCACTACTCCCGGGCGTCCGGGCGGGACATCGGCTCGCAGGCCGTCGCGTACACCTCGAACCGGTCGCCGAGCCAGGTCTCGAAGGAGATCACCGACACCTGGCAGCCAGCCGACCAGTACGTCGACGGCAGCGGCGTGTACCTGCGCTACGACGACGACTCGGTGGTGATCCTCCCGCTCGCCGTCGGCTCGGTGATCCTGCTGGAGCGGATGTCCACCGCGTACCCCCGGTACCACAGCGTCGTCGGCAACAGCTGGGGCTGGGGCCGAGGCAGCACCGTCCGGGGCGGCGGCCCCGGCGTCGGCAAGTAGCCCGTCCGACCCCCTCACCCTGGAGTTACTGTGCAGCATCTCGTCACCGATCTGCTGGTCACCCTCGCCTACGGCGTGGTCGGCGTGGTTCTGATGGCCGTCGGCTACCTGCTTGTCGACCTGGCCACCCCCGGCAAGCTCCACGAGCTGATCTGGGCCGAGCGCAACCGCAACGCCACGCTGCTGCTCGCCTCGAACCTGGTCGGCGTCGGCACCGTCGTGGTCGCCGCGATCGTGGCCAGTGACGACGACTTCACGCTCGGGCTGGTCGGCGCCGCCGCGTACGGATTCCTCGGTCTGGTGCTCATGGCGGCGGCGTTCGTGCTGCTCGACGTGGCCACCCCCGGCAAGCTCGGCGAGCTGCTGGTCGACCCGGACCCGCACCCGGCGGTCTGGATCTCCGCCACCGTGCACGTCGCCACCGGCGCGATCATCGCCGCCGCCATCAGTTGATGACCGGGAAGGCCACCACCCCGCCGAACAAGCGCCAACAGGTGCTGATCTGGACGGTGATCATCGGGGTCACGGTCGGCGCCTGCGTCATCGGGGCGATCAGGGGCGGCGAGAGCACCGACGTGCCCGCACCGACGACCGAGCAGCGGACCGCGACCGTGCCGCTCCTTCAGGCCGCGAGCACCGGTCAGGGCATCTGCTACGGCTGGGTGCTCTACGACTACAGCACCGAGATCAGCGTCGGCTCCAACCTCGGTGACCGGGTGCCGGTGCGGGACGATCCGCGGTGCCCGCGCTGGATCGAAGTCTCCGCGGTCGTCCGCTACACGTCCTCCAGCAGCGAGTCGCGGGACTCGGCGAGTGTCGGCGTCGACGGCTCCGCCGACATCGAACACGCCGACCTCTACCCGATCGCGACGGGCCTGAGCCGCTTCGGGTTGGACGAGGACGCCTTCGTCGACGAGCCCGGCTGGGCGATCACCCGATCGGCGACCGTGCTGCCGCTGCTCGCCGCCGAGGTCGGGCTCGCCGAGCCCGCCCCCGCCGCCGCGACGCCGACCGCCACGCCGAGCGGCACGCCGGCCCCGCTGCCGAGCGCCGGCAACGACCTGCTGCGGGACCGCAAGGGCTGGCTGTTCACCGCCGCCGGCCTGCTGCTGGCCGCCGCGCTGCTCATCGCCGTGGGCGTGCGGCAGCGACGACGGCAGCTCCGGGGAGCCGGGCCCGCGCAGCGCGCCGGGGCGGGACCCGCCGGGCGTACCCGGGAGGAAGCGTGACCGTCGACGTGCCCGCGCGGCCGCGGTGGCGCGCGGCCCGCGCGGCGGTCCTGCTCGCGGTCTTCGTCTGCGCGGCCTGCGGCCTGGTGTACGAGCTGGCGCTGGTCGCGCTCGGCAGCTACCTGATCGGCGACGCGGTCGGGCAGGCGTCGATCGTGCTCGGCGTGATGGTCTTCGCGATGGGCGTCGGCGCGCTGGTCGCGAAGCCGTTGCAGTCCCGGGCCGCGCCCGCGTTCGCCGCGATCGAGCTGACGCTCGCGCTGCTCGGCGGCCTCTCCGTGCTCGGCCTCTACGCGGCGTTCGCCTGGCTGGACCTCTACGGCCCGGCGCTGGTCGGCACCGCGTTCGTGCTCGGCCTGCTGATCGGCGCGGAGATCCCGCTGTTGATGGTGATGCTGCAACGCATCCGCGAGCAGTCGGCGGGCAGCGCGGTGGCCGACCTGTTCGCCGCCGACTACGTGGGCGCGCTGCTCGGCGGGCTGGCCTTCCCGTTCCTGCTGATGCCGATCTTCGGCCAGCTCAAGGGCGCGCTCGTGGTCGGCGCGGTGAACGCCGTCGCCGGGGTGGTGCTGGTCTTCACGGTGTTCCGCGACGAGCTGGGCCGCCGGGCGCGGGTCGGCCTCGGCGCCGGCTCCGTCGTGGTCGCGCTCCTGCTCGGGTACGCCTGGGTGACCGCACACGACTTCGAGGTGACCGCCCGCCAGCAGCTCTACCGCGACCCGGTGGTGCACGCCGAACGCAGCCGCTACCAGGAGATCGTGCTGACCCGCTCGGTGCGGGAGGTCGGCCACACCGACACCGACCTGCGGCTCTTCCTCAACGGTGACCTCCAGTTCAGCTCCGTCGACGAGTACCGCTACCACGAGGCACTGGTGCACCCGGCGATGCGCGGGCCGCACGGCGACGTGCTGGTGCTCGGCGCCGGCGACGGGCTGGCCGCGCGGGAGATCCTGAAGTATCCGGACGTGCGCTCGGTGACGCTCGTCGACCTCGACCCGGCCGTGGTGACGCTGGCCCGCAGCGAGCCGCAACTGCGCGACCTCAACCACGCCTCGCTCACCGACCCCCGGGTACGGGTGCTCAACCTGGACGCGTTCGGCTGGCTGCGGACCGCCACGCAACGCTTCGACGTGGTGATCGCCGACCTGCCCGACCCGGACGAGACGGCCACCGCGAAGCTCTACACGGTCGAGTTCTACGCGCTGGTCCGGCCGGTGCTGGCCCCGGGCGGGCGGCTGGTGGTGCAGTCCGGCTCGCCCTACTTCGCGCCCCGGTCGTACTGGTCGATCGAGCGGTCGGTGCGGGAGGCGGGGTTCGCGACCGTGCCGTACCACGTCGACGTGCCGAGCTTCGGCGACTGGGGGTTCGTGCTCGCCGCGCCCGGCGACGCAGCGCCGGAGCTGGCCCTGCCGGCCGACGCGCCGCCGCTGCGTTTCCTCACCCCGGCGGTGCTCGCCGCCGCCGCCACGTTCCCCGCCGACCGTGGCCGGGTGGACGTGCCCGCCTCCACGCTGTTGCAGCCCAGGGTCCTGGAGTACGCCCGCGAGGAGTGGCGCGGCTACTAGGTTTCGGAGCATGCGGGCACACCGCCGGCTGCCGACCCGGGCGATCGACGCCGCCGCGTACCTCCGGGCGTTCGTGCTCTCCGGTGTGGTCACCGTGCTGGCCGTCCGGGCCTACCTCCAGGCCGCCAACTACCCGCAGCTCGGCGGCGGTGGGCTGCACATCGCGCACGTGCTCCGGGGTGGCCTGCTGCTCGTCGTCGGCCTGGGCATCGCGCTGGTGTTCCTCGGCGGCGGGCCACGCACCGCCGGCGCGGTGGTCGGTGGCTTCGGGTTCGGGCTCTTCATCGACGAGGTCGGCAAGTTCGTCACCGCCCGCACCGACTACTTCTACGCGCTCGACCTGGTGCTCAGCGGCCTGCCCGGCGGGCTGACCGACAGGCGCGCTCGACCTGAGGCTGCTCGGCGTGGTCACCGCCGAGCACCGGCGGCTGCGCCGCGCCGCCGACCGCTGAGCCCTTCTGCCGTGCTCACCTGGCCCGGGATCGCTACGGTGGTGATCTCATCCAGGGAGGGAGAATCATGGTCGATGCTCCGGGCACCTCGCCCCGCGCGCGTCCCAGTGTGGTGACGCTTTCCAGTTGGCTGCTCATTCTCGTCGCCGCGATCCAGGTGCTGAACCTGATCGTGACGCTGTCCGTCATCGGCAAGATCCGGGACGTGCTGAAAGACGCGTACGCCGGCACCTCGGCCGAGTCGGCCGGCGACGTCGCGTACGCCTTCACCATCGGCACGTCGATCCTGTCGCTGCTGCTGGCGGCCGGTCTCGTCGTGTTGGCGCTGCTGAACAACCGGGGCAAGAACGCCTCCCGCATCACCACCTGGGTGGTGGGCGGCATCCTGTTCTGCTGCACCGGTGGCAGCCTGCTCAACGGCGTCTCCGGCGGCACCATGGGCGGCGGCAACACCAGCGGCGACCTGCCCAGCGGGCAGGAGATCCAGCGCCGGCTGGAGGACGCGCTGCCGTCCTGGTTCGCCCCGGTCAGCACGCTGCTCGGCGTCGTCGCGCTGCTCGCGCTGCTGGGCGCGCTGATCCTGCTGGCGCTGCCGAAGGCGAACGAGTTCTTCCGCAAGCCGAAGGCGGGCTGGGAGCCGCCGGTGCCGGGTGGCGCCTACCCGGCGTACCCGTCGGCACCGGGCCAGTCGGCCGACCCCGGTTACCCGTCGGCTCCGGGGCAGGCGGGCGACCCGGCGTACCCGGCGTACCCGTCGACCCCCGACCAGCCGCCGACCACGCCGCCGGCCGGACCGGCCGGACCGACCGGGCCGACCGGTCAGCCGGGCGAGCGCCGTGACCCGGAGCCGCCCTCCGGAAACTGACGTCCGGATATCAGCGACGCCGACGGTCCCTCCGAGTAGGTTGCAAGCCGACGCCTACCGGAGGGACCTGTCGTGTCGTACCCCGATCGGGCCGCGCCCCGCCGGCCGGGCACGGTCGTCGCGGCGGTGGCGGTGCTGCTGCTGATGGCGGTCGGCGCGGTGGCGTACGCGGCGACGAACCTGGTGATCGCCGGCGGCACGGTGGACCGCTTCCGGGCCGCCGCGGCGGGCACCGACGCGGGCGGGGACGACATCGACCGGGTCGCCGGCCTGCTGCGCGGCTCGACCGTGCTGGCCGCCGTGCTCGGCGTGCTGGCCGCGCTGCTGCTGGTCGGGCTCGCGCTCGGGCTGCGTTCCGGTCGCCCCGGCGCACGGGTGGCCACCTGGGCGGTCGCCGGGCTGGGGCTGCTCTGCGGCTGCTGCGGGTTCGCGACGCTGGTCGGGCAGCGGGCCGCCCCGCTGCGGCTCGGTGCCGACGACCGGGTCACCGCCGACCTGCTGGGGCTGGTCGGCGACGCGTACCCGAACTTCTGGATCGCGGCGAACGCGGCCATGTTGGTGGCGCAGATCCTCGGGTACGTGGTGGTCGCCGCGCTGCTCGCGGCGCCCTCGGCGAACGCCTTCCTGCGCCGTCCGGCCCCGGCGCGGTCCGGCCCGGCCACCGGCTACGGCGCGACCGTGTCCGGCGGGCCCGCCTCCGGGCCGACGCCCTGGGGCCCGCCACCCGGCCTGACCGCACCGACCGGGCCCTCAAACCCACCCGCGTCCGCGCCGCAGCCGCCACCCGCGTCCGCGCCGCCGATGCCGCCGTCCGCGCCCCCGTCGTCCCCGTCCGGCCCGCCCCCTCCGGAGGATCGTCCATGACCGACGCCGCCGCACCCGTCCGTCGCCGGGCCCTCATCACCGGCGCCAGCCTGGGGATCGGCGAGGCGTTCGCCCGCCGGCTCGCCGCCGACGGGTGGGACCTGGTGCTGGTGGCCCGGGACGCCGCCCGGCTCGACGCGCTGGCGGCCGAGCTGACCGGCCGGCACGGCGGCGAGGTCAGGACCGTGCCGGCCGATCTGTCCACCGACGACGGTTGGGCCGTGGTCGAGCGCCGGCTGACCGCCGGCCCGCCGGTGGACCTGCTGGTGAACAATGCCGGGGTCAGTCTGGACACTCCGTTCGTCAGGTCGGCGGTCCCGGACGAGGTGCGGTTGGTGCGGCTCAACGTGCTGGCGGTGCTCCGGCTCACCCACGCGGCTCTCGGCCCGATGATCGAACGAGGTCATGGGGCAGTGATAAATGTCTCTTCGGTTGCGGGGTTCGGGGTGCCCATGCCGGGATCGACATACTCCGCCAGCAAGGCGTGGGTGACCAATTTCAGTGAGTCGATCGGCCAGTCGGTGGCTCCGCTCGGTGTACGCGTGATGGCGCTCTGCCCCGGCTACACCCGTACCGGAATCCACGAGCGAACCGGCATCGACATGTCCCGACTGCCCGCCTGGGCCTGGCTGCGGGCCGACTCCGTCGTCGATGAAGGGCTGCGTGACCTGGGCAAAGGCAAATTGGTGAGCGTTCCGGACTGGAAGTACAAGCTGGCCGTGGCCGGGCTGCGGCACGCGCCGAAACGGCTGCTGCGCGGCTTCACGCGCGACACCCGGGGAGCTGTCGACCGGGCTGGTGGGTGACCGGGCGGTGCACCCGGCGATCGGGTCGATCCGTCGCCGGGCCGGGATGGACGGTCGCACAGCGTAGCCGGGCATCGCCACTCGTCGGTCGCCCGGAGGGTTGACGGCGGTGGGCCCCGCAGACGGCGTACAGACTCGGGAAGTACGCTCTATCGCCATGGGCGACCACGACGACCTGCGTAAATTCATCACTGACCTGGCTGTGGTCCACGGTCGGGTGGTGCTCTCGTCGGGCCGTGAGGCGGACTGGTACGTCGATCTGCGTCGCGTCACGCTCCATCACCAGGCCGCTCCCCTGATCGGCCGGGTGATGCGCGACCTCACCGCGGACTGGGCGTACGACGCGGTCGGTGGCCTGACCCTGGGCGCCGACCCGGTGGCCGTCGCGATGCTGCACGCCTCGGCCGGCACCGACCGCCCGCTGGACGCCTTCGTGGTCCGGAAGGCGGGCAAGGCGCACGGCCTCCAGCGCCGGATCGAGGGGCCGGACGTGTCCGGGCGTCGGGTGTTGGCGGTGGAGGACACCTCGACCACGGGCGGAAGTGTGTTGACCGCCATCGAGGCGTTGCGTGAGGCGGGCGCGGAAGTCGTGGGCGTGGCGGTTATTGTTGATCGAGGCGCCGGCGACGCGGTGCGAGCCGCCGGACTGCCTTATCGGGCGGCCTATACGTTGGCTGACCTCGGCCTTGTGGCCTAAAAGTTTGCCGATTCGGATCTGCTGATATGCAGGCGGATCGATGCTGCTGGTGGAAGGATGGAATACGTGGGAACTGCGTTGGCTGAAATGACCATGCCTCAGATCTCGCCGCTTGCCGGCGAGCCGATCGAACGCGCCGACGCCGAGCGGCTGGCGGGGGTCCTCAAGGCCCTCGCCGACCCCGCCCGGCTGCGGCTGCTCAGCCTGATCCAGTCGGCTCCCGAGGGGGAGGCGTGCGTGTGTGACCTCACCGCGCCGCTCGGCCTCTCGCAGCCGACGGTCAGTCACCACCTGCGTATCCTCACCGAGGCCGGCTTGCTGGAGCGGGAGAAGCGCGGTGTCTGGGCGTACTACCGGCTGGTGCCGACCGCGATCGCCACGATCGCGGATCTGCTCACCCCGCCGCGGAAGCGGGCCACCAAGAAGGCTCGCTGACACCACGGCCCGTTTGCGGACGGGTCGGCCGGCCGGGTCCCGGCGCGCTGACACGCGCGTCGAACCCGACAGGCCGTTCCGCCCGGATGTGGGTGACCGGTGGCGTGCCAGGGGTGGCGCCATCGACGCACGGTGACGGCTGTCGTCATCCGTGTCACCCGCGACCCGACAGGTCAGACGCGAAGGCCGGCCCCCGCCCGGGGGCCGGCCTTCGGTGTGTCCGAACCGGTCAGCGGCGGTGCTGGCCGCCGTGCCCGTGCGGGTGGTCGTCGCCGTCGAGGGCGTCCCGGGCGGCGTCCACGGCGCCGGCCGCGGTCGCCGCGGCGATCACCGCGACCGCCTCGCCGCGCTTGCGCGCCCTCCGGTCGCGGAGGAACTCGAAGAAGATCGGCAGCACCGAGATCAGGATGATCAACGCGACGACCGGCAGGATGTACCTGTCGATCTTGTCGCCGATGGCGTCGTAGATCTGGCGGGCCAGCAGGTAGCCGATCAGCAGGATGCCGTCCACCCAGAGGACCGCGCCGACCACGTTCCACACGAAGAACTGCCGGGCCGGCATGCCGAGCACCCCGGCCACCGGGTTCAGGAACGTCCGCACGATCGGGATGAACCGGGCCAGCACCACGGCCTTGGCCGGGCCGAACTTCTGGAAGTAGTACTCCGCCTTCGCCACGTACTCCCGCTTGAACAGCCGGGAGTTGGGCTTGTCGAACATGCGTCGGCCGTAACGCGCGCCGAGCCAGTGCCCGAGCTGCGCGCCGGCGATCGCGCAGATCGGGCCGCCGATCATCAGCCCGGCCAGCGACAGCCGGGTGCCGTCACCGAAGATGGCGTCGGCCACCGGCGAGGCGGCCACCCCGGCCAGGAAGAGCAGCGAGTCACCCGGGAAGAAGAAGCCGACCAGCAGACCGGTCTCGGCGAACAGGATCGCCCAGACGCCGATCATCCCGAAGGTGTGGATGAGGTCCTTCGGGTCGAGCGGGTTCAACGCCACGTTCTCGGAGATCATCCGGGTCTTCTCTGCTGTGTCCACGGCCACATAGGGTACCCGCCCACCCCCTGCCCCCGGGGTGGGCGGGGGTCAGAGGCGCGGGTCGACCGGCTCGGACTCGCAGGCGAGGATCGCGAACACCAGCTCGTGACGACGCCAGAGCGGAGCGTCCTCGGCGAGCGCGTCCAGGGCGGCCAGGCCCAGGCCGTGCTCCCGCAACGCCAGGCCGCGCTTGCGGCCCAGCGAACGCTTGCGCAGCGCGGCGAGCTGCGCCGGCTCGGTGTACCCGGGACCGTAGATGATCCGCAGGTACTCCCGACCCCGGCACTTGATCCCGGGCTGGAGCAACGAGCCCTTCGGCGACCGGGCGGCCAGGCCGGCGTACGGCTTGACCACCATGCCCTCGCCACCGGCGGCGGTCAGCGCCAGCCACCAGTCGGTGGCCGCCGACACCGCCGCCTCGTCGGCCAGCTCCACCACCAGCCGCCGGGTCGGCGTGAAGAACTCCGGGTCGGCCGTGCGGAGCCGGTCCGCCAGCGCCAGATGCCAGCCGTGGTTCCGGTCCGCGTAGCTCGCCCCGGCACCGGCCAGCACCGCGAACGGGGCCAGCGTGACGCCGCGCAACCCGTCCGTCGGACCGACGTACGCCCGGTACGCGGCCGAGTACGCCGTCACCTCGGCGGCCCGCTCGGCCATCCGCGCCCGCAACCCGTCCACCGGCAGCCCGCGCCCGCCCGCGGCGTCCAGCGTGGCCAGCACCGCCGGCAGCGCCGCCCGGCCGGCCGCGCCCACGCTGGCGTACTGCTCGCGGATCAGGCCGCCCGCCTTCGCCGACCAGGGCAGCAGCTCCGTGTCGAGCAGCAGCCAGTCGGTGTCCAGTTCGGCCCAGAGACCGGCGGTGGTGACCGCGGCGCGCACCCGGGCCAGCAGCTCGTGGTCGAGCGGCGGCCCGAAGAACGGCCGGCCGGTACGCGTGTGCACCGCCCCGCCGCCGAACCGGCCCGGCTCCCGTTCCACAAGCACCACGGCGCGGGAGCCCATGTGCTTCTCCTCGCACACCACCCGGTCGACGCCGGCCGCGCGGTAGTCGGCGAACGCCTGCGCCGGGTGCTCCAGGAACCCCTCCACGGTCGACGTGGAGCAGGGCGCCATGGTCGGCGGCAGCCACACCAGCCGGCCGGGGTCCAGCGCGTACCGGCTCATCACCTCCAGCGCGGCGGCGGCGTTCTCGGCCGGCACGGTCAGCGACCCGTACGCGTGGGTCAGGTGCCGCCGACCGGTCACGTCCGCCACGTCCAGCACGGTGTCCGGCCGCGCCGGGGCGGGCGGGACCAGCGGGCGGGCCGGCGCGTACCACTCCCGCTCCGCCGGGACCGCCACCAGCTCCTTCTCCGGGTAGCGCAGCGCGGTCAGCTTGCCGCCGAACACGCAGCCGGTGTCCAGGCAGATCGTGTTGTTGACCCACTCCGGCTCCGGCGTCGGCGTGTGCCCGTACACGACCATGGCCGAACCCCGGTAGTCGCGCGCCCACGGGTAACGCACCGGCAGGCCGTACTCGTCCGTCTCGCCGGTGGTCTCGCCGTAGAGCGCGAACGACCGCACCCGGCCGGACGCCCGGCCGTGGTACGCCTCCTTCAGACCGGCGTGCGCCACCACCAGCCGGCCGCCGTCGAGCACGTAGTGGCTGACCAGGCCGTCGATGAACGCCTCCGCCCCGGCGACGAACTCCGCCGGCTCCGCGGCGAGCTGCGCCATCGTCTCGGCCAGGCCGTGGGTGAGCCGCACGTCCCGGCCGCGCAGCTTGCGCAGCAGCTTCTGCTCGTGGTTGCCCGGCACGCAGATCGCGTGCCCGGCCGCCACCATGCCCATCACCAGGCGGAGCACGCCGGGCGAGTCCGGGCCGCGGTCCACCAGGTCACCCACGAAGACCGCGGTACGCCCCGACGGGTGTGACGCGTCCACCGGGCGGCCCGCGTCGTCGCGGCGCAGCGCGTACCCGAGCCGGGACAGCAGCGCCTCCAGCTCTGCGCGGCAGCCGTGCACGTCCCCGACGATGTCGAACGGGCCGGTCAGCTCGCGGCGGTCGTTGAACAGCTTCTCGTAGCGGACCTCGGCCGCGTCGATCTCCTCGACCCCGTGCAGCACGTGCACCTTGCGGAAGCCCTCCCGGGCCAGCCGCCCGTACGACTGCCGCAGGTCACGCCGCATCCGGGTGAGGACCTGCCGGCCGTGCGTCCGGTCGGTGCGCGCCTCGGTGCGTTCCCAGGCCACCGTCTCCGGCACGTCCAGCACGATCGCCACCGGCAGCACGTCGTGCTCCCGGGCCACCCGGATCAGCCCGGCCCGGGCGTGCGGCTGGAGGTTCGTCGCGTCCACCACGGTCAGCCGACCGCGTCGTAGCCGGATGCCGGCCACGTGGTGCAGCGCGTCGAACGCGTCGGCGGACGCCGACTGGTCGTTCTCGTCGTCGGCGACGAGGCCACGGAACATGTCCGAGGAGAGCACCTGGCTGGGCGCGAAGTGGCGGCGGGCGAACGTGGACTTGCCGGCGCCGGAGACGCCGACCAGCGCCACCAGCGCCAGCTCGGGAATGTCCAGAACGGTCATCGGCTCGTCTCCTCCTTCCGGTCGTCGCGGTCGTTCCGGGTGAAGACCGCCAGCTGGGTGGGGCTGCCCACCTCGGGGTCGTCGTCGCCGACGCCGCCGATCGTGGCGGTGTAGCCGTGCGCCGCCGCCACCCGGGCCACCCAGGCCGCGAACTCGGGCCGGGTCCACTCGAACCGGTGGTCGGCGTGCCGGAACCGGCCGGGCGCGAGTCCCTCGTAGCGGACGTTGTACTCCACGTTCGGGGTGGTCACCACCACCGTGCCGGGGCGGGCGTGGCCGAACACCGCGTCCTCCAGCGCCGGCAGCCGGGGCGGGTCGAGATGCTCGACCACCTCCATCAGCACCGCCGCGTCGTAGCCGCGCAGCCGGTCGTCCCGGTAGGTCAGCGCCGACTGCCGCAGGTGGATGCGGTCCCGCTGCCGCTCCGGCAGCCGGTCCAGCCGCAGCCGGCGGGCCGCCGTGGCGAGCGACCGGTCGGCCACGTCGACGCCCACCACCTCGGTGAACCGCCGGTCGGCGGCCAGCGCGGTGAGCAGCGCGCCACCACCGCAGCCCAGGTCCAGCACCCGGCTCGCGCCGCTGTCGCGCAACGCGGCGAGCACCGCCTCCCGCCGGCGTACCGCCAGCGACGTGCGACGCGGGTCCGCGTCCCCGGCCGGCGCGTCCTCGGCGGCGCCTGGGTCGACGCTGTCGTCGGCGGACGGCTCGTCGGCCAGGCGCAGCTCGGCCAGGCGGGCCAGCGCCGCGCCGGCCAGGGCCCGGCGGTGCGCCAGGTAGCGGCGGGTGATCAGGCCCCGCTCCGGGTGGTCGGCCAGCCAGCCGGAGCCGGCCCGCAGCAGCTTGTCCACCTCGTCCGGGGCGACCCAGTAGTGTTTGGCGTCGTCCAGCACCGGCAGCAGCACGTACAGGTGGTTGAGGGCGTCGGCGAGCCGCAGCGTCCCGGTCAGCGTCAGGTCTACGTAGCGGCTGTCACCCCAGTCCGGGTACGTCTCGTCGAGCGGGACCGGGGTGGCCGTCACGGTCCAGCCGAGCGGGGCGAAGACACGTACCGCCAGCTCGGCACCGCCCCGGCAGCGCAGCACCGGCACCCGTACGGTCAGCGGGAGGTCGGTGGCGGCCAGTTCGGGGCGGTCCCGGGACTCGCCGCGCAGCGCCGAGCGGAACACCTTGGTCAGCGCCGAGGAGAGCAGGCTGGAGGCGGCGTACGGGCGGTCGTTGACGTACTGCCCGAGCGTGAAGCCCTCCGGGGAGGTCGACTGCCGGCGGCCCCGGCCCCCGCCCAGCTTCAGCGGGTCCACCTCGACCAGCAGCGCCGCCGTGCACCGCGCCTCGTCCGCCTCCGGGTAGAACACGTGCGCGGTGCCGGCGGGCAGGTCGAAGCTCTGCACGCGGTCCGGGTGCTTGACGAGGAGGTGGCCGAGGTCGGTGGCGGGGCGGTGGGTCGTGGTGAGGGTCAGCAGCACTTGGTTGATGTTCCTTGATCTTTGCCTTGGTGTCGTGGGGGTTTCCGGGGGAGCCCGACCCGCTCCGGGCGGTCAGGCTTGATCCCTGCGCGGGTCGGGCTCCCCCGGAAACCCTGTCGTGGTCGTTTCCCGTCGGACCGTGCTGCTTTTGGGTCTTTCTTTCGGGGTGCTCTGGATGTGGGGGTGCCCCGCCGACCGGTGTGGTCGGCGGGGCACCCGGTGTGGTTCGGTCAGGCGACGAAGCGGGTCTTGCGGCGGCGGGCCACCACGTAGCCGCCGAAGCCGGCGGCGAGCAGCAGCGCGCCGATGCCGGCGATCAGGCCGGTGGAGGAACCGGTGATCGGCAGCGTGCCGCCGTCACCGCCACCCTGGCCGCCGTCGCCACCCGGAGCGGCGTTCACGACGAGCTTCGCGGCGTCGTTGGCCTTGTTGGTGTCGTCCTGGAAGCCCTCGCACTCGCACTTGGCGTTGATGACCACCGCGCCGGTCGCGTTCGGCACGACCTTGTCGATGCGCAGGCCCAGCTCGACGGTCTGCTCCTCGCCGGCCTGGATGAAGATGTCCGGGTAGCAGCGGTAGGCCTTGGCGCCCGGCGTACCCGGCTCCTGCCAGTCGCCGTCGTTGCCGTTGAGCGGCATGCAGTTGTCGGGCACCTCGACCGCGGTGGTGCCGGTCGGAACGGTAACGTCGATCTTGGTGACCGGCGAGCCGCTGCGGCCGAAGTCGAGCGTGGCCGGACCGTTGTTACGGACGCCCACGGTCGCCTTGACCACGTCGCCCTTCTTGCCGGACACCGAGTCGCCGATGGCGGCCAGGTCGACACCGTTCTTGCCGGTGACCTTGACCTCCATGCCGGACCAGTTGTTCTCCGGGTTCGGGTCGGCCTGGAAGGAGCGGGCCTGCACGGCGGACTGCTTGGTGAGCACCAGCGGCCCCTCGGTGCCCGGCTTGCCGACCGAGATGTCCTGGCTGTCCAGGTAGTCGGTGAAGTCGTCGAACTCGGCGACCGTCATCCAGTTGTGGTACGCGTAGTCGGCGCCCGGTGCGTACGCGTCCTTGGCGACCGTGTAGGGCACGGTCGCGGCGAACGTCTCGCCGCCGGCCACTGTGAGGTCCGGGAAGGAGCAGGTGCGCAGCCAGTCCTCCACGTAGGTGCAGTTGCTGTAGTGCTTGCTCGTACGGATGCCGTAGTCCTGGTCGAAGACGACCACGGCGCCCTTCGCGGTGGTCTCACCCGCGTTGCGCACGGCCAGCGGCGCGGTGAAGGAACCACCCGGGGCGGCGCTGCGGGTCACCTCGGGGCCGCCCGCCAGGTCGACGCCCTCACCGATCTTCACGGTGGCGGTGTGGCTGGCCGACGTCACGCCGTCGGCGCTGACGGTGACCTTCAGGTCGCCGGAGTCGCCGTCCCTCGCGCCTGCGGCCGGTGCAATGTTGATGTTGAGCAGGCCGGCGATGCCCCACTCGTCGATGCCGACCTCGAAGTGCTCCTGGCAGAGCAGGACGTTCTTGGCCGGGGCGGTGCAGTCGCCGTCGATCTCCGGGGTGATCTTCGCCTTGCCGGCGAGCCCGGAGTAGTCGTAGCGGACGGTCAGGTTGTTCACCACGACCGGCTCGCTGGCGTACACGTAGGGCGTCTCGATCTTGCCCTCGCTGCCCAGGGCGACAGTGGTGTTCGGGAAGTAGAGCGCGAGCTGGACGGCCGGATCCGCGGCCGACGCGGGAATGGCGGAGGCGGCGACGAACGCGCCTGCGACGCCCAACCCGGCGAGCCAGCGCCGGGTGGAGTTGCTGAGCATGTAGGGGGTCCTCCCGTGGGGATGATCAGGTGGAGCCCGTGGAGCTTAAAGATTCCTTAAGCCGGCCCGGTGCCCCGAACGGCGAACATTGACCGAACGGTTGATCACCGCCGCCGCAATGTTCGGTGCCCCCGGGCCCGTCTATCGAGCGGGACACCGGGAGGTGCAGTGACGTACGAGGAGTTCGTCGACGCGCGGCTGGGCGCGCTGCTGCGGTACGCGGTCATGTTGACCGGCGACCCGCACCAGGCCCAGGACCTGGTGCAGGAGACCATGGTCCGGGTCCAGCTCCACTGGCGACGGGTGGCCCGCGCCGACGCGCCGGAACGGTACGTGCGCCGGATGCTCACCAACCAGTTCGTGGACTGGCGGCGCGGCTCGTGGGCCCGCCGGGTGCTGCTGCGTGGCGAGCCGGACGACGCGGTGCCCGCGCCCGCCGACCACGCCCAGTCCGCGGTGGACCGGGACCAGGTCTGGTCCTGGCTGTCCCGGCTGCCGCGACGGCAGCGCGCCGCGCTGGTGCTGCGCTACTACGAGGACCTGTCCGACGCGGAGATCGCCGACGTGCTCGGCTGCGCCGTCGGCACCGTCCGGTCCAGCATCTCGCGCGCCCTGGCCACGCTCCGAGCCGAACACGTGGAGGTCTGCTCATGATCGAGGACGAGCTGCGGGCCGCGTTCGCCCGGTACGAGGCGCTGACGCCGTCCACCGGCCCGGTCCGGGCCGCCATCGACCGGGCGGTGGCCCGTCGACGTCGTCGCCGTCGGCGGGTACGCCTGGCCGGCACCGCGCTGGCGGTGGCCGCCGTCGCGCTCGTCGGCTTCACCGTGGTGGCGCCCCGACCACCACAGCCCACGCCTCTCGCCACCGCCGCGCCGTCGCCGCCCCCCGCCACCGCGCTGAACGTGCTGCTGCTCGGCCTGGACCAGGCGGACGCGAGCCGGGCCGACTCGATCGTGCTGGTGCACGTGCCGGCCGACCGGAGCCGGCTCTACCTCGTGTCCATCCCGCGTGACCTGCTCGTGCCGATGCCCGGCGGCGGGACGGACAAGCTCAGCGCGACCTTCGCCCTGGGTGCCGGGTCGGGTGACCTGGCGGCCGGCTACCGGGCCACCCGCCAGGCGGTCACCCGGCTGACCGGGGCGCGGGTGGACGCCGGGGCGGTGCTCACCTACCAGGCCACCCGGACGCTCACCGACGCGGTCGGCGGCGTACCGGTCTGCCTGCCGGCGGCGGTGCGCTCGGTGCACACCGACCGGCGTTTCCCGGCCGGCTGTCAGCGCCTCGACGGCGCGCAGGCGGTGGACCTGCTCCGACAGCGGTACGGCCTGCGCGACGCCGTGCTGGACCGGGAACGCAACGCGCTCCGGTACGCGGCCGGCCTGCTCCGCCAGATTCACGAGCAGGGGATCACCACCGATCCGGTACGCCTCGGCCGGCTGGTCGGCCAGGTCGGCCCGGCCCTGACCACGGACACCGGTGACCTGTCCCTGCCGGCGCTGCTCTCCGTGGCCGTTCGGGCGGGCACCGCCGACCCGGTCGCGCTCGGCCTGCCGGTCCGCTACCAGGAATGGACGGCGCGCGGCTTCGAAGCGGACCCGACACTCGTCGACGGCTTCCTGGCCGCGTTGCGTGGCGACCGGCTGGCCGACTGGACCGCCGCCCACCCGGCGCAGGTCGTCAGCCTGCGCTGACCATCGTCAGCGGTAGTCGTCCTCGTCGGCGCCCACCACGCGGGCCTGCTCCATGGCGTCCCAGTCGGCGACCTCCAGGCCCCGGTGCGGCTCACCGTCGGTGTCGTCGAGGGTGGCCGGGGCGGCCTGCTCGACCGCGTCGGCCGGCTCCGCCTCGGGGTCCCGTTCCTCCGGAGCGAGGTGGTCGCTCGGGGCGAAGTCCTCGTCGGGCTGTCCCATCGTCCCTCCCTGCGTCTCGTTCCGACCGTGTCCCCACCACCGTACGGGCTGGTCCGGGCCACCGCTCGGAGCCGGGCGAAGCGCGGAGTCGGCGATTGCGCTACCCGGCGCGTGGCCGGAATGCCAGGATGGTCACGTGGGCTTCCTCATCCGGCTGGCGATCACCGCGGTCGCGCTGTGGGTGACCACGCTGATCGTGCCCGGGGTGCATGTCACCGGCCGCAACGGCGGCAACACGGTGTTCACGCTGATCGTGGTGGCGCTCGTCTTCGGCGTGGTCAACGCGGTGCTCAAGCCGCTCATCAAGGTGTTCGGCTGTGTGTTCTACCTGCTCACGCTCGGTCTGTTCGCGCTCGTGGTGAACGCGTTGCTGTTCCTGCTGACCGACTGGATCGCCGGCGTGCTGCGCCTGCCGTTCCACGTCGACGGCTTCTGGGCCGCCTTCTGGGGGGCCATCGTGGTGTCGGTGGTGAGCTGGCTGATCAGCGTCGCCGTGCCGGACCGTCTGGAGGAACGGTGAGCGGTGCCCGGGTCGGTTGTGTCCCGCGTTCGCTTCTACGGGATACTGCCCGCGGTGGACAGCGCGGTCCGGCGCACCCGAGGAAAGACGACGGCCTGTACGGCCGAGAGCGGTAAGTAAGGAGCGTTCGACATGCCCATCGCTTCCCCCGAGGCTTACGCGGAGATGCTGGACCGGGCCAAGGCCGGCCGGTACGCGTACCCCGCGATCAACGTGACCTCCTCCCAGACGCTGAACGCGGCGCTCAAGGGCTTCGCCGACGCGGAGAGCGACGGCATCATCCAGGTCTCCACCGGTGGCGCGGAATACCTGTCCGGCCCGTCGGTCAAGGACATGGTGACCGGCGCGACCGCGTTCGCCGCGTACGCGCACGAGGTGGCCAAGAACTACCCGGTGACGGTCGCGCTGCACACCGACCACTGCCCGAAGGACAAGCTGGACAAGTTCGTCCGGCCGCTGATGGCCATCTCCCAGGAGCGGGTCAAGAACGGCCAGGAGCCGCTGTTCCAGTCGCACATGTGGGACGGCTCGGCCGTGCCGGTGGCGGAGAACCTGGAGATCGCCGAGCAGCTCCTCGCCGAGGCCGCCAAGGGCAAGATCGTCCTGGAGATCGAGGTCGGCGTCGTCGGTGGCGAGGAGGACGGCGTCGAGAACGCCATCAACGACAAGCTCTACACCACCGTGGACGACGGCCTGGCCATGGTCGAGGCGCTCGGCCTGGGCGAGAAGGGCCGTTACATGGCGGCGCTGACCTTCGGCAACGTGCACGGCGTCTACAAGCCGGGCAACGTGAAGCTCCGCCCCGAGGTGCTCAAGCAGATCCAGGACGCGGTCGGCGCCAAGTACGGCAAGGAGAAGCCGCTCAGCCTGGTCTTCCACGGCGGCTCCGGCTCGCTGCTGGAGGAGATCCGGGAGGCGCTGGACTACGGCGTGGTGAAGATGAACATCGACACCGACACGCAGTACGCCTTCACCCGCCCGGTCGCGGACCACATGCTGCGCAACTACGACGGTGTGCTGAAGATCGACGGCGAGGTCGGCAACAAGAAGCAGTACGACCCGCGGGCGTGGGGCAAGCTGGCCGAGGCCGGCCTGGCCGCCCGCGTGGTCGAGGCCTGCGAGCACCTGCGCTCCACCGGCACCCGGATGAAGTAACGCGCTCCGCGTGAAAGGAGGGGCCCCTTGTTAACAGACGTCTGTTAACAAGGGGCCCCCCCAATAACAAAAACAGCAGCGGGAACGCCCCCCCGGCGACGGCGGGGAG